>NZ_JADYWR010000002.1:0-330520 GCF_015864705.1 Pseudoalteromonas sp. NGC95
CAAGCGCACAGGGCGTGCATCTGTGAAAGTGTTATGGCAAGGATGGCTTAAGTTACAAGCCATCCTGGAAGGCTACGATTTAGCAAAATCTCTTGAGTCAGACTTGTGATCAAGAGACAGCTTTATGCGCCTTTTTTGAAGCCAACTAATACAAATTCTACGTAGTTAAAATTCGTAACTTACGCTAATACCGCCATCGGCTCTTTTTTCGTTGCTGTCGCTTGCTTTACCATAGCCCACATCTAGCTCTAATCTAAAACCAGCGCTGTTCAGTCCATTAAAGTTATAGCTGTACGTAAGCCCTATGCCGTTTGTTGTTTCTTCATCAAAAATCCCGCCAATTACACAACCTAGCGTATTAGCAAAGTCAGTTGCTACATCATTAGTTGAACTTTCACACTCTTGGTCTGTATCTCTTGCACCAATAGCGCCCACAAGTGCGCCAAAAGCATGCTTTTTATTATCGCTTACTGCTTGTTCAAAACCTGCAGAAAATCCATCATCAAGGCCTAGTTTATAGTTTGCATACCAGCGTTGTGTGTCGTCGTTAGCCGACAAAGACACTTCAGGAATAACTAAATAAGGATAGCCACCCCCAATCGAAAAACTAACATCGTTAGCAAAAGTAGAACAAGAAGCGAT
Organism: Pseudoalteromonas sp. NGC95; assembly: GCF_015864705.1. Classification (NCBI taxonomy): domain Bacteria; kingdom Pseudomonadati; phylum Pseudomonadota; class Gammaproteobacteria; order Alteromonadales; family Pseudoalteromonadaceae; genus Pseudoalteromonas; species Pseudoalteromonas sp. NGC95. Next base: position 643 of record NZ_JADYWR010000002.1, read on the forward strand.
AGATAAAGTGAGTAGTAATATTTTTATTTTCATAAAGTTCCCTTTGAGTAAGTATAAAATGTACTTACTTTAGGGACACTGTGCAATACGACAAAAAGCTCGTTAAATTTAGCTTTAGTAATAAAATAGGGATTAAATTTTAGCGAGTATTTTATCGCTAGCCGCTTCTATTAAATCGAGCACATTTTCAAAGCCATCATCGCCGCCGTAATAAGGATCGGGAATAGCGCTTTGGGCTTGCTCGCCATATTCTAAAAATAGCGCCAGCTTATAGCGTAAATGCTCAGGGCATTGCGCTGTTAAATCAGCTAAATTTTGTGTATCGGCCGCTAAAATTAAATCAAATTCAGTAAAGTCGCTTGTGCGTACTTTACGTGAATAAATACCTTTAAAACTATAACCACGTTTTTCGCCTGCAGCCATTGAGCGACTATCAGGCGTTTTACCTTCGTGGTAACCAATAGTCCCTGCCGAATCGACTTTAACGTTAACGCCTAGTTTTTTAGCACGGGCTTTTAATACCGCCTCTGCGGTTGGCGAGCGGCAAATATTACCTAAACAAACTATGAGTACTTTTTTCATTAAGGCTCCTCTAACGAATTTAAAAACCTAAGCTTTAAAACTGTTTTAAAATACTTGCGTCATAATCTTCAACGTTAAGCGTTACGTTATGTTGCGCTGCAACAGATTCAAGCTCAGCTTGTTTAATGGCTAAATCGTCCATAGTGATTAGGTTATCGTCTAACTGCCACAATAACCGAGAGCCCGCGTAGCTATAGTGAATCGCTAATAACGCATCGGCATTGCCTTCACGGCCAGCAGCTTTTAACTTAGCCATTTTACGGGTTATTTTATTAAGTGCTTTTTTAAGCTCCCACACATAAACAACTTCTGTCATAAACGTATGTGTACGATATTTATGAAGTAACCACGCAAGCCCAACGCTAGTAATAGCAACACCTATTAAGTTCCAATGAAAGTGGCTACCACTTTCATCAGGAAATAAAGCAATCAGCGTTTGCGATATAGCCAAGCTGCCTACCGCCAAACCAATACCACATCCTGCAATAACACGGTTTAAATGTTTACGGTAACGTGCTTTATTTATTTCAATGAGTTGCATAACAGCCTAAAAAGTTAATAAGTAAAAGAATGCGAATGGCTATTGTAACTAAACCCCACATTTTTTATAAAATTATTTCACCCCTTTTTGATTTGCCACCCGTTATAGCTTTGAAAACACCCTAATTGTAGTGGTCAATAAAATTTGGAGCGGCTTATGCACACACTTGAAGTACCTAACAACCCAGTATTTATTAAAACATCGACTGCCGTTATCGGCGGCGCCGCGATGACCTTTGCAGCTTTTGCGTTTATGCAATACTTAATAAGTGGCGAGCAACGCGCACCGGTTAAACCAGGGGACGATATTATAGTAGAGATTTTTCAGGCACCTGAGGATTCAAAGCTAAGGCATATACAAAAAATACAGCCGCCACCGCCGATGCCTAAAGTGCCGCAAAAAGCTCCACCGCTTGATACATCAGCCGATCCTGTGTTGGCAATTAGCGACTTTACGCCGATAACAATTGACGATTTTGGTGGCGAAATTAACAACACCATTAATCGCCCAACAGGGGATGCAACACCCATAGTGCGCATAAACCCTAAATACCCAACCACAGCAGCGCGCGATGGTATTGAAGGTTGGGTGCAACTAAGCTTTAGTATTTCGCCAACGGGGGAAGTAATCGACCCAGTAGTTATTAACGCCGAGCCAAAACGTACCTTTGATCGCGAAGCAATAAGAGCCATTAAACGCTGGAAATATCGCCCCAAAATAATTGAAGGTGTGGCACAATTACAAACAGGTCAAACTGTACAGCTCGATTTTAAATTAGATAACTCTATTTAACGGACTAAACGCCTATGCTACTAAGTATTAAGTCATGGTTATTTGAAACGCCAAGCAAGGACTGCATGGCAAGTTACGCAAAAAGTGGCGACAATCGTTACTTAGAGCAGCTTATTGCCCTCTACAGTAACGACTTATACCACTACCTTGTTACGCAATCTAATACGCATTTAGCATACGACGTAAGTCAACAAACATGGCTAAAAGTAATCGAAAAACGCCACCTTTACCAAGCCCAAACCACACCCAAAGCGTGGTTGTTTAAACTTGCCCGCAACACACTAATTGACGAATACCGCAGGCAACAGCACTTTGTAGAGCTTGACGAAAACACGCATTTAGCAGCACAAAATGATAAAAGCGAAAGCGACTTAAATAGTGGTGACTTAACTAGCAGAGACTCGTATATAGGAAGCTCAAACATAAGTTACGAAGCGTTCGACGCCGCGCTAAAACAACTTAGCTTTGTACAGCGCGAAGCCATTACATTACAACAAGAAGGCTTTTCGCTCACCGACATAGAACTTATAACGCAGAGCAGCCTTGAGACCATTAAAACAAGGCTGCGCTATGCCAAGCAAAACCTTAAACGTTTATTAGGAGCAAACAATGAACAAGCCTGATGAGCCGTTTGATCAAAAGCTCACACAACATTACAAAGAGCGAAAGGCGCGCACTACACTTACAAGCGCTCAGCAAAAAACGCTACTTAATAACGCTGTGCATGCAAAGCCTAAAAAGCTCGGCTTTACGCTACAGCTAACCAGCCTAGCCTGCGCACTGGGTGTGTTTGCATTTATTGTGTTTGATAACAACAACAGCATAAATACCACGCCTAAAACCGTACTTAACAGCGAATTTAACACTATAGACATTCACGACTATTCAATTATTAAAACACACGAAATAAATCCATCCGGCAGCTACGCAAGCATCATTACAGAGCAAAAACACGCGCTTGATAATCAATTAGCTAATGATTTACGCCGCCACCAACAACGCCACATAGAATACGGCACTCTAGTGAAGGTAGATAACGACTGGTACATAGCCAGCTGTAATGACGAGGTACTCGTGCAAATTAAGCAGTCATTGTTGAGTGATTTAAAAGGTAAACACGCGGTTGAAAGTAATATAAATACCGGTGATATGCTCGCCATGGCGCATAACGGTAAAGGGCAGATTATTGCGCTTAAACATGCGGGAGCTGGGGTTAGGCAATGTGGGGCTTAGAAGTTACGGATTGTAATTGTTACTAAGCAACACTTTTTAATGCTGATTAGCTGAAAACATTAAATACCATGAACTTATTTTATATCTAAAGGTAGGGTTTAGAAAAGCAAAACCCCTGAAAGCAATGCTCTCAGGGGCTAATATCTTACGCTTTATGTCGACGAACTAGCACCATTACTAAGATGGGAGAAGAACTTATCAACTAGCTAAATTCGATTCTAGATCATATTGACGCTAGTGTCAAAAATAAACTAAAACCGAAAGATAATTTGTGATCAAAATCTGATAGTATATTTTTATTTTAATACAATGAAAGGACTCTATCAGGTGCCACATAACTACGATTATACAGAACCCAAAAAGCTAATTAGTAATGCAAGGCTTTCGAGTTATAAAAATTCGCTAGGGTTAAATAATGATGCAGAGTTACTTGGAGCTTATAGCTGGAACTTGACCTTAGTCGGAGCTTTCTACCCACTTATTCAACTTATAGAAGTCGCTTTAAGAAATACAATTAATGAAGTAGCACAATTAAATATAAGCACAACTGATGGTCAATTTTGGTTTCAAGCTATTTCCTTTACTCAGGAAGTAAATGAACAAGGTGCTTCATGTAATCCAGAACAAGTTAAAAAATTCAAGAGTAAGTTCGCTAGTGCAAAAAAAGAAGCTCGAAGAGCTTTAGTAGAAAAAAATAAAGACCCAGATACAGTAACCCTTGACCAAATTATATCAAAAACAGATTTTTCTGTTTGGGAGTATATTTTAGATAAAAATTTTTACAATGGTAGTGACAATAATTATTTATGGCCTTCCAAGTTAACTAAGGCCTTCAAAAAGCTCCCAAGAGTTACTCATAAAAACCCAATGTTTCACCAAAGAGATTCTATACGTCGACGCATAGAAGAAGTCAGAGCATTCAGAAATCGAATTTCACATAATGAGCCAGCTTGGCGAGTTAGTGATATATCCTCTCCAGAAGAAGTGATTGCTGTGCTAAATGAAAAACTCGATAATATGATTGAACTCCTATACTGGATATCCCCAAAGTTCAAGAGGTATGCTTGTGATGTAGGCCTTGAATCAAGAATTCGACAAATATTGAATTTAAAAGAGTTTAATAGATATATCCATACATTTGACACTTACGAAATAGCTGACTTAGATGGGCTGATAAAGTTGGTTGAAAAAGCTAATTTAGAAAACAATAGGTTTTACGTTAAGTTTGGAGCTGTTCCAGCAATAATAGCTCCTTATAATACTCATTTACTTCAATAAAGTAGAATAAAACCCTACTTAATATAGAGCATTCCTTTGCCCTCGATAGCTATTAAAAATCAGCTATTAGGCATACTTTTGAGTATTAAAAATTATACGTAAAAAACAATAATTCTTGTAATAAAGTAGGCAAAAATAAGACTAACACCCGACGCGCCAGCAAGCTGTTCGCCTACAACAAACACTACACATAACTAGCTTTCGGTGTGCTCATTGCATTAGCGATCCGTTGGGTTTCGTGTCACTCAAACCAACCTACGTAGCTATAAACGTGCCGTCTTCACTTAATAAATCACTGTTAATGATTACGGCTTTAAAAGTCGCTTTTCTGGATTATTTAAATACTTTAAGCCAATGGTAACTATGCGTGTATGCACCATTGTTATAACGCGTATTTGAACATTACCAATAACAACAATATCGCCTTTACTGACTTCTCCTGAAAGCTTTTGGTTGATCACTTCTTCCAAGCTTATCTCTTCTGGCGCGTCTATTTGCATGTGATAAGAGTAAAATATATCGCCTACCAACGTTACTCCTTTCACTTTAAGTTCGTTGTGAGCTAAGTGGCTATCTTGATGGTTTGTTTTATCGGTTGCTGTAAAAACTAAATCAACAAAAGGTCTGTTATCTGGTTTTAAAACAACAAATAAGTGATCGTTTGCTTTTAACTTAGTTGAGCCTCGTGGCGGTATGATTGACGGACCCCGTGTGATCATAGCAACAACCACACTCTCAGGAAGTGCCGCATGTGACAAGCTGCGCCCAGAAACCCGAGAAACATCACTTAAGGTGTATTCTACAATTTCTATATCAATATCGTTCAGGGCTGTAATTTCGAGTGTTGCAGCGGCTAGGTCGGGCGGCGGCTCTACTAAATTAAGTTTTTTAGCCATCCAAGGCATTGTTGAGCCCTGTAACGTGGCTGAAATTAACACCACGAAAAAAACGACATTAAAAATAAGTTCAGCCCCTGAAAGGCCAAATAGTAATGGGAATATAGCTAAAATAATGGGTACTGAGCCTCTAAGACCAACCCAAGATACAAAAAGGGTTTCGCGATTATTAAAGCCAAACAGTTTTAAAATAGGCGCTACCGCTAATGGGCGAGCAACAAAAATAAGTGCTAGTGCAATAAGCAATCCTTCTAGCCATACGTCAACCAATGACGACGGATTAATAAGAAGTCCTAATACAACAAACATGGTTATTTGCCCAAGCCATGCTAAGCCGTCATGAAACAGAAAAATACCGCGTTTATATACAAATTTGCTGTTACCTAAAATAACACCCGTTATAAATACAGCTAAAAATCCACTGCCGCCGAGCGTTGCAGAAAGGCCAAAAGAAAGCAGCCCAAATGCGGTTACCATCACTAAATACAAACCCGATGCATTTAGTTTAATTCGATTAATAAACCAAACCGATACCTTACCAATTAAAAGACCACAAATAGCGCCAACACCCATTTGTTGAGCAAATAACTGTAGTAAATCCAGCCCTATTGGCATGTCGTTAACAAGCATTTCTAACAAACCAACTGTTAGAAAAATAGCCATTGGATCGTTCGATGCACTTTCTATTTCAAGGGTAGATTTAAGCTTTTTGTTTAAGTGAATACCCGCACTTCGTAAAAGCGCAAACACTGCTGCGGCATCTGTAGAGCCAACAATAGCGCCCAGTAAAACACCTTGTAATATGGGCAGGTCTAAAATATAAGTGGCCACAAGGCCTGTAATTACAGCGGTAAATAACACCCCGACGGTTGCTAAAGCAGACGCGGGTTTCCACACTTGTTTAATTGAACTGGTAGGCGTTTGTAAGCCGCCATCAAATAGAATAATGGCAAGCGCAAGAGTACCCAAAGCATGTGCGGCCTCTGCGTTGTCGAATGAAATACCTGCAATACCGTCTTCACCTGCGAGCATGCCTACAAGTAAAAATAGCACCAGCACAGGTAAGCCAACACGTGCAGATAACTTGCTCGAGATCACTCCTAGTAAAATTAATATGGCACTAACGAGAATGATATTATCAATTGCAAACATAGTGTGGATTTACAGCCTTATATGAGTTGAAAAGTAAGAATTGCCAGCTATCAAAAAGCTTAAAGCTCATGCTATACAATAACCTAAAAAATATAAATACGGGTACTTAAGTCTATAATTAAATCATTTTTCTAATAGTTATAGACCCTTTTAGTTTGGTATTGCTTGGCTCTATCTTAATTAGCTTTATTTATTTTGAAAACAAAAAAGCCTGCGACTAAGCAGGCTTTTGAGTATTTAAATAATCAAATTTTATAAAACAATAATGCTTGTTACTAAGTACGCTAAAAACGTAAGGCCACCACCAAATAAGGCATACGGTAGCTGTGTTTTAACGTGGGTGAGTAAGTCACACCCCGATGCAATAGCCGATACAGCGCTGGTGTCGGATATAGGCGAGCAATGATCGCCAAATATACCACCACCCAAAATAGCACCAACAACAAGCGACGGCGGTAAACCTAGCGCTTGAATAAGTGGCACACCAATTGGGATTAATATAGCAAACGTACCCCACGATGTGCCCGTAGTAAACGACATTACCGCGCCAGTTAAAAACAGCACCGGTACGATTAAGTAAATAGGTAAATAGTCACCAACAAGTGACGCTACAAATACGCCAGTACCCAACTCTTTTAAGCTTGCGCCAAGTGTAAGCGAAAGCAGTACAATGGCGACCAATGGCATTAATTCGCCCATACCTTTAAAACCGGTATCAACTAATTGATGGTGCGTAAATTTACGAGAACCAATCATTAAAAAGTAAGCTACGACAATGGCTAAAACTGTTGCGTACAATACTGACTTAGAACCGCTGCCCTCTGCCAACACACCATTACCGGTGTAATACATAAAGCCAACCATGCTGGTAATGAGCGTAATAAGCGGGATTAACATGTAACGCGCTTTAGAGGCTTTTATTTCATCTTTTAAGTCGGTTGTTTGAAGCTCTAGTTTTTCTTCGGCTTCTTTCATTGGGCCATGCACTTTATCAAACGCGATGGTGTAAAAAACAATAACAAGGGTAATTATGGCGTAAAAGTTATATCCAACGCTGCCCCACAATACCGATACAGCCGACTCACCTAGCTCGTAGTTACCTAACAAACCAAGTACAAATGCGCCCCAGCCGTTAAGTAGTATTAAAATACACACTGGCGCACTGGTGCTGTCAATAATGTAAGCTAGACGCGCTCGGCTCATTTTAAATTTATCGAACAAGCCACGCGATAAAATACCCGAGGTAAGTACGCTCAGGTTAGATTCTATAAACACCGCAATACCGGTAAACATGGTTAAAAAGCCCACTTGGCGCTTACTTTTTGCAATGCCTTTGTTCATTAGCATATTAACAGTTGCTGCAACGCCGCCAGATTCGCGAATATAGGCAAGCAGTGCACCAATTAAAATACTAAAAATTAGTATGCGTGTATTACCTGGCGAGCTGGCAACCGAAATAATACGTTCAATGGTATTTAAAAAAGTATCAAACAAGCTATTACCTTCGCCCTGAAAGGCGAGTAAAAACTCAGAAGAAGCAACGGCAACAAGTAGCGCCATAATCACTTCTTTTCGCCAAAACACGATAGCAATCGCAATTAGCGGCGGTAAAATAGAATACCAATGCATAAAAAGTTAACCTTAATTATTAGCGAGTAAACCTCGCTTTGTACGCGTTTTAACGCTTATTTGTTAAGCCTAACAACATAAACCGGCTTAGTTTTATAGACCGCTTAGCTTAATGGATTGGCTTACTCAAGTCACCTGTAAATAAATCACTTAAGGTGGCACGGTTAGTACGTTTTAACCTATACGATAGCTTATTGATTTAGTAACGCTTCATAAATAAGCGACACCACCGATCCGTACTGTGCGGTTTCAAATTGTTTACCTGTAAATTCGTAACGTTTTAGCGAGCCTTTAATTGCACTATGGCGAGCATTAGTAAGTAAAACAATAGCCAAGTCGTAAGCGGGGTCAATTACGGTCACTGTACCTGTCCAACCAGTGTGCCCATAAGCTTGCGCGCTTGCGTAAGGGCCAAAATGCCAACGCCTTGCTTGGTTGTTACCAGCAAGCCTAAAGCCAAGCCCGTAGGTTTCGTCGCTTGATTGCGGCGTTAAAAATTGCGCTAAGGCGCTTGCACTAAATAATTGTTGGTCGCCGTAGCCGCCATTATTTAATAATAGCTGGCAAAGCACAGCTAAGTCGTGAGCATTACTAAATAGCCCCGCATGCCCTGCTACGCCATCAAGAGAATAGTAAGCACGCTCGTCATGCACTTGTCCTTGTAAAACCCCAGTTCGAACATTATCAAACTTAATGCGCCCGTCTCGTGTGTTGCCGCTAAGCTCAGTGGCTGCAAATTGCTGTGGCTTAAAGCCTTTTTTAAGTGGATTAAATAACGTGTTAGCTAATTTTAGTGGCGCATACACTTGCTGCTCTAGGTATTCGTCAAGAGGCTGCCCTGTAATGCGCTCAATTAGTACGCCTAAAATCATGTAATCAATATCTGAGTAAATAGGCTGCCCAGATGATTTACTACTAAAAGGCACGCTGGTAAGTAATAGCTGTTTGGTGGTTTTACTGTTTTGCGAATAAAACGCGTCGCCATTGCTGCCATCTTTACGGTGAAAGTCAAATACTGGCGGGTATCCGGCGCTGTGAGTGAGTAAGTCTTTTACTGTGCGCTTTGCTCGCCCTTCGCCTTTATATTCGCTTAGGTAGCTTTGCACGGGTTTATTAATATTTAACAGCCCTTCGCTTACTAATTTCATAAGTGCAAAGTTGGTGGCAAATATTTTGGTGTTTGAGGCAAGGTCAAACAAGGTATTAGTTTGCATGGGCTCTGGGCGGAGTAGCATTAAATCACTTTGCTGATATTGCTTTGCATCGCCATAGGCGGTTAATTTTATTAGCTCACCATTTTTAACAACGGCCAACACAGCCCCAGGAAAACCCGCTTTTACATCACGCTCAATTAATTCATCTACTTCACTAAAGTCTACGAGCTTTATGGGCTCATCGCTTAAAGTAGGAAATGCAAAACGTAGCGTTAAACTTGCGCCAACAGGGAGAATATTTTCAACTTTAAAAGTATTAACACCATTGTGAGTATTTTTTGCCAAGCTGTAATTGTATAGAGTGTTGGCGCTTAGTTGGTTAACGTCGAGCTTTTGATTATTAATGTAAATGTCGGCGCTTTGTGCGTTGTGGTTTTGTATTAATAATTGCCCGCGCCCTTTGTAAGCTTTAAACGTTCCTCGGTTATTTACATAAAACCGGCTACTTGGATTTACCTCAGGAAACGTTACAACCACTTGTGCATTAGGCAGCTCTACAAGTTGGCTCTTTGTAAGTGGTAGCACCGAGCTAATAGGCTCAGGTGGTGTACTACAACCCACAACAATAAAGCTTAACGCCGCTATAAATGCTTTTTTTATATAACTACACCTTTGATTTTTTAAAGCAATAAACATGCTTAGCCCTTATTTATATAGCAAGTAAGGCGCTCTTTGCGCTTTAAATTGCGCAAGCCCCGCCTGCCAACTTTGTTTTATTTGCGCTTCTGATTGACCTGCTTCAATAGCTAAGCGTAGTTTATTAGTACCCGCTAGTTTATCCATAAAGTCAGCACGCTCAAAAAACGAGATGTTGTTTTTACTAAGCTCAGTGTACGCATTTATTAAGTAAGTTAAATTTAGGCCTGTGGTATTTGCTTGTCTTAAATCGAGCCCTTGTACGGTTTGGTTTTTAAATTTAGGGTTTAAAGCAGCCCCTTTAATTGCACGCGGTGTAAAATTAAAATCACCTAATGCAACTGGCGAATAGCCAATTACTTGAAATGCAAAGTCGGTGCCTCTACCAATGCTGATAGGCGTTGCTTCAAAAAAACAAAGTGATGGGTAAAGTGCAATGGCTTGATCGTTAGGTAAGTTAGGGCTTGGTTTTACAGGCAAGCTGTAAGTACTTTTGCGAGTGTAATGATCAACAGGGATCACGGTTAATTTTAAATCGGGCGCTTTATTGATCCAGCCCTCGCCCTTGATCATTTTGGCAAGTTCGCCAACGGTCATGCCGTGTAACACAGGAATTGGGTGCATGCCTACAAACGATTTAAATTGTGGCTCTAATATTGGCCCATCAACGTAGGCAATATTTGGATTGGGTCTGTCGAGTACTAAAAATTCTATCCCCTGCTCTGCAGCGGCTTCCATCATGTAGTGCATAGAGCTTATGTAGGTATAAAAGCGCACTCCCACATCCTGAATATCAAAAATAATGACATCAACATCAGCTAAAGCAGCTTGGCTTGGTTTTTTATTTTTACCGTAAATAGAAATAAGCGGAATACCGGTTTTGCTATCAACGGCATTTTTTACATGCGCGCCCGCATCGTGATCGCCGCGAAAGCCATGCTCAGGTGCAAAAATTTTAGTTATATTAATATTTTTAGTCAGCAGAGCATCTACTAAGTGAGCTTGCCCTACCGTTGATGTTTGATTAACTACGAGCCCTATACGTTTATTTTTTAACTGCGGTAAATATTTAGCATATTGCTGCGCACCTACCACAAGTGAGTTATTAGCTTCGTTGGCTTGTGCGCTGGAAATACAAATAGCGCTAAAAATAAAAAATAACGTAATAAATAGGGTTTTAAACATACTGCAATATCCTTTTAAACAAGGCGTTTAAAATAACATAGGTAATATTAAAGAGCAGCTTTAGAAAAAGGTTAGTGGGCTTGAGCAGATACAGCGCTTCTCACGCGAGCAAGCTCAGCGTCTACAACGGATAAATAAACTCGGAGTTTAGATTTAAATATTAGAGCTAGTTTTACTTGAAAATACCACCTCTCATTTTAAGCTTAAAGACCGTATTTAATCTCCTTAGAGCTAAACGCTTCTAGTTATTTAATTTCTTGGTCAATGAACCACTTAAAGATCTATTACACAAAGAGAAATAAATGAGAAGACATAAGCCCAGGTTTATTAGTTTAGCTTAGCTTTATTACTACCTCTAAAAGCGCAGCGCCTCTTAACCTCTTTGTGAATAAATTACTTATTTCTGGCGTTGCCAACGAATAAAATCTTATAAATTATATTTTTGAGGGGGGAATAGAAGCTAGCGCTTCTCACGCGAGCAAGCTCTGCGGCTACAGGAGTGGTAGTTTACGTTTCACTTTATTTCAGGCACAAAAAAACCGACTTAATGTCGGCTTGTTTATGAAAGTGGTGGGCGCAGGAGGATTCGAACCTCCGACCGCTCGGTTCGTAGCCGAGTACTCTATCCAGCTGAGCTATGCACCCACTTTCATAGATTGCTTATTTAAACTCTAAGCAGAGCGTATAAATTCAGACATAAAAAAACCGATTTCCATCGGTTTATTTTTCTTACACTTAAAAGTGTATGAAAATATGAAAGTGGTGGGCGCAGGAGGATTCGAACCTCCGACCGCTCGGTTCGTAGCCGAGTACTCTATCCAGCTGAGCTATGCACCCACTTTCATTTTTACTATTACTTGTTTTTACTCTAAGTGAGAGTCTATAAAGTGGTGGGCGCAGGACGTATCTTGTAAGAATGAACCTCCGACCGTTTGGCTTTAGCCAACACTTTACTTTTTTATACTCTAAGTATGAGTCTATAAAGTGGTGGGCGCAGGAGGATTCGAACCTCCGACCGCTCGGTTCGTAGCCGAGTACTCTATCCAGCTGAGCTATGCACCCACTTTATAGTTTACTTATTTTAACTCTAAGTAGAGCTTTTGCTTATTTAGACTCTAAGCAGAGTTATTAAAGTATGGTGGGCGCAGGAGGATTCGAACCTCCGACCGCTCGGTTCGTAGCCGAGTACTCTATCCAGCTGAGCTATGCACCCAATACTTTAAAACTTTACAAAACACGCCATTAAAAGAAATGGTGGAGAGGGAGGGATTCGAACCCTCGATAGAGCTACAAACTCTATACTCCCTTAGCAGGGGAGCTCCTTCGGCCACTCGGACACCTCTCCGTCTTGTGGGGCGTATAATAAAGATTTCAGAAAATATGTCAAACACTTTTCTACCAAAAACGACTATATGGTTATAGATTGCACATATGCTTGGTTTAAAAGTGTAATTAGTTTGAAATTTAAGCGGGTTACGTATTCTTATTTGAAGGATTAACACCTAGCACAGGAACTAAGTCATCAGTTAACTGAGCCAAATACTGTTCTTGGTAACCTAATTGTTGAAATTCAGCAATACAAGCACGGTAGTAAGCATTTCTTTCTTGCTCTGATGTGCATTCTTCTGATAAATCATCTACTCGTTTGTCTTTCATACTATTATTCTAAGTCCTTTAAGAATCTATATTTAACTGCTAAATACCAAGCAGTGTAAATTTCGTGCGTATTCTAGCTAAAACCTTTACATAAATACAACATATGTTTAAAAAACAATCATACTAAAAAGTTATAGCACTGTTAGTTTTAATATTAAAAACTGCCAATAACAATAAATTAGCGAAGCTGAATTGCACATTAACCAGCACTAATAACTACATTTAATTTTTAGTGTAGTACTTATTAATTAAAATACTAATGCAAAGCAAAAAAAACGCCGCTATTAAGCGGCGTTTATTAACTTACTTTGTTCTACCCAAAGCTTAGTCTGCTTGTGGACGCATATGCGGGAACAAAATAACGTCTTTAATTGTTGATGAGTCAGTAAACAACATTACTAAACGGTCAATACCAATACCTTCACCTGCAGTTGGCGGTAAGCCGTACTCAAGTGCGCGTATGTAGTCTTCATCGTAATGCATTGCTTCATCATCGCCTGCGTCTTTCTCTTCAACTTGGCGAGTAAAGCGCTCAGCTTGGTCTTGTGCATCGTTAAGCTCAGAGAAACCATTTGCAAGTTCACGACCGCCAACAAAAAATTCAAAACGGTCTGTAACAAATGCATTTTCGTCGTTACGGCGTGCAAGTGGAGAAACTTCCCACGGGTAGCCAGTAATAAACGTAGGTTGAATAAGCATGTGCTCTGCTGTTTCTTCAAATATTTCACACAAGAACTTACCTGGGCCCCAAACACAATTTTCAGGAATTTTAACGTGCACTTGTTTAGCGTACGCTTTTAATTCGTCAAAGTGGTTTTCTGGGTCGTTAAATACCGCAGCATCAAACTCAGGGTTATATTTTAATATTGCATCGCTCATGCTTAAACGTGTAAACGGTTGGCCAAAGTCGTACTCAACTGAATCGATAACTTCGCCGTTTTCGTCTTTAGTTGTATTAACTACAACTGCACTACCAAGTACGTTTTCTGCAACCGTACGAAGCATGTCTTCGGTGATGTTCATCAGGTCGATGTAATCAGCGTATGCTTGGTAAAATTCAATCATTGTAAATTCTGGGTTGTGACGCGTAGATAACCCTTCGTTACGGAAGTTACGGTTAATTTCGAATACACGGTCAAAACCACCTACCACTAAGCGCTTTAAGTAAAGCTCAGGCGCTATACGCAAGTACATGTCGATATCAAGCGCGTTATGGTGAGTTACAAACGGACGCGCAGATGCACCGCCAGGTATAACCTGTAGCATTGGTGTTTCTACTTCCATAAAGTCACGGTCTGCTAAAAAGCGACGAATGCCTTCAACTACTTGTGAACGAATACGGAATGTTTCGCGCGTTGCTTCGTTAGTAATTAAATCAACGTAACGTTGGCGGTACTTTGTTTCTTGATCTGATAAGCCATGGAATTTTTCTGGTAACGGACGAAGTGACTTAGTTAATAGTTGGTACTCAGTCATTTCTACGTATAAATCGCCTTTACCTGATTTATTTAATGCGCCTTTAACACCAATAATATCGCCAGTGTCTAGTTGACCATATTTTTCTTTAAGATCTTTTTGAACATCTTTAGATGCATACGCTTGTACGCGACCTTTCATGTCTTGGATTACAAAAAACGGTCCACGCTTTGCTAAAATACGGCCAGCTATAGACACAACTTCTTGCATCTCTACTAATTCTTCTTTGCTCTTATCACCAAACTGGGCTTGCAAATCAGCCGTGTAATGCTCACGACGGAATTGGTTTGGATGACCGTTGGCTGGGCAATTTTCGCGTATAGCGTCTAACTTGCCGCGACGCTCAGCGATTAACTTGTTTTCGTCTTGGATTTTATCAGTCATTTTTTAGCTCTTTATTAGCTTGGTGGTTATAGGCCAGATTTAAGGCTGGCTTCAATAAATTTATCTAAGTTACCGTCAAGTACCGATTGGGTATTGCGGTTTTCAACGCCTGTACGTAAATCTTTAATGCGTGCGTCATCAAGTACGTATGAACGAATTTGACTACCCCAACCAATATCAGATTTAGCATCTTCTTGCGTTTGTTTTTCAGCATTTTGCTGTTGTAGCTCAAGCTCAAATAATTTAGCTTTTAGCTGCTTCATCGCTTGGGCTTTATTTTTATGCTGCGAACGCTCGTTTTGACACTGCACTACGGTATTTGTTGGTACGTGAGTGATACGAACCGCCGATTCGGTGGTGTTAACGTGCTGACCACCCGCGCCCGATGCACGGTAAACGTCTATACGCAGGTCTGACGGATTCATATCAATTTCAATATTATCGTCAACTTCTGGGTATACAAACGCAGAAGCAAATGAAGTATGACGACGACCACTTGAGTCAAATGGGCTTTTACGTACTAAGCGATGTACGCCAGTTTCTGTGCGTAACCAACCGTAAGCGTATTCGCCAACAAAGCGGACAGTTGCGCCTTTAATACCAGCAACATCACCGTCGGTCGCTTCAACTAGCTCAACTTTAAAGCCTTTAGCCTCGCCCCAACGTAAATACATACGAAGTAGAATATTACACCAGTCTTGTGCTTCAGTACCGCCAGAACCTGATTGTAAATCAAGGTACGCATCGTTTGAGTCATGAGGACCTGAAAACATACGACGAAACTCTAAACCTTCTAACTGTCCGTTTAAATCAGCAAGCTCAGTTTGCGCTTCAACAAAGGTATCTTCGTCTTCAGCCTCTACAGCAAGCTCAAGTAAGCCTTCAACGTCATCAGTACCGGCTACAAGGTTGTCGATTGTTTCAACAACAGCTTCTAATGCTGACTTTTCACGGCCAAGCGCTTGTGCGCGTTCAGGTTCATTCCACACGGCTGAATCTTCAAGCTCGGCGTTAACTTCTTCTAAGCGTTCTTGTTTAAGAGCGTAGTCAAAGGTACCCCCGAAGCAATTCAGTACGTTCGCGAATTTCCTTGATTTGATTAATCACAGGATTCACTTCAAACATGTACATCACTCCAAAATGGCTAGGTAATTGCGCCCCTTTAAATGGGATTTTCGCAATAAATTATCGTCAAATGATAAAAACGCCCGATTTTAACAAAAAACCGCGCGCTTTATTAGCATTTTATGCATGATATTACATATTTTTTAGTGCACTTTTTCAAGCTCTCTAACTATTAATTGCAGCGTAAATTTACCTCTAAACTCATTTATATCGAGCTGGTACGCGACTTTTACAAACTTCGCCTCAGTATCTGGCCATTCTTTTACATCAATACCAAAAGCAATGGCGTCAACTAATCGACCAGATTGGTGCTTTAACACAAGCTTTAAATGCTTTTCGCCTACTATGCGCTGCTGTATTAGTTCAAAGGTATGCTCAAACACCGGCTCAGGAAATTGCTGACCCCACGGGCCCGATTGCTTTAATAGCTGGGCAAACTCCATTGTAAAGCAGTCGTTTGGCAGCTCGCCGTCGGTAAATACAATACAGCGCTTACTTTCTTCACTCAGTTGCGCGCTAACGGCGGCATCAAACGCTTTTTTAAAGTCGTTAAAGTGCTGCTCGTTAATACTTAAACCAGCGGCCATTGCGTGGCCACCAAATTTATTAATTAAGTGTGGGTCGGCAGTATTAAGTCCTTCGAGTAAATCGCGCATGTGTAGCCCTTCAATAGAGCGGCACGAGCCTTTAATTTCACCGTTTTCGCCACCAGCAAATATAACGGTTGGGCGGTGATACTTTTCTTTTAAGCGACCAGCCAAAATTCCAATAACACCTTGATGCCAATCGTCTTGAAACAAACAAATTGCATCAGGGATGTTATCGTCGCTAAATGCGAGTCTATCAAGCACGGCTTGCGCCTCGGCTTGCATGCCTTGTTCTATTTCGCGCCTTGCAAAGTTTAAGCTATCGAGCTCGCCCGCAATACTACGCGCTTGGTTTATATCGGTGCTAAGCAAGCACGCTATACCCAAACTCATGTCGTCTAATCGCCCTGCTGCATTTAAACGCGGCGCAAGTGAAAAGCCAAAGTCGCTTGCACTTAAGCGGGCAGCATTGCGGTTAGCCACTTCAATTAGCGCAGTAATACCAGGGCGTGTTTTACCACTGCGAATACGTGCTAAACCTTGGTGTACTAAGGTGCGGTTATTTGCATCAAGTGCCACTACATCAGCAACCGTACCAAGCGCTACAATGTCGAGTAAGTTAGCTAAATTAGGCGGCGGTTGTTGCTCAAAATAACCTAAATCTCGCATTACGCTTCTCAGCGCTATTAATAAGTAAAAAGCAACGCCAACGCCTGCAATAGATTTAGACGGAAAATCACATTCGTGCCTATTTGGATTTACGATTGCATCGGCATTTGGCAGCTGCTCACCTTGTAAGTGGTGATCTGTTACCAGCACTTTTATGCCAACCGCTTTTAAAATATCAATACCGGCAATACACGATATGCCGTTATCTACTGTGATCACTAAATCAGGTTTTATTTGTACTATTTGCTCAGCAAGCGCGGGGCTTAAGCCATAACCTAAGCTAAACCTGTCAGGAATTAAGTAATCTAAATGCTTAAAGCCAAACATCTCAAGGCCTTGCATTAATGTTGCAGTGCTTGTTGCGCCATCGGCATCAAAGTCGCCAACTATTAATATTTGGCTTTGCGCTTTTAATGCTTCAATTAATAAGTCGCTGGCTTTGTCGATGTCTTTAAACAATTTGAAGTCGTGAAGCGTAGCTACGCTGTTATTTAGCTCTTCGGCATTGAATACATTGCGGTTAGCATAAATTTGTTTAATTACAGGGTGTAAATTACTCGGCAGATGCGAGTCGTCAACGTTTTCACGCGCAATGATTAGTTTTTTCATGCAGGGTTTTAACTTATTGAGTCGTATTAAAAAGACAAAAAAAGGCCATTAAGGCCTTTTTAATAATAACTAAGCGTTTAATTACGACGCTTTGTTAGCTTCTAATGCTGCTTTTAGTGCTGCTGCTGGCTGGTAACCAGGGATCATAGTACCATCTTCTAAAATAATAGCGGGTGTGCCGCTAATACCAAAGCTTTGACCTAATTGGTAATGCTCTGCAACCGGTGCGCTACAGCCTGCAACTACTTTAGTGCTTGTGCCCGATTTAGCTTCTGTTAGTGCTTCTTGCTGATCGCGTGCACACCATACATTCATTAAATCTGCGTAACCTGAACCTTGTAAGCCACCACGTGGAAACGCTAAGTACTTAACGGTAATACCCGCATCAAGTAAATCGTCTAACTCGCGGTGTAATTTACGACAGTAACCACAGCTAATGTCGGTAAATACAGTAATGCTGTGTTTTTCGTTTGGCGCTTTGTACACAATCATCGATTCTTCGTATTCTTTAAGACCTTCAACACGCACGCCATTTAATGCTTGCTCTGTTAG
This sequence comes from Pseudoalteromonas sp. NGC95, assembly GCF_015864705.1. NCBI lineage: Bacteria > Pseudomonadati > Pseudomonadota > Gammaproteobacteria > Alteromonadales > Pseudoalteromonadaceae > Pseudoalteromonas > Pseudoalteromonas sp. NGC95. The sequence goes on from NZ_JADYWR010000002.1 coordinate 18,839, forward strand.
GTTATTACGATTATTTAAATCAATTAACGTACCTTGCATTAAATATTGACCGTCTGGACTTGCGTAAAGCACGCCCTTGTTAGTAATCAATTCTTTTAAACCCGTTACTGGACTTGGGTTAATTTGCTTTACAGTTACACCAAGCTCGGCAAATTTAGTAATAATAGGATCATTAGCATCTGGTGTTACAGCAACGCCATTTGCAAATGCACTAATACTTGTGCACAACATGGCACCTGCTAACATTAATTTTTTCATAACTTCTCTCTATCCTAAAAATACTTAATATATTGACCGGCTTAATGATATTTACTTTCAAACTTACGCACGCGGATGATGCTCTGCGTGTACCGACTTTAACCGTTCATTGGCAACATGGGTATAAATTTGCGTCGTTGATAAATCGCTATGGCCCAACATCATTTGTACCACACGTAAATCTGCCCCATGATTTAATAAGTGCGTAGCAAAAGCATGGCGCATAGTATGGGGCGATAATGGAGACTCAACTGCTGCCAAAATAGCATAGTGTTTAATTCTATGCCAAAAGGTTTGTCGCGTCATGCCTACTCCGCGTTTAGATGGGAACACAAAATCGGTGGCATGTTTTATCATTTGCGCACGCCCACCCTTTAAAAATTGCTCAAGCCAATACATGGCTTCTTCACCCAGTGGAACTAAGCGCTCTTTATTACCTTTACCTTTTACAAACACCACTGCTTGGCGCAAATTAATTTGCTCCATGCGTAGTCCAACAAGCTCACTTACACGCAAACCCGTTGCATAAAGTAGCTCTAGCATGGCTTTATCGCGCAGTCCCATCGCTTCTTCGGTATTAGGCGCATTTAATAATGCCTCAACTTCGGCCTCTGAGAGTGTTTTAGGTAACGACTGCCCTGCTTTTGGCTGAGAAATATTTAGCATGGGGGTGTCGCTAATTAGTTTTTCGCGCATAAAGTACTGATAAAAACGCTTAAGCGCACTAATACTACGTGCAGTACTGCGTGGTTTTAAGCCTAAATCGACTCGGTGCGCTAAGTAACTCTCTACATCAAGCCCTGTTACCGTCATTAAATTTTCGCCCTTTAAAAATAGGCAAAACTTATCTAAATCACTGCGATAAGCACTTAATGTGTTTTCGCTTACGCCTTGTTCTAAGTACAGGCTATCTAAAAAGGTTTCTAGGTAGTCGCTATTACTGCTCATACTGCTGTTATTTTCAAAAGAATCGTCAGATAGCGTTGTCACATTATGCTCTCATGCTTTGCTAAGGTATCAATTAAAAATACCTTACGGTAAACTTGAGCCTATCATATCAGGCAATTACACAGTGATAAATACGATGCAAATTGGTTTATTTTTTGGTTCTACTACGTGCTACACCGAAATGGCAGCAGAAAAGATTCGCGACATTATTGGTGCCGATATAGTTACCCTGCACAATATTAAAGACGAGCCACTAAAAAATGCAGAGCAGTATGACTTTATCATCTTTGGTATTTCAACATGGGATTTTGGTGAAATACAAGAAGACTGGGAGTCAAAGTGGGACGACATAGCCGACGTAAACCTAAATGGTAAAACCATTGCTTTATTTGGCATGGGCGATCAACAAGGTTACGGGCAGTGGTTTCAAGATGCGCTAGGCATGCTACACGACGAAATAAATACGCAAACATTTACTCAACTTGGTTTTTGGCCAAACGACAGTAGTTACGAGTTTGAAGCTTCAAAAGCATTAACGCCTGATGGTAAACAGTTTGTAGGACTCGCGCTCGACGAAGACAGTCAATACGAGCTAAGCGACGACCGCATTGCAACATGGGTTGAACAGGTAATGACTGAATACGGCGAAACGCTTTAATTAATAAGCTAATAAATAAAAAGCAAAAAGCCCGCAACTAGTTTAGTTGCGGGCTTTTTAATTAGGGCGTGTTGATCTTTGGTGGGTGAATTTGCAGCAGTATGTTTGGTTTTTAGGCAAGGCAGAGCCTATGTAGTGTGGTTATTCCCCATAAATAGGCGATAACGCAGCATAAATGCCAAACATGCACTGCCCTCTGGGTTCTTTCTAGGGGCGATCAACTCTTTGTTGCTCGGTTTTTACTTAGCCCACTAGGTTACAAACCTCGCGCCGCGATTTAATCGCCCCTAGATTGAACAAATTTCAATCCACAAAGATCAACACGCCCTAGCAATATGAGTAATTTATTGAAACGTCATCACATTGGTTGTTTGTGGGTAGTACCCATCTGCCATAACAATGTATGGTAGTAAATTACTTAACCATTTTTGCTGCACGCTTTCGCTATAGTTTAAGTAAAGCTTACCTTCGTGAATATAAAATGCTTCTGGGTCTATACCTACAGCGTTACCTTCATCAGCCATTGCATAAGCACACCAACCACCGTATTGCGGTGCATAACGCTTTGGGTTTTCTGCAAATGTCGTTTTGTTTTCTTCACTCGAAAAGTGCCAGTTGGCACCTAAATAACTAAACGTGTATTTGTCGCTGCCTTTAACGGCTTTATTTTGCGTAAAATAAGCAACGCTGTCGTACCCTTTAATAGCCGTGTTATTAAACCAACCCGTATTTACAGCATCATCCTTTGCATTTGCCCCACCGCTTATTAACAGTGCGCTAAGCATTATTAAAGCAACTATGTACTTAATCATCTTTTTTCCTTTATTATTTACTCAAAATTGAATGCCAATTAAATATAGCTGGCTTAGTGAGTAAGAAAGGCAAAGCGCAAAAATGATTTCAGTTAATACTTAATTATTTAACGTTTAGTGATTAAATAAGTAGTAAAACTTACTCTACTTTTAGCCAATATTGGTTTCGATAAAAAAAGCCAATGTAGCCGCGTACCTCGAGCTTTTTACCTTCATCTTGCGGGGTTAGTTGTAAAGTGTAGGTTTTACCATTTGTTGGGTCGAGTATTTCACCGTCTCCCCAAACGCCATCATCTTGTGCTTTTACACCCGTGATTATAGTCATTCCTAAAAGAGGCTGATCTTTTAACTCATCATCACATTTACTGCATATATCGTTTTGTTTTGCCGGGTTAAGAATGGTTTCAACTTTGCCGCTTAATACACCGTTGGTTTGGGTAATACGTACATACGACTTAGCTTGGTTTGTATCCTCATCAATCGTTTTCCAAAGCCCTACTGGCGTAATAGCAGCAAACACACCTTGGCTTGCAAAAATGGTGGCTGCTAATGTGCTAAGTAATGCTAATTTATTTAACTTTTTCATTGTGTTGCCTTTTAAATTAAGTGGCCAATGGTTAAATCATATCAGGTGATTTATAAACACACTATTAAAGCGCTGTACATAAAATAAAAAACTAAAAGCAAAAAACCTAAACTAATAATCATTAGTTTAGGTTTAAGGGGCAGTAGCATAAAAAAAAGTTACGTATTACCTCACTTTAAAAACAACATCCCCTATTTTTAGATTTGAATATTCAGGCTCAACTAAAGATAATTCGTTATTATCAATCATGCTTTTAAGGTATCTAATCTCTTCAGGATTTTCGACATTCATATACCTTGAGCGCCACTTACCCATGTCGAATAACCAGAAATATGCGGATATATTTTCATTACTTTCGTCAATCACTATAAAATCGAGTTCATCATCTTTGTTTAAATCCATGCCAATGAAATAGTAAGTATGTTCTTTTAAAGAGTTACGATCGTAAAAATGTTGTTCAGAAAATACTGCCTCTATTAAACCTTGAGGTATTAGCGCTTGTGATGGCCAAAATACACTGCGCTCAATAAAATCATCGACTGTGTGTTCAAGCGTTAAAGCAAACTCATTATTTACATACATCCTATCGATGATAGCGTATTGCTCTGGGTGACTCGTTTCAATTTTCTGTTTTAATAACTGCATAGCTAAATAACCTTGGCGACCTAAGCTGTGCTCAAAATAGTAATAGTCAAACTTTTCTATTGTTACTTTATCTGCATCTAAACGCGCTATTTGGCTGTTTGTAGATAAGCTTTGAAAATTTAATAAAGGGGAGTTAACAGCAAGCATACTAACGAGCACCACCCACCCCATCACAATATTTATTTTGCTAAGCGGCTCTAGCCAATTGTCTCGCTTTGTTATAATTCCAACAAGATAACTAAACGAAAAACACGCCAATAAAAACCAAATCAAAATGCCCCAACAACGATCTACTGTTAGCCCATGCTGCTCTACCCGTAAGTAAATTCCATAGGCAGAAATAACACTATAAACTGGAAGTAACGCAACGCTTATAAAAACGAGTCGGTGCAAGAGCATGTGATAAGGGCGAACTGATGAGTCATCTTTATAAACAGTGTTAACAAAAAACAACGTGAGCACCTGCAGCCACATTACTAATAAACTGCCACTTCCGGTCTCCCATAATTTATTGAGTCCGGTAAAAGGAAGTGTTGCTAAAAAACCGAGAGAAATAACTGATAAAACAGGCAATAAAAACTTAATTAAAGTTTGTAGTAAAAAAGCGATATTATCTTCAATGTTCAAAAGCTTTCTAAATATGACACTCGCAAAGGCAAATGCGAGCGTTAAAGTTGGGATCCAAAACCATTCATCTCTTAGTAGCTCAGAGAAAAATTTTATATCTAAAATATCAAATAAAGCCGCACCTAAATTTAGAATTCCCCAAAAAATAAGTACAAACAGCCAGCATTCTCCAAAAATTATAAAATTGCGCCAAGAGAGCTTAAATAAACGACTGTAGCTAACATTTTCTGAGCTACCAAATTGTTGTATGTACATAAGGCCTTTAAAGCCAGCTATTAAACTAGTAAAAATAAAAACTGACATTAAAGTGTTATTACTTACGTACTCTTGAGGCTCTTGCTGAAAGCCAGCATACGCCCCCAATAAAGATAACAACAAGGAAAAAGGAAGGATTAAAATCAACGACGTTTTTATATTATTGTTATTAACGGTCATTAGCATTAATAAAGGAAAACTCATAGAAAATGTAATAAGTGAGACTAACCATGTAGGGTTTGTTGCTGGCCACACATTATTTTCTATACTGCTATACAAAAAGGTAAGAGCAATAGCCTGTAATACGGCAAGTATAATTATAAAAGATTTTGGTAACTGACTATCCATATCTGTTCTCAACAATAGGTTTTAGTCAGTTTGCGTTATTCGTTCCTATTTTACAATTGCTTCACATTTTCAAATAAAATGCTTTGCACAGGGCTATATAATCAGCAGTGTAGGTATTATCTAAGTTTCTAATACACAGGATTGATGATTCTATATCGCTTTTTACGTAGCTAAATGTCATTAAACTGCGGCTAATATCTTTGTTGGGCGTGGCTTTTACTTGGCAATGAGCATTTAAATAAAGCCCATTTTGAGTAGCAAGCTCAATAAATAATGCGCCTTCAACGCTTGGGAGTATTAAGCTAAAGCGAGAACCACTATGGCTTAAATGTTTAAACGCATTAATTAACTCTTCAAAACTTAGGCCGTCGGTATGACGTGCGGTATTACGCGCAACATTATCGCCTTTTAAACTGTGATTAAAATACGGTGGATTAGAGATAACCACGTCAAATTTAACTTCACTACTAAAGCTTTGAATAGTTTGGTGCGTAATATTTATAGTTGGCCACGGGCTATTAGCTACATTTTGTAATGCTTGGGTATAGGCGCTTTCGTCAATTTCTACCGCAGTTATATCAAGCTCATTACTGCGCTGCTTACACATTAGTGCTAGTAAGCCGGTGCCGGTGCCTATATCAAGTAACGACTTTGCACCGCTTAAATTAGCCCATGCACCAAGCAAAATGCCATCGGTAGAAACTTTCATTGCACAGTGGTCGTGTTCAACTTTAAATTGTTTAAATACAAAACCAGACATTTTTTCACCTTTTCATTCACCAAGCGCAGCATAGCGCGTATAATCAGGGTAATTGTCCCTTATTTTAGACACTCTATGCAATTTTCTGAATTTGATCTTGATAACAAGCTACTCGATGCCATTAATAAAATGGGCTACGAGACGCCAACCAGCATTCAACAACAAGCTATTCCTGAAGCACTACAGGGGCGCGATATTTTAGCATCTGCGCCTACTGGTACAGGTAAAACAGCGGCATTTTTAATTCCGGCTATTCAGTACTTACTGGATTTCCCACGTCGTGACCCTGGTTTTGCGCGCGTACTCGTTATGACCCCGACTCGTGAGCTGGCTTATCAAATTCATGAACAATGTGAACTGCTAGCTAAACGCACACACCTAAAAATTGGTGTAGTAACAGGCGGTATTAACTACGGCACGCATAAAGAAATTTTTGAAAAAAATAACGATATTTTAATCGCCACACCAGGTCGATTAATGGAATACCTAGAAACCGAAAACTTTCATGCTGAACACGTAGAAATGCTTATTATTGATGAAGCAGATCGCATGTTAGATATGGGTTTCAAAAAAGAAATGAGCCGTATTTGTGACGAAGCTAAAAATCGTCGCCAATGTTTTTTATTCTCAGCAACACTTGAAGGTGACAGCGTAGAAAGGTTTGCTGAAAAAACATTAAACGACCCAGCTCTATTAGAAGCCGAATCGTCACGTAAAGAAAAAGCAAAAATTCATCAGTGGGTACATTTAGCCGACGATTACCATCATAAGCTTGAATTGTTAGTTAACACGCTAAAAAATCCTGACGTGACTAAAGCAATTGTGTTTGTTAAAACTCGCGAACGCTTAGAAACATTGATTGGTGAACTTACAACTAATGATGTAAAAGCAGCGTGGTTACGCGGCGAAATGCCACAAGACAAACGTATGAAAGCCATGGAAAACTTCCACAGTGGTAAAACAAGCATATTAGTTGCTACCGACGTAGCTGCACGTGGTATTGACGTATCTGACATCAGTCACGTTATTAACTTTGATATGCCGCGCACTGCCGACGTATATGTACACCGTATTGGTCGTACTGGCCGTGCTGGTAAAAAAGGCATAGCAATATCACTAGTTGAAGCACACGATATTGGTATTTTATATAAAGTAGAGCGCTACGTTGAGCAAAAGTTAAAACGCCGTGTAATTAGAGGTGTTGAGCCACAGCATAAAGAAGCTAAGCCACCGGCTAAAAAGCGTAAAGATCCAGTAAAAATGAAAGCCAAGAAAAAGGCCAAGGTTAAAAAGAAAAAGTAACCTAAAACATTTTTATACTAAGCCGGCTTTTGCCGGCTTTTTAATGCAAGCCTTACAGGCTCTGGTGTTTGTACCCGTTACATATGTAACCCAAGCATGTAACTCATACTCATTTAAATGTAATTTTTGCCCACCTGAATTCCCACTTAATAAAATTCCCTTATATTTCATAGCGTTAATATTGGCACCGAAATTGTAACTACAAAGATAACCTAGCCGATGGAATTTCCATATTGTGGCTGCACTATTCACCGTAATGTAAGGATTAAGTTATGAACCGCTTCAAGTTAACTATCGCTTTAGTATCATTTTGTTGTTTATTTTTATTAGCTTGCGCTACAAAGGTAAGTGCAGCAACCAACATGGCCGTAGTAAGCAGTGTAGCCACTCAACCTAACTTACAACAAGCTATCACCAACACCCTACGAACTAATCCTAACCTAGCGTTAAGTGATATTCGTGTGCAGGTAAAAAATGGTGAAGTAGATTTATACGGTGAAGCACAAACTGGTTTTCAGCGCGCACTAGCTCAAAAGTTTTTAGAAAATATGGATGGGGTTAAAATCATTCGTAATAAAATTAGCGTTATTTAATACGCACCACATAAACTTATTTGTATAACTAATTCATAAGCGCGGCTTGTTACTCCAACACAAGCTGCGCTTTTTTATGTTTATTTTTTGTAGTTATTTCAATTTATCTAGTTGTTGAATAACATCACTTAATTTAAAACTACTTTTTTGTGAATTAAAACTTTCAACAAAAACTTTTTCAAAACTACTTACCGTAGAATCTTCATTTAGCTCAAAAGGAAAGCCCTTAAGTTCCTTTGTTTTTGGGTTAAACTTATAAACAAAATTGTCACCACTTAAACCCGCTGAAAAAACGTAATGATGATTATCAACCCATCCTGCCGCGCCATGAAATAGAGCAATATTTATTTTATCGTTTTGAGTATGTACGCCGACTTTAACTACATTATTTTTATTGAATGCGGCTTTTGTTATCTCTTTACTGGGGATAAACCAAAACCCTTTTGTATTACCCACAAACACAGCTAAATATTCATTATCAGGTGACCAAGTGATAACGTTACTTTCATAACTTTTTCTAGGGCATAAAACATCATCTGAGCTGCAAAACTCTCGTAACTTCTCTTTTTCAATATATGCCGCTTTATTTGGTAAGATTAATGTAGAGGTAAGGTTTTTGTTTTTATCGAGAAAAAGTATTTCAGCGATATTGTTATCTATATTTAATTTATAACTCACATCATATTTAGCATTATATTCGTTACCTACTGAAATAAAGCTAATAACTAGGCTTGAAAATAAAATTATTTTTGTAAACCATTTAATCTTTAACTTCATTTGTTTGTAACCCTAATATCTAAAAAAATACACCTTGTATAACCAATAATTGCATAATAAATAGATAAAAGGGAAACTTACCTTATAAAAAATACGTTACAAAATCTGCTGGAGAAAATAATTAATGAATAAAGAAAAGTGACTTGAACTAATTAAAAAGCGCATTTTTACTCTGTAAAAATGCGCTGTTGGTAAGTAACTATTTCCCAATGCTTTTGCCTAATGAGCTTTAACTAAATTACTCACTTTGGCTAGAGTCAGCACCGTCGCTACTGTCTTTATTTGATGACTGCTGGCTTATTTTATCGCTAATCATGGCATCGAGTTTTTCGCCCCCTTTAATACCAAAATCTAAAGTGCGAATTGGGAATGGAATGCTAATGTCCGCCTCGTCTAGTGCTTGCTTAACGGCAACTATACCTTTATGGCGTACCGTCATAAAGTCAGGCTCGCCTGGGTATTTAATCCAAAACCACACCAGTAAGTTGATGCTGCTGTCACCAAAGCCTTCAGCGTATACGGCGGTTTCGTCTTTGCGTATTACAAAGTCAAATTCGTTAATTTTTTCGACTATAACGTCTTTTGCCTTTTCTATGTCGTCACCGTACGAAATACCTACGGGTACTTCTATACGTCTAATACCTAGCGTGGTGTAATTTTTTAATACATTTCTAAATAAGACTTTATTTGGCACAAGTATTAGTTGCCCGTAAAAGCTCTCTATTAGCGTGTTACGTAGGTTTATAGAATGTATTGAACCAAACACATCATCGGTTTCTATTACGTCACCTGTTTTAAATGGCTTACGTACACCCATTGCTATACCAGCAATTAAGTTTTCGGTCATGTCTTGAAACGCAAAACCAATTGCTAAACCCACAATACCTGCACCAGCAAGTAGCGAAGTAACAGTACCTTTTAGCCCAACAAAATCAAGCGCTATAAATAAACCTATGCACAACACAATAACTTTAAAAATTGACGCCATTAAGTCGGCAATTTGTGTTGAGTCGAGTGAGCGGCGTAATACGTTTTTCATCAGCTTGCCAGCAAAGCGCGCCAATATTGAAAACACAATTGCGATCAGTATCGCAACTATAAAATTAGGGATATGGCTTATTACAACATCAAACCACCCTCCGAGCTTTTCTTCTATTAGTTTTTCGGCTTCGTCAATTGACGGAATGCTGATCATTTTATTTGCACCTATTTAATTAGTGTTCTCATTAATATTAGATGAGATTGCAAATATAACGCCAACATCAAAAAAGCCATGCAATGCATGGCTTTTAAATTTTTTATTTAAGCTTATAAACCTAATTTTGTTCGTCGCGCATAAATACCGGCTCAAGCTCTTTAACTGTTGCCTCTGGGCTAAAGTAATAACCTGCTACCGTAAACTCTTTAAGTTGGCTTAACTGCGTTACTTTATTTTCGATAATGTAGCGCGCCATCATGCCGCGTGCTTTTTTAGCATAAAAGCTGATTACTTTATATTGACCGTTTTTACAATCTTTAAAGTGAGGGGTAATAATTTGTGCATTTAATGCTTTTTTATCTACCGCTTTAAAATATTCATTTGAAGCAAGGTTAACTAAATATTGTGCGTCTTGCGCTTTTAATACGTCGTTTAATTTATTCGCTATTACGCTGCCCCAAAACTCGTATAAGTTTTTGCCACGCGAGTTTTCAAGCTTGGTGCCCATTTCAAGACGGTAAGCTTGCATTAAATCAAGTGGTTTTAATAAGCCGTATAAACCTGAAAGTATACGTAAATGGTTTTGTGCGTAATCAAGCTCGCTAGCTTTAAGCGTACTTGCATCTAAACCGCCATATACATCACCATTAAAGGCAAGTGCGGCTTGTTTAGCATTACTTTGTGTAAACGGCTGCGCCCACTCACTAAAGCGTGCTGCGTTAAGCCCAGATAGCTTGTCGCTAATTTTCATTAAACTGCCAATTTGCGCTGGTGTTAGTTCACGGCATACTTTCATGAGCTCTTCGCTGTGCTCTAGTAATTCAGGCTGAGTGAACTTGTCTGTTGCGGGTGGCGTTTCGTAATCAAGATTTTTTGCAGGTGAAATAACAGTGATCATAGTTAGCTATTGACTTGTAATTTATTTAGTGTCAATTTCAACATTAAATGAAACGAAAAGCACGTTTTGTTTAAATAAATCCTCTCTTAATAACCCATGCATTACCGTTTTTTTATTGATCAGGACATAAGACCTATCAAGCATTGTCACACTGTTGCAGTATGGATTAGATATATTAAGAGTGATTAGATTTTTCTTTTAACTTGCTTGGAATGAGGAAAGCAAATGACTTCAGCTCTACAAAGGCTAAAACAACATTCATCTATCGTAGCCGACACTGGTGATATTGAAGCTATTAAAAAGCATCAACCAGAAGATGCAACTACAAACCCGTCGCTTTTATTAAAAGCGAGCGAGATTGAAGCATATAAGCCTTACCTAGATAAAGCTTGGAGCTACGCAAAAGAAACCGAGCAAGAGCCAGCTAAACAACTTGAACTAGCATGTGATTACTTTGCCGTATTACTAGGTAAAGAAATTAGCGCTATTGTACCTGGTTATATTTCTACTGAAGTAGATGCACGCCTTTCGTTTAATACGCAAGCTACGATTGATAAAGCACATACCCTACTTAGCCTTTACGAAAAAGAAGGTGTAAGCAAAGACAAAATTTTAATTAAAGTAGCGTCTACATGGGAAGGTATTAAAGCCGCTGAGCAGCTAGAAAAAGAAGGGACTAAATGTAACCTTACTTTATTATTTAGCGATGCCCAAGCCCGCGCATGTGCCGATGCAAACGTATTTCTAATTTCGCCATTTGTTGGCCGTATTTTAGATTGGCACGTTGCTAACGGTATGGAAAAACCAACCGATCCGCTACAAGATCCAGGTGTTCAGTCTGTACGCAGCATTTTTGAATTTTACAAACGCCATGACTACAAAACAGTTGTGATGGGTGCAAGTTTCCGTAATACAGGCGAAATTATTGCACTTACAGGTTGTGACAAGCTAACTATTAGCCCTAATCTTTTAGAAGATTTAGGTAACCTTGAAGGCGCACAAGAATATTTGCTTGAAAGCGATGTTCCACAAGAGCCAAAACCAGAGCCATTAACAGAAGCACAGTTCCGTTGGTTACATAACCAAGATGCTATGGCTACTGAAAAACTAGCTGAAGGTATTCGCTCTTTTGCTGATGCACAAGAACAACTAGAGGCGCGCTTTAAAGCAATGTAATTTGCTATAATCGTGTTTTAAAAACGTCGCAATAGCGGCGTTTTTTTATGCCTAAAATACGCTACCTCTCTATATAATCTTCGTATAAACCTTCATCAATTAATCACACTTATGTAACATAACTGTCACTTTTTTATTCTATTTTAACTAGGCCTGTGGTATAGGTATTCTTGAGGTCAATAAAATCAATAGGAGAAGTTCATGGATAGCCTAAACGATATATTAGAGATATTAGAAGGACCAGATACAACAAGGAAAACCTCTCAGAAAAATAAAAAAAGAAAATGGCGTGAAATAGAAGCAATAAAAGACAAACAGCGCCTACGTAAAGAACTACAAGAACTAGACTACTTTACAGACAGTATTGCAATTGAAGAGCTCGATTTTTAATTCAATACGCCCCAACTAAACAAAAAGGCTTCCGATATATGGAAGCCTTTTTTAATGCGCTGAAAATAGCTGCATGAGATAAATTTATTATTCAGAGCTCAGGTTATTTACACCTGCCAGTTAATCGGTTTTTCATCTTGGGCTTGTAATAGCTCATTCGTTTTTGAAAAATGCTGACAGCCAAAAAAGCCTCTATGCGCCGAAAGCGGCGATGGGTGCGGCCCTTTTAAAACATGATGGCGAGCGCTATCTATGCCTTTACCTTTTTTTTGTGCATGTGCACCCCATAAAATAAATACCACACCTTCGCAGTGTTTATTAATATGCGCTATTACATTATCGGTAAATTGCTCCCATCCTAAATGCTTATGAGAATGCGCTTGCCCTTGCTCAACGGTCAATACTGTATTGAGTAAAAACACGCCCTGATCTGCCCAGCTTTGCAGGTACCCGTGTTCAGGAACAGCAAAACCGCTGATATCGGTAGCTAACTCTTTGTACATATTTTTAAGCGACGGCGGCAGCTTTTTTACATCAGGCAATACCGAAAAACACAAGCCATGCGCTTGCCCTTCTCCGTGGTATGGGTCTTGTCCTAAAATTACAACGCGGATGTCATTTAGTGCTGTGGCATCAAAAGCACTAAATACTTGAGGTTCAGGCGGATAAACAGCAACACCTTCATTGCGGCGATTAGCCACATACTCTAACGTTTCCTGCATGTAAGATTGCTGTAATTCACTTTCTAAAAATGTAGCCCAATCGCTCATTGTGTACTCTTAATCTGTTTACGTGATGCGTCTATTTTATCACACATATCCGCGAGTCCATCTAGCATGCGCGGAGTAAAACGATGTAATAAATCGGCATTTACGCTAATAAATTGATCATTTTTAACAGCGGGCACTTCTGGCCACTTTTGCCAATTAACAACCGGCTGTGGCGTTTTTGATTTTTCATCAGGGATAATAATAACTTGTGGCTTAGTAACAATGACATTTTCGATACTAATTTGCGGATAATCTGTAACGCTCTGTGCAAATACATTACTTACATGGCATGTTTCAATCAGTTGGCTTATCCATGTATTTTTACTTACTGTCATCATGGGCTCAGCCCATAACTGATAAAACCCGGTAATATTTTTTTTATCTTGCTGGCTTTTAACAATACCATTTAGCTTATGTTTAAATGCGCTTGCCGCTTGCTGGCTTTGCTTAATGTTCCCTGTAAATTCACCAAAAGTAAGTAACTCGTCGGCTACACCAGCGATTGTGGTGGGGTTACTTAAATATACTTTTATGCCAAGGCGCTCTATTTGGGCTAAATCTTCGCTTTGATTTCCGCTTTTCCATGCAATAACTAAGTCGGGTTTAAGCGCCAATACTTTTTCAAGCGAGATACCGTAATAACCGCCTATGCGCTCAATACTTTGGGCCTCAGCAGGGTAGTCGGCGTAATCAACTGTGCCCACAATATTATCGCCCGCCCCTATGGCAAATAGGTTTTCGACTATATGTGGTGCAAGCGCGATTATTCGCAGTTTTTTAGAATCATTAACCTGCTCTGCAAGTGTACTGCCCGATACACTAAAAAGCAGTAGCCCAATAAAAAACGCTTTAAACATTAGTAATCAAACCCTTCGAGCGCTTTTATGCCTGAATCGAATGCGTGTTTTACATTACGCACTTCGCTTACAGTGTCGGCAAGGTCTGTTAAAGTACGATGCGCTGCACGCCCTGTAATAATAACTGACTGCATTGGTGGGCGGTTATTAAGCGCTGTTACCACTTCATCTAAATCAACGTAGCCGTAGGTCACCATATACGTAAGCTCATCGAGTAATACTAAATCAATACTGCTATCTGCAAGCATGCGTTTTGACTCTTGCCATGTTGCTTGGGCGGCTGCAGTATCGGCTTCTTTATTTTGCGTATCCCAGGTAAAACCAGTGTTCATTACAACAAACTCAACACCTGCACCTTGTAATAAATTACGCTCGCCACACTCCCACGTACCTTTAATATATTGGCAAACAGCTGCTTTTTTACCATGCCCTACGCAGCGTGCTACAACGCCAAAGCCTGAGGTTGATTTACCTTTACCGTTACCGGTAATTACCTGAAAAATACCTTTTACATCTTGTGCGGCGGCAACACGTGCATCCACTTGTTCTTTTACTTTTTGTTGGCGCTGCTTATGCTTATCATTGTTTTGTTCAGTCATTGTTGTGCCCTTCATAAATCGAGATAATTTGCTGTATATTTAAATGCGTTTCGCACATAGTTGCTAATCGTTCTAACTGCTGCTCGCGATGAGTGGCAATACTAATTGGGTTAATTGAGGCGCTTGGTTTTACCCATTTTAAAATTTGCGATGTAGCATCGGCTTCATCAAACAAGCCATGTAAATAAGTGCCCGCAATGGCGTTATCATCGCTAATAAAGCCATCAAACGTAAAGCCATGTGGGTGGTTTTTATCAAAGGTTAAAAATGGTTTATTAAGCGCTGCACCTTGGCTAATCCCTGCATGTATTTCGTAACCACTACAGGGTGTTGATTGGTTATTTAAAAGCAGTGTAGCGGTTATTTTAGTTAATACTTTTTGTGCTGTTAGCGTGGTTTCAAAGTCGCATAGAGCAAGCCCATTCACTTGTTTTAATGACGATTCAATACCATCGGGATCGTTGATTGTATTGCCCAGCATTTGCATGCCGCCACAAATGCCAAGTACTTTGCCACCATAGCGTAAGTGGCGCTTAATTTGAGTGTCCCAGCCTTCATTTTTCAAAAAGTTTAAATCACCCAGCACATTTTTACTGCCTGGGAGAATTATCAGATCAACGTCTGGGATCGTTTGGGTATGGCGCACATAATTTATATTAATGTTTGGGTGCAAACGCAGTGCATCAAAATCGGTGTGGTTACTAATGTGGGGAACAAGTAGCACTGCAATATTAATTGTGGCGTTGGTTACATTATTATCAATTGCGACGGCGTCTTCGGCATCAAGCGCAAGATCGTGCAAATAAGGTAATACGCCAAGTACGGGTTTGTTTGTGTATTCTTCAAGCCAATCAAGCCCGCCTTGCAGCAAACCTATATCGCCTCTAAAGCGGTTTATAACAAAGCCTTTTACGCGCGCCTGTTCTGACTCGCTTAACAACGCAAGCGTACCTACCAAATGTGCAAACACACCGCCTTTATCTATATCGGCAATAATAATGACAGGGCAATCTACCTCTTCGGCGTAACCCATATTGGCAATATCGTTTTCACGCAGGTTTATTTCAGCAGGACTCCCCGCTCCTTCAACAAGGAGTAAATCAAAACGTTTAGCTAAGCGGTTATGTGAGGTAATGACTGCATCCATCGCCACTTTTTTATAGTCGTGATATTTGCCCGCTTCCATATTGCTAATGGCTTTTCCGTGAATAATCACTTGTGCGCCCGTATCGCTATTAGGTTTAAGTAAAATGGGATTAAAGTCTATTTCGGGCTCTACTTTAGCCGCTATTGCTTGCAAAGCTTGCGCACGACCAATTTCGCCGCCATCTTTTGTTACTGCGCTATTAAGTGCCATATTTTGTGGTTTAAAAGGCGCAACCTTTACCCCTCGCTTAGCAAATACCCTGCAAAGGGCTGCAACTAAAGTGCTTTTACCTGCGTCGGAAGTAGTGCCTTGCACCATTAAGGTTTTCATGGAATTACACCCTTCGCTTTCTAAAAAACAATAAACTTAAAAAGAACACACTACCAATAGCAGCGGTTATAACACCTACAGGTAACTCTTGGTTTTTTAACAAGGAGCGCGAAAGTACATCAACCCACACCATAAATGTACCGCCCACTAAGCTGGTTACTAGCAATCCCGCGATGGTGCCTTGGGAGATAAAAAAGCGCACAATGTGCGGTACCATTAATCCTACAAACCCAATACCACCACACATAGCCACCAGCACAGCGGTAATTAATGAGCTCAAAACCAGCATAAGTATTCTAAAGCGCTGGACCCTAACACCTAATGTAATTGCGCTTTCATCGCCAAGTAACATGGCATTGAGTTGCCTTCTAAAGCTCAGCATTACAAACGTACACAATGTAATTACCAATAAAGGTAACCAAAGCGTAGCCCACTGCGCACGAGCAAAGCTGCCCAGTGTCCAAAATAAAATAGCAGCTACCGCCTGAGGATCGCTCCAATAAAGCAACAAACTGGTAAATGCACTAAATAAAAACGACAGAGCAACACCAGCTAATAACATTGATTCTACCTGTGCACTTTGCTGCCTACCTGCAATAAGTATTAATAAACTCATAGCGAGTAAGCTGCCCAGCAGTGCTGCTGCCGATAACATAAAGCCTGCGCTAATGCCTGCTAATGCCATAAGTAACACCACACCAAATGAGGCACCCGACGATATACCAAATAAGTAAGGATCGGCTAAAGGGTTGCGCGTTACCGTTTGTAAAATAAGCCCCGCAATTGCTAAGCCAGAGCCTGCTAAAAAGGCGAGTAATGTGCGTGGCATTCTTAGCTCGTAAATAATACGCGTATTAAAAGACGCATCATTTGAGAGCAAAAAACTATTAAGTACGTCTTGAAGTGAGGTCTCTGCTGCGCCAAAACTAAGTGCTGCAAATAAGCTAAATAAAGCAGCTGCAGCACTTATAAAAAGCGCAAATGAGTGGCGATTATTAACTGCGCTCATATTATTTGTAACCATAAAAGTAAGTGATATGAGGGATGCTATTTCCCGACTTCGATATTTGCGGGTGGTTATTTACTTGGGCGCAAACACCAAAAACGTCGCCTAGCATGTTTTCGGTTAATACCTCACTTGGCGTGCCTGTATGTGTAATTTCACCGTTTTTAATAACCACTAGTTCATCGCACATTGCAGAGGCTAAGTTTAAATCATGAAACGATGCAAACACCGTTACGCCCAACGATTTAGCAAGCTCCATAACCTGTATTTGGTATCTAACATCTAAATGGCTAGTTGGCTCGTCCATTATTAACAGTTGAGGTTGCTGGACTATGGCGCGGGCTATCAAGGCACGTTGCTTTTCACCGCCTGAGAGCGACTCAAAGCTTTGCTCACTATGATCTACCAACCCGACTGTATTGATTGCTTGAATGATTTTTTGTTTATCAATGTTAGTTATTGAGCTGAATAGCGAGTTATGAGGCGTTAGCCCAAGCGCAATAACATCAAATACGCTTAAGTTAAATTGCGACGGGGTTTCTTGTAAAACAACCGCTACTTTTTTTGCGTACTCATCGCTTTTTAGCTGCCAAATGTCGGTGTTGTTAAACTCTACAACGCCATCACTTGGTTTATTAAAACGATATAAACAACGCAATAAGCTCGATTTACCTGCGCCATTAGGTCCAATTAAACCAACAAATTTACCTGTGGTTATTTTAAGGTTTATTTTTCTGAGAATCGTTTTATTGCCAATACCCCATGATACGTTTTTAACGTTTAGTAATGGTTTATTTAATGGCGTTTGAGTGTGCAATAGTCAGTCCTAGGCTAGGGTCTGTTGATCTTTCAAGGTTAAATTTGCAACAGTCTGTTTGGTATTTAGGCAAGGCAGAGCCTATGTAGTGTGGTTATTCCCCATAAATGGGCGATAACGTAGCATTAATGCCAAACAGGCGCTGCCCAAAGGGTTCTTCCTAGGGGCTATTTACTCTTTGTTGCTCGGTTTTTACTTAGCCCACTAGGTTACAAACCTCGCGCCGCGATTAAATAGCCCCTAGTTTGAACAAATTTTAATCCGCAAAGATCAGCAGACCCTAGGTTAAACTCACTAAAAATGCGATAAAAATACTAATGCACTACAAGAAAAAATGAGTAAACCCGCTCGTTAAAAGAATTCATACCAATTGCATTAAATTAGTGATTTATTATAGCGACAAATAAATAGCTTAATAACAAGGCGGAAATTATGACATATAGTTGTTCTATATGAATAATTTTTAACGAAGTTAGTAAGTTATTTAATTCGCTAGAAAGATCATGTTTTTAATAAAATTGGTATTATACCATTTGTATCTGACTTAAAGCTTTGCGCTAATTACAGTTGCGGGAACAGTCGAGGACTCGCACCTCATTCCAAATGAAGCTCTATTATGGGCGGCTAAGTAAATAATTTAAAGCAAAAAAAACCGCACTCAAAAGAGCGCGGTTAAAAAGGGAGTGTTTTAACTAATCGTTAAAACTTGTATTCCATACCTAAGCCTACGTAGTCTTGGTCAACGTTGTTGTCCATATCGAAGCTTGAGTAAAAACCAAATACTTTAATATTTTTATTTAATTTGTGATCAAGACCAACTGAAATTGCTGACTTATCGTCGCTGTCGTCAAAGTCCATATCTTGGTATTGCACTTTAAATGTGTTGTTACCCATGCTGTAAGCAGCATTTAGCAAGTAACCATCCGCTTCTGCGCTGCCATCTACTGCTTCTTGTGTTTGGTACATTGCGCCCAATTTAAAGTTTTCGATTTTACCTTGGATTGATGCACGTACTACATCGTAGCCATTTACTTCACTATCGGCTGCAATCGAGGCATATACAGCGCTCTTTTTAAGTGCCACGTCGCCGTAAGTAACCGCCATTGAGTAACCGTTATCAGCGTCTACATCATCTTCAGCTACAAAAGTAGCTAGTACTTTAAAACCTTCGTATGAGTTTGATGAATAACTAACTGTATTTCCTAAGCGGTTTTCACCTTTAAATACATTTTTAATGTCGCCTTCAAGGTCGTTAAATAAATCTAACTTACCTTGAGATTGCTTAAGCGCAGTATCGTTACGACCAATTACAACCTGACCAAACGCACCTTTTAAACCAACATATTGGTTACGCGCAGAAATATTGTCGTCGTTATCGCCTTTTGAATCAGCATCAGACACATCAACTTGAAACTCAAACTTATATACCGCTTCTAAACTATCATTTATTTTTTCAGAACCTTTAACACCAAGACGAGATGCATTACTTTTTATCTCGGTAAAAGACCCTTCGCCATCATCAGATGATTGCACTGTTACATTCGCTTTACCGTAAATGTCTACGTCGGCAAGTGCATTAAAAGATAAACCACTTAATAGTGCTAAGCATAAGCTCGATTTTACAAATTTCATGTTATTTCCTTGGATAATCACAAAAGACTAATTTTCAAAACTGCTGCATTTTGTCATTCCTAAATGACAGTAATATTACAACGGAAATATTAATGTCTTTTTTTGTTAATAAAAATGCATTAAATGTGAAATCAAAATAACATGAAAGCCTAGTAAGCGGTCGTACTTACTTATCTTGCTTTAATGACAAGCTTGGCGTCATTTGCGAAAGTAAATTAACTAAGGTTTCTATTAGCTCTTTTTGCTCGTTGTCTCTGTGATACGCTATAAATACGTCTCTTGAGGTGTTTTCTACCCCTTTAACATGAAACAACTCACCTTTTTCTAAATGCCCTTCAACCAATACTTGAGGTATAAATGCACTACCACCACATTGCAGTATTAAATCAAGTGCAATACGTCCCGTGCTGGTTCTAAAGTAAGGTGGCGTTTTTCCTGTAAACTGACGCGCATGCCAAAGAGAAAAAGTAGTTCCCCAATCCACATACACATATTGATTATCAAAAAAGTTTTCGTTCGTTGCGGTGTCGTATCCGCTTACTGGAATGATTGGCAACTCACAAATTCGCTCTACCACTAATTCATCTACTTTTGGTGGATCAAATAATATTGCCAAATCGAGAGTACGCTCTAATAAAAGTCGAGTGCTCTCTTGTTGTGCTTTAACTTCTGCAACCAACGACACGCCCGGCATCGCCGATACAATATTTGTTATACCAAACTGTAAAAAAGCATCCCAAATATTAGGCGTTCCTGCTAAGCTAATTTGCTTATGCATATTGTCGGCAAGTGCAACATCTACTTTGGCGCGCTGCATGCCCGTAATAATCATTTGTGCGTGCGGTAATAAGCGCTCGCCAGGTGCTGTAAGTTGAATATTATTACGCTGGCGAATAAACAAATTAACACCAAGCCCTTGCTCTAATTGGCGAATTCTAAAGCTCACTGCAGACTGCGTAATATAAAGGTTTTCGGCCGCTTTACCAAAGTGACGCGTACGCACTACTTCAACAAATGTTTTTAATAAATCGATATCCAATTTTTTATCCTCACGATAAAAATAATTTGTTTAATAAATTGCCAAACTTGCATCATACTCCAGCTAATTAATAGGGTATGAGGATAAAGCTATGAGCAATAACATTTCATTACTACGCCAAGCATTTGTTAGCCAACGTCAATTTTATGATGATCAGAATTTTCCACGTGGTTTTAGCCGCAGCGGAAACTTCACCTTATTAGAAGCCAGTATATTAGAACAACATGGTGTTGTTTTAAGAGGCTTATACAGTAAAACAATTGAGCCGCAAAACGAACATCAAGAACAGTTTGTAGCAGTAGTAACTGGCTCACAAGAACCTACTAACCCAATCGAACGTGCTTGGGTAAAATACTTAAAGCTAACGACCTGCAAAACTAAGTTTCATACTTTATTTGGCCGCTCAAAAATGTCAGGGCCAGCACCGATTAGCCAAGAGTATTATTCAGAAGCGGATAATCTGTAAGTACTTAAGTTATTTGCTTTTTTGCGTTTTAACAGTTACAACTTGTATAAGCAAATATTTTTGCAAAATATAAACAGGGTTGTTCCGTGACGCGAAAAATACTAATAGTTGAAGATACACCTGCAATGGCGCGAGTGCAAAAGCACATCGCGCTTAAAGCAGGTTATGAAGTTGATATAGCAGAGTCATTAGCGCAAACAAAAGAGCTTATAAGTAAAAATAGCTACTTTTGCGCTGTAGTTGACTTTATATTACCTGATGCCCCATCAGGTGAAGCAGTACCCTGCACTGTTAATGCTGATATCCCAACTATTGTAATGACGGGTAATATTGATAAAAAAACCCGCGACACCGTCGAAAAATACCCAATCATCGATTACATAATTAAAGAAAACAAACAAGCTTACCAATACCTAGAAAAACAATTACACCGCTTACCTCGCAATGAAAATGTAAAAGTACTCGTTGTTGATGATTCTAAATCGACTCGACGATACATTTGCAGCTTGTTAGTTCGTCACAAATATCAAATTATTGAAGCACAAGACGGACAAGAAGCATTAAAGATGCTCGAAAGTTCACCCGACATTTCAGTCATCATTACTGATAACGAAATGCCAAACATGAATGGTGATGAGTTATGTAGCGAAATTCGCCGCTTATATAGCAATGACGAAAAAGCCATTATTGGTATTTCGGGCTCTGACTCTGTAGGGCTTTCTAGTTTATTTTTAAAAAATGGCGCAAACGATTATTTACATAAACCTTTTAATAGTGAAGAGTTTTACTGCAGGCTTAGCCAAAACGTCGATATGCTAGAACAAATAGCCACAATTAAACGCCAAGCCAACACCGATTACCTAACTAATCTACCTAATCGTCGTTACTTTTTTGAAGAAACAAACAAATCACTCAAAAAGATTAAAAATAAGCAAGGTTCAGGAGCGCTAGCCATGCTTGATATTGACCATTTTAAAATAATTAATGACACTCACGGGCATGATGTAGGCGACGAAGTATTAAAAGGGCTCTCCATTTGCTTTAGCAAATATTTTAAAAAGTATTTAGTGGCCCGCTTAGGTGGCGAAGAGTTTGCCGTTTACTTTGCAAATGCGGATAAACAAGAAGCGCTAAAAAGACTTGAAGGTTTTAGGTACTTTATAGAGGCGAACAGCCAAGAGTTTAGTAAAGAAAAAATCAAATTTACTATATCTATTGGTTTTGCAGATGGGCCTGTTTATCAAATTGATGAATTATTAAAACAGGCCGATTTAAAGCTTTACGACGCTAAAGAATCTGGTCGTAATAAAGTAGTTAGCTAACAGCTCTATTAGGTTAATTATACTTCTGCGGCTGTAATAGCCGCTTTTTTACGTTTGCGTGATTGATTGTAAGAGTCCCAACTAAAAATAGCTAGCGCACTCCAAATACATGCAAACGTTACTAATCTCTCAGCGTCAAACACTTCACCGTAAAACACCACTGCCAATATAAACATTAGGCTTGGCCCAATATACTGAAAAAAGCCTAATGTAGTGTATTGCAAACGCTTAGCGGCGCCGGTAAAACACAGCAATGGTAATGTAGTTACAATACCTGCACTAATCAGTAATGCATTAGTATGCCAATCGTTAGCTGGCAGGCTTGATGTTACTGTAGGCACCATTAACCACCAATAAATGAGTGCAACAGGCAGTAATATAAGTGCTTCAAGCAAAATGCCAGGCAAGGCTTCAACGGGTAGTTTTTTACGTAACAAACCATAAAGCGCAAACGATATAGCTAATGAAAATGCCACTACCGGAAACGAGCCAAAACTAATTAGCTGCAGCACTACACCGGTAAAGGCCAGTGCCACTGCTACACCTTGAAACTTACGCAGGCGTTCACCTAAAAAGAGCATACCCAGTAATACATTTAAAAGAGGGTTTATGTAATAGCCCAAACTCGCATCAAGCATATGGTTATTATTTATAGCCCATATAAATAAACCCCAGTTAAACCCTAGCAATGTTGAGGTAATAACGAGCATAAGCAAAAGCTTAGGCTGAATAATAATGCGTTTAACTTTATCCCAATACTTTAAAACACTTACTACTAGTACTAAAAATACAACCGACCAAACAACCCGATGCATTAAAATTTCAAAGGCAGAAACATGCTGAATCAACTTAAAATATATTGGCGCAAGGCCCCACATAAAAAAAGCAAGACAAGCAAAAATAGCACCTTTACGCTGCTCAGTATCAATCGACATAATAAACACTTAGTGATTTAAAAGGCCGCTAGTTTACTTCCCATACACGTTTTATCCAACTAAATACGTGCCTGTCCCAAAAGCAATTTGAACTGATTGCTCGTTATGTAATTCCATTCGACAAACACATACTTTATTACCTGAGCGAATAAGTGTGGCACTCGCTGTAAAGCTCTCTCCTTTACCAGGGCGCAAATAATCAGTGCGCAAGTCGATAGTCCCAAGCGTGGCTAATTTTGTTTGCACACTTCCTATATCTAAATCAGTGAGCTTATCAATCACGCTTGCTGCCGCGAGCATACCGCCTACATTATCAAGTACGGCTGAAATAACACCACCGTGCAGTATTTTTTGCGCAGGGTTACCAATGAGTACATCCTGCCACGGAAACGTAATTTTGGCCTGTTCAGGGCTCAACGACTCAACCGATATTTGTAAAAACTGGTTAAACGGCATGCCATTTACAAATAATGCACCCACTTGTTCAATTAACATTTCTTTATTCATTATTATTCTCTATGTTTAAACTGGTACGATGAGTAAAGCATAACTTAAGCAAAACTACGAGGTTCTAGTTAAATCATTTACTTAGCAACCTAACTTTAAGAAAGCAGATCTATCTTAATAAGCGGTTTCAACACTACCAGAGTTTAATTTACTTACAATAGAGTTGAGGTTAATACCAATTAGCTTAATTAAGTGATCTATCTAGAGGTAAGAAAATAGTGTCTATAACAAGGCAAAAAACTCGTTATTTAGTTGTTCTATATCAGAAATTTTTAACGCAGCGAGCGTCAGATTTGATCCCTCAAATTGATTAAGTAGTATTGCGGATTGGTATAAGTAACTCAGCTAAAGACATCTCACTAAAAAACCACTAAAATACCCGCCAATGAATACATCAACACCACCTTCTAGCACCCTTGTGCGTAAACCCGAAACTGTCCTCAAACAAGTGTTTGGCTACAGTGAATTTCGCGACGGCCAAAAAACAGTTATTGATGCTGCTATTAACGGCCAAGACTCGCTTGTATTGCTCCCTACTGGCGGCGGAAAATCGGTTTGCTATCAAATACCCGCTTTAGTGCTCGAAGGCGTAACTATTGTCATATCTCCGCTCATATCGCTAATGCAAGATCAGGTAAGTCAACTTCAAGCACTTGGGGTAAAAGCCGCTTACGTAAATAACAGCTTAGCGCGAGAAGAGCAGCAATTGGTGTATCAACAGCTTCATCAGGGGCAAATTAAGCTTTTATATGTGGCACCTGAAAAAGTACTTCAACGCGAATTTTTAGAGCGTTTATCGCATTTAAATGTAAGCTTATTTGCCATTGACGAAGCGCATTGTGTGTCGCATTGGGGTCACGATTTTAGGCCTCATTACTTTCGCTTAAACGAATTAAAGCAACGTTTTGCACATGTCCCAATGATGGCGCTCACTGCAACTGCCGATAAAGCCACACGGTTTGATATAGTTGAGCAACTAAAACTACAACAGCCTTATATTCATACTGGCAGCTTTGATCGCCCCAATATTCGCTACACCATAGAAGAAAAATTTAAACCTATGGTGCAACTGCTTCGCTACTTAAAAGAGCAAAAAAGCCAGAGCGGTATTATTTATTGCACTAGCCGTAAACGCGTAGACGACATTGCTGAAAAAATTGCAGATGCAGGGCTAAACGCTGCCGCTTACCATGCAGGTATGAGTAACGAGCAACGACAATTTGTACAAACTGGTTTTGCACGTGACGATATACAAATAGTGGTCGCAACCGTTGCCTTTGGTATGGGGATTAATAAACCCAATGTACGCTTTGTATTGCATTACGATATTCCAAAAAGTATCGAGTCGTACTATCAAGAAACGGGGCGTGCTGGGCGAGATGGACTTGCCGCAGAAGCTATAATGTATTTTGATCCAGCTGATATAGGTCGCGTAAGGCGCTTTTTTGAAGACATAGACGACGAGCAACGCCGCCGTGTAGAAGAACAACGCTTTAACGCAATGGCAAGCTTTGCAGAAGCACAAACGTGTCGCCGCCAAATATTGCTTAACTATTTTAGTGAGTATCAGCGCGAACCTTGTGGCAACTGCGATATTTGTTTAAACCCGCCAAAAAGCTTTGATGGTACATTGGTTGCCCAACAAGCGCTTTCTTGTGTGTATAGAGCTGACCAGCGCTTTGGTCTTGGGTACATTGTTGAATTACTACGTGGTGCAAATACTAGCCGCATACGCGATAACAATCATCATGAGCTAAGCACTTACGGCATAGGTAAAGATAAAAGCAGTGAATTTTGGCTTAGTATTTTACGCCAACTTATTCACCAAGGCTTACTTAGCCAAGATATAACACAAGGTGCGTCACTTAGGTTAACCGAAGCCGCGCGTGCAATTTTAAAAGGTGAGTACGCACTGCAATTAGCCGAGCCACGCCTGCAAGCCAAACACGTTTATCAAGATAAGTTAGCACAATTTAATTACGACAAAAAACTGTTTGCTCGCCTGCGCGCACTACGTAAAGAACTCGCTGATGCCGATGATGTACCACCTTATGTGGTATTTAATGATAAAACATTAGCCGAAATGGCGCAGCTTATGCCAACAAACGACAGTGAATTTTTAAAAGTGTCGGGTGTGGGTTTTACTAAGTTAAATAAGTACGGCGGCGAATTTTTAACTGCAATTCGCAATTACCTAGCTACAAATTAAGAATGTTATGACCCAAATAGAATATGACCACGCCCATAAATACATTTTAATTACACCAGTCGAGCCTCCACACGATGAAGACTTTGAACTGTGGAGCACACTCTTTTTACACTCAGACGATGTAACACTCAATGAGTATTCTGCAGGCGCCGATCGCCATCAAGTTCGCTTTACCTATAATCAGCAGACCTTTAATTTAAACTATGAGCATTACAGCCAAAGTATTTGGATTAATGCCGAAGGCCATGAAGCTGAGCACTTATTAGCAGCTTTAGCATTTTATTTAAGTTAGCTTTTAATACCCCGCCCACAGGCGGTTCTAAACCAGGTTGGTTATTAACATAAGTGAATATGAGTAACAATTAATTAGTTTCAAAATCCATACCTTTTACTTACATTATAATAACAATGATGTAAGCTGATATTACGATAGTCATTTGCTACGTAGCAGTAAAGAGGTTTAATGGTGAACAAGAAATGGATAGCACAATGTTGTATTAGCTTAACGGTTTTAAGCTTTTATGTGCCTAATGCATTCGCACAACAATCTTCAACGAAAACTGATAACTGCCTTGTAGAACAGACAGATTTAAGCACAAATAAAAACTTACGCCGAGAAGTTCAAGACAAAACAACCCTCACGCACAGTAATAGTAACGCTAAAATAGCCTCAATAAAGCTCAAGCAACTTAATGTATTTAATACTGAGCTTGAAGAGGAAAATAATGCCCTATTCCGATTTGCTAACCGCGCTCATATTCAAACAGAGCCCGATGTCATTAATAACCTTTTATTATTCTCCCCTGGTGACAAGTACGATGCTAAAAAGCTTGCAGAGTCTGAGCGCCTACTTCGTAAAGAAAGCTACTTATATGATGCACAAATTAGTGCAATCGAAAACTGCGACGGTGACGTTAATGTAGAAGTGGTTACCCGTGATTTGTGGACACTTTTACCTGAAGTAAACTTTAGCCGTAGCGGCGGAGAAAATAAATCAAGTATCGGTTTTAGAGAATCAAACCTGCTTGGTTGGGGGAAGCGCCTTTCGTTGTCACGCACGACCGACAGCGATCGTAGCGGTTATTTATTTGTTTACGACGATCCTAATATTTTATCTACTCGCTACCGCGGCCGTTTAGAGTACGCTGATAACAGCGATGGCAAGCGCCATTTACTTGAGCTAACCTATCCATTTTACGCGATAGACACCCCTTTTAGTTACGGTATTTTAAGCTATTCTGAGCAGCGCGAAGAGTCACTATATAAACGCGGCGAAGAGTTTAGCGAATTTGATCAAACTACCGATTTAAACCGTGCATTTATAGGACACTCTAAAGCGCTTAATAATAATTGGACCCAACGCTTAACCTTAGGTTATACCGACGAGCAGCATACCTTTGAAGCTATAGACACTACATTTGCACCACTTGCCGATGACAGAAGTTTAAGTTATCCCTTTATAAGCGGCCATTGGTTTGAAGATAACTACATAAAAGTACGCAATTTTGACAGTATATCTCGCACTGAGGATTTAAACTTAGGTTGGAATATTAAAAGCTTAATTGGCTATTCAGACGAATCATTAAGTAATGACGACAGCCGCGCGGTGTATTCTTTTAACTTTAAAAAAGCCCACTTTACTAACGATAATACCTTATGGCGTTTTAGTGCTGATATTGATGGCTATTGGAATAAAGAACAGAAAAAACTCGAAAACTTTATGGCCACCAGCCAAGTACAATATTATTTAAATACCAGTGAAGACCAATCTTGGTATGTTAAAGCCCGCGTGCAATACGCAAAAAACCTTACTGCTGATCAACAGCTTACTTTAGGCGGCGAAACAGGCCTGCGTGGTTACCCTATGGATTATCAACATGGCGACCGCAGCTTTTTAGTTAATCTAGAAAAGCGCTATTACTGGGAGTACGATTTACTACAACTATTTAAAGTGGGTGGCGCAGCTTTTGTAGATGTGGGCAGAGCATGGTTTAACGATAAAGATAATGGTGAAAACGCACATGTATTAAAAAATATAGGCGTGGGTCTTCGTTTAGCACCAAGTCGTGCAAACTCAGGAACCATGATCCACATTGACATTGCAGCCCCAGTTGATAGCTACGATGACGTAGACTCAGTACAGTGGTTAGTGAGCGTTAAAAACACTTTTTAAATAATACAAACGCGTTAAACTAATACCAATTGAATTAAATTAAATTGGTATTAAAGTTCAGGGCCTAATGTGGAAATAATAGAAGTTTTAGAATTGTTTGCATCACAATATAAGTTAATTGTAACTATAATCGCTATTTTGGTTTTCCCTCTGCTATTAAAAATAACCAAAAAATTACTCGAAAAAGCAATTAAGGGGAAAGTTGATTTACACCGAAAATATCGTGCAGAGCTCTTACTAAAAATTATACTCGCCTTTGTCGTGCTGTGTTTAGTTTTAGTATTTTGGGGTATAGAGCTGCGTGGCTTATTGGTTTTAGGCTCCTCTTTATTCGCTATGTTGGGCGTAGCACTCTTCGCTGCCTGGTCATTATTAAGTAATCTCACCGCATTTTTACTAATGTTTATTCAAAACGATTGCCGTGTTGGCTATTGGGTACGAATTATTGATGGTGCAAATCATGTTGAAGGGCGCATTGTTGAAATGGGCTTAATGAATGTAGTACTTGAGCATATTGATGGGCACCGCGTAATTTACCCTAACAATTTATTTGTGACCCGTCCTGTCATGGTCTTAAATAAAGAACCAAAGCCAACAAAAGCCCCCGTTATAAAGCGTATTATTGGACCTAAAAAATCCTAAATTAAAATAAACACACAAAAAAGCCGCAGTAGGTAATTACCTACTGCGGCTTTTTAATGCTTTAACTAAATAGAGTTCAGGCTGGCTACTAGTTATTTAATTCTGCTGTTTTAAGCTCGTCATCTAAATCATTTATCTCATCAATAAAGTTCTCTAGTTGCTGCTCTACTAGGCTATTATCATTTGCAAAGTAAGCAAGGTGGAATACCGCATCACCTTCATTTACCAATGGCATAGTTTGCTGACCAATAACAATACCGCCTTTAGGCGCTAAAAGCTCAAGCTCAGAGTCACCTAGTGGGCTACTAATATAAGCAAGTACTTGCCCTTTAGTTACATGCTCCCCTAGTGATACTTGTGCACGCACAATGCCATCAACTTCGGCACGTATCCAACTAGTTGAACCTGCAATAATAGGATCTGGTAACTTTTTAGGACGCTTGCCACGGATCATTTTTAAATGACGCATAACATAATCAACACCCTGTACACCGGCCGCAATTGCGATTGGATCAAAACGCAGTGCTTCACCAGCTTCATAGGTTATAACCGGGATACCTAGGTTTGCAGCTTCACTTCGTAATGAGCCATTACGCAATGATGCATCTATAACTGCTGGCGTGCCGAATGCTTTAGCCATTTCAGCGGTTGCTTCATCAGCTAAGTTAGCGCGAATTTGCGGTAAGTTAGTTCGATGAATAGCGCCAGTATGTAAATCAATAATGTGGGTACAATGTATTGCCACTTGATTAAAAAACATATAAGCCATACGCCCAGCAAGTGAGCCACGCTCAGAACCTGGGAAGCTACGATTCATATCGCGTCTGTCTGGTAAGTAACGCGATTTATGAATAAAGCCAAACACATTCACAATAGGCACAGCGATTATTGTACCGCGCAGTTGGCTTGGGTCTATTTTAGCAATTAATTGACGCACAACTTCTACGCCATTTAGCTCATCACCATGAATAGCCGCACACACCATAAGCACAGGACCTTCCATTACACCGTTAACCACTTCAATAGGAATATTAAGTGGTGAATGGGTATAAAGTTTAGCTGCCTCTAAGGCAAGTGTTTTACGCTCGCCTACGCCTACACTCTCTCCTAATAAGGAAAAAGGACGGTTAATTTTAACCTTTGCCACGTGTTGCTGTTCCTTTACTTGAAGCATTTTTTTCGATGAAATCAATCACCATGCCTGCAATGTCTTTACCTGTTGCTATTTCAATGCCCTCTAAACCTGGTGATGAGTTTACTTCCATCACAAGTGGTCCACGAGATGAGCGAAGTAAATCAACTCCCGCTACGTTCAAGCCCATTGATTTAGCCGCGGCTACTGCCGTTTTACGTTCTTCTGGAGTAATACGAACTAATGTAGCACTACCGCCACGGTGAAGGTTAGAGCGGAACTCACCTTCTTGTGCTTGGCGCTTCATTGCTGCTATTACTTTATCGCCTAATACGAAACAACGTATATCGGCACCACCCGCTTCTTTAATGTATTCCTGAACCATAATATTAGCTTTTAAGCCCATAAACGCTTCAATAACGCTTTCTGCCGCTTTGCGTGTTTCAGCAAGTACAACACCAATGCCTTGTGTGCCTTCAAGTAATTTAATTACAACAGGTGCACCGCCTACCATTTCTAGTAAGTCTTTTACATCATCTGGTTTGCTAGCAAAACCTGTTACTGGCATACCAACGCCTTTGCGCGAAAGTAACTGAAGTGAGCGTAATTTATCGCGCGAACGAGAAATAGCGACTGATTCATTTACAGGGTAAACACCCATCATTTCAAACTGACGAAGTACCGAACAGCCATAAAATGTAACCGATGCACCAATACGCGGGACGATTGCGTCAAATTCTTTTAAGTTTTCACCGCGATAGTGAATTTCTGGTTGCTCAGAGTTGATATTCATATAACAGCGCAATGCATCAATCACTTTAACTTCGTGACCGCGTGCCTCTGCCGCCTCAATTAAGCGACGTGTTGAATATAATTTTCTGTTGCGAGATAAAATACCGATTTTCATAGTTAAACCTTACGACCTAATAGTTGAGATAAAGCCGGGTCAACGACTATACGATTTTCCATGGCTGTACGCCCTAATAACATTCTAAACTTCATTGTTGCACGGCTTGTTAAAGTAAGCTCGATAGGCCAGCTATGCTCGCCTGCATGCAATGTAGTTTCTATAAAGTAACGTAACTCTTTTTGCCCACTTGAGCTGGTTACGTACTTCATTTTTTTAACTTTTGCATTGCAAGTGACTTGTGTTTGCTCATCATCTTGCAGTGGCTGGGCCGTAAATTTAACCCATTTTTCTGAGTCAACTTCGTATTCTTCAATGTTAATTGCATGAATACATGAAGTGCGAGCGCCAGTATCAATTTTTGCTTTTATCTCGTTAATACCAAGCCCAGGTAAACTTAACCACTCACGCCAACCAACTGTGATCTTTGCTGTCATAAATGTGCCCTTAATAAAAAAGTGACTTATACGCTACAGGTAAAAAAACACCAACGAAATAAATTTATCTAGTCGATTAGTAAATTAAATTGATCTTTTTAAACAACTGGTCACACAATGCACGCCTTGCTGAATAGTACTTTATGCCACTTTACTCAGCCCAAAGGCTCTGCATATATTTTGCTATTTAAGCTTAACTTATTAAAAATAAAGGTAAGTTTAAAATACTTAAGTAGATACACTATAGTTAACGGTATTAAAAATACACTATTATGAGAAATAATTATGATTAATGGTTTACTACATGCACTTGTACTTGATGGACAAGGCGGCGCTCGCCCTATTGAAAGCACTAATGAGCTAAATAGCTGGCAACCAAGCCACGGAAAACTTTGGGTGCACATGGACTATAGCCAAAGCGAGGCTGTTGAATGGCTCAAGGCACAGCCTCATTTAAACGATTACGAATTAGAGTCCTTAATTGCTGATGAAACACGCCCGCGAATTACATCAACGACTAACGGACATATGTTATTTTTACGTGGTGTAAATTTAAATCCAGCACAAAGCCCTGAAGACATGGTTTCAATTCGTTTATTTATTAGCGAAGACATTCTTATTACTACCCGCAAACGTCGTTTATTATCGGTGCAAGATACGCTCGCCTGTTTAAATGAAAATAAAGGCCCATGCAATATTTCTGAATTAGTGTGCTCTATTACACAAAAATTAACCTCACGTATGCAAAGCGTTATTGACTCACTAGATGAAACACTCGACGAGTTTGAAGAAGAAATAGATGAACCAAGTAAAAAGTTTGATAACCAAGGTTTATCACAGTTGCGCCGTCAAACAATTGCCTTAAAGCGTTATTTAAAACCGCAAAAAGAAGCCCTTAGCTCAATGGTAAATAATCACTACCCGTGGCTGTTAGATGACGATAAAGCAAAATTAAACGAAACAACAAACTTACTTATTCGTTATTTAGAGGAGCTTGATAGCTCTATTGAACGTGCGCAAATCATTCAGCAAACAATCACTAACCAAGTGTCTGAGCAATTAAATCAGCGTATGTATGTAATGTCGGTTGTGGCTGCATTGTTTTTACCTTTAGGCTTTTTAACCGGCCTGTTAGGCGTAAACGTAGGAGGTATTCCGGGTACCGAGAGCCCCTATGCATTTAGTGCGTTTGTTATATTTTTGATTGTACTTACTGGCGGTATTGGTGTGTATTTTAAAAATAAAAAATGGTTATAAATTAAGTTTATACATTTAAAAAGCATTAAAAAAGCCACTCAGTTTTAAACTGAGTGGCTTTCTAAACTACTAAATAATTAGTTAGTTTTACGCGTATAACTAACGTCAGTCATTGTTACTTTAGCTTTTGTAATTCCTAAATCTTTAAAGCACTCTTTAAATGAATCTGAGTTTCCTGACTCGCCACACTCATCTAGTGTATATGGGTCTTGTGATTGTAAATAATTACCAAACTTAAAGTAAGATTCTGAATCATCTTCTACCGGAATACCAAAGGTAGTACCTAATGCAGTCACATCTACATCACCGTAATTATTAACTACTTTTAGATTGAATGAACCACCACTTCTGATAGTACCTAGTGCATGCTTTTCTTCTTTACCACTGGTGTTACGCAGGCGAACATAAACGTCAAAAATCCCGTTATCTGCTACGCTATCATCAAAACCGGATTCATCAGTATCTGAAACATATACTTTTGAAATCGTACCCGTATCGCTAGCGTGGTGCTGAGAAATAATCGTTTTACCACCATCTGACATTTCAACTTTTACAGTTGCCTCAAAAACCTCATAGGTTTCGGTCATTGCAACACGTGCACTTTCTTTTACTTTATATTCATGACGCCAGCCATTCCCGTTTGGAGTGATATGACGCGCTTCTAGAGGAACAAACTCTAAAGTGTCGCTATTTACTAATGGATGAGGATCGTTACCTTCAAGGTCAAAAATACTACCGTTGGTGATGTTGCTTGCTATACCTGAGCCACTACCAGTGTCGCCACCGCCAGTATCACCACCACCTGTGTCTCCGCCGCCAGAAGAACTCCCCTTAGTTAACGAAAAGTCATCAAAACGAACATCGCTTGAGCTCTTATCATGCTTAGCAAATACTTGTAGCGTACCTGTATTAGCTGTAGTGAAAGTTTTAGATACTTTTGTCCACGAAGAAACGTTAAATTTCTCACTTTTAAACAAACCATTAAGATCGTTAATGCCGATTTGTCCCTTGCCAAGTACGTACGCACTTAACGTGTACTGAGTATTTCGATCTACATCTACATTTTGGTAAACACGCCCTGGGCTACCTTGAATTTTTAATGATTTAGAGCCCTTGTAAGCACTACCTGAAATAGCCGCTGGTTCTGTTTCATTCCAGTTATTCCAACCATCTTCAAATCCAGCATTATTAACAGTTGCCGCTTGTACAAAACTTGAGCTAGCAGTCATTGCTGCAAGCATAAATAGGGATTTTTGGTTAATCATTATCTTTATTTCTCCAAACCTGTACATGAAAAAATCTTACTACATGGCTATAAATGAGTATTTCACTTGAGCCTAGATCACCGCCTGTAAACAGGTTTTAACTTGTGTTTTTATGTGTAATTGGTAATAAGTAAAATGTAAAAAAAACCACTCTTGGTTTACAAACAAGCATTACCAATAGTTATTGCCAGCTGGGCTGAGACACAAGTTATATTGCTTGTAATAAATTTGCAACAATTTATTTAATAGGTAATAAGTATTGATTTCATTTAGATTCATTAAATCAACAATAAATAAAAATACATGAAAACAAATACTTAAAACCAATCACTATCAAAAAAATAACAAACCCAGATAAGGAACAAAATATAAAATAATGAAAAAGCATTAAATAAAACTTTAATTGGTAATTTATTAAAAATTCAAAAATCGCATTTCTTGTAATAACAAAATTGATTTTCATTTTATTTTATGCAGTAAAGCTTACGTTCAGTTTAATTAACTAGAATACCACTGGTTAACCAATTAATTTAGACTGTTTATATAAAATAAAATTTAATAATGGCAGAACAAAATGCATTTGAAATAAGAATTTAAAGATGAAAGTATTATTATATTAGTGAAGGGTAGCTTAAAAAACTTAAGAGGTGTTTGAGTTCAGTGAAGGTGAATATTTTATTTTTTATAGATAATTTATTAATAATATTTATACAAAACATACCAATAAGTTTTAAATAAATTATTGAAAACACCTAGAAGGTTGATTCAATTTAGTTCGAATTAAAAGCTTCAGCAGAACTCGGCATGTTACCCTTTGCGGATTGAAATTAGTTTAATCTAGGGGCGGTTAAATCGCGGCGCGGGGTTTGTAATCAAGCGGGCTCGGTAACTACTCCTGCGTTACGCTACTGGCATACTTCCATGTGAAAATAAGTAAAAACCGAGCAAAGCTTCCGCGTCCTGTTCACGCCCCTTACCACATCCATTTAGGCAACAAAGAGTAATCGTCCCTAGAAAAAACCTGAGGGGAAGCGCATGTTTGGTAGCACGCTTTTACAGGCATTAAAAAAGACGAACACTTTGCAATGATCGCCTTTTTTATAACAGTCAGCTAATTACTCTTGAAAGTAAGTACCCCAACCATCGTACTCAACTTCGCACTCAACGGCTAGTTGCGCTAGCTTATCAACGTCTTCCATAATAACGTCTACGTCTAGCTCAGCTTCAACTACAATGTCAAAGCTCCAAATTTTGTTACCGTCTTCAAGCTCAAGCTCTGCTGGTTCTTCAACATCGTAACCCAATTTAAAAGCAGCAAGTGCAGCTTGCTCTAACTTAGGAAAGTCTTCACACACAAAGTGGTGCTCTACTTCATAAAGTATTTCAGGGTCTGACCCATCTTCAAGTAGTGAACTTACGATGTCTTCACTTATTTCACGCCAGTTTTCCATTATTTTTCTCTCACTTGAGCATCTAATTCAGTTATTTTAGCAGCCATAATGCTATGCACGCTTTTAGCATGCTCACGCGCGCTAATTTCTTTATCAAGCGGTATAGGCGCTAACATTTCGATGTGAATTGTACCATTATCCCAACGATTTAGCTTAATGGTTTTATGTGTTGTATTCATACATACCGGAATTATGGGTACATCTGCGCTCATTGCGGTGTGAAATGCGCCGGTTTTAAATGGTAGCAACCCTCTTCCATAGCTTCGTGTGCCTTCTGGAAACATCCATACAGATAAGCCATTATTTTTAATTTTTTCGGCTGCTTTTGAGATAGTTCCTGCCGCTTTAGAGCGATTCGATCTGTCTATTAATATATTACCCGACAACCAATAAAGCTGACCAAAAAATGGGATCCACTTTAAGCTCTTTTTACCCAAACTTACGCAGTTTTTTGGCACCATTGCTGGCACTGTAAATAAGTCGTAGCTATTTTGATGATTAGCAACATAAACTGCAGGACCTGGATCAACGGCATCTTTATGACGTGTTAGAACTAGCTTAACGCCAACCATTTTAGCCATTGAGCCAAACCAACCCGCTATAATATGTACATTATTAGGGTGAAATGGTCTTACAATCGAAAGTAATAAACCAAAAATACAACTGAATAATATAAACAGCAGCATAATAAAAACGCGTATAACAGCTAGCAAATGGGCTTCTCCAAAAATGAATTATAATTATTATAGCGTTATTTTGTGACACAAACGAGTCAATAGCGCAC
Organism: Pseudoalteromonas sp. NGC95; assembly: GCF_015864705.1. Classification (NCBI taxonomy): domain Bacteria; kingdom Pseudomonadati; phylum Pseudomonadota; class Gammaproteobacteria; order Alteromonadales; family Pseudoalteromonadaceae; genus Pseudoalteromonas; species Pseudoalteromonas sp. NGC95. Next base: position 54,754 of record NZ_JADYWR010000002.1, read on the forward strand.
AAGTGTACGCTGAAATATTTAAGCTCTTTATTTTAAAACAAAAACGGCCTGCAAATGCAGACCGTTTTTATTTATACAAAAAAGTAATTGGCTACTCTTCGCTAATAACGTCTATTGGTTCATCATCTTGAGGTGTTAGCTCAACAACGGCTTCGTCAACACGCTGTAAGCCACGCGGTAGTTTATTACCCCTACGTCCTCGCTCACCATGATAATGCTCTAAATCACTTGGTTTAAGTGTTAGTTTACGCTTACCAGCATGAAGCGTAACACTGCTTCCTAATGGTACAACAGCAAGCACTTTTACAAACTCTTCACGGGCTTGTACTTTAGCACCTGGTATAGAGATGATTTTATTACCTTTACCCTTACCTAATTTTGGTAAGTCTCGCAGCGGGAATAAAAGCATTCGACCTTCGTTAGAAATAGCCATACAGTAATCGCTAGCGACATCGTTCACTCTAATAGGAGAAAGTAATATTCCACCTTTAGGGACACTTACCAGCGCTTTACCGTTTTTATTTTTACTAACTAAGTCTTTAAAGTCGGTAATAAAGCCGTAACCTGCATCTGACGCCATAAGCAATACTTGCTCGTCTTCACTCATTACCACGTGCTCAAAATTAGCGCCTGGTGTTAAGTTAAAACGACCTGTCATTGGCTCCCCCTGGCTTCGCGCCGAAGGTAGACTGTGCGCATCGGTTGCAAACGCCCGCCCCGCTGAATCTAAAAATACCGCAGGTTGATTACTCTTACCACGAGCAGAGGCTCTAAAGCCGTCACCTGAGCGATAATTTAAGCCTTGTACATCTAAGTCATGACCTTTACCAACGCGTGCCCAACCTTTGTCTGATAGCACAACAGTAACTGACTCTGACGGAATTAAATCTTTTTCGTTAAGTGCTTTCGCTTCTGAGCGCTCAATCACTGGTGAGCGACGATCGTCACCGTACATTTCAGCGGCTTCTTGAATTTCTTTTTTAAGCAGTGTCGACATACGACGTTCTGAGCCTAATATTTGCGCTAATTTATCACGCTCTTTGGCCAGTTCGTCTTGCTCACCACGAATTTTAAACTCTTCAAGTTTTGCTAAATGACGAAGTTTTAATTCTAAAATTGCTTCTGCTTGCGTATCAGTTAAATCAAAGCGCTCCATTAATACAGGCTTTGGTTTATCTTCGCTGCGAATTATCTCAATCACTTCATCAATATTTAAAAAGGCGGCTAGCAAACCCTCTAAAATATGTAGACGTGCTAATACTTTATCTAAACGATACTGCAAACGACGACGCACTGTTTCGCGTCTAAATATTAGCCACTCACTTAAAATACAGCGTAAATCTTTAACTTGCGGGCGGCCATCGAGGCCTAGCATGTTTAAGTTTACGCGGTAATTTTTTTCAAGATCGGTGGTTGCAAATAAATGCGCCATTAATGGCTCAGCTTTAATGCGGTTTGAGCGCGGAATAATTACAATGCGTGTTGGATTTTCGTGATCTGACTCATCACGTAAATCGGCAATCATTGGTAACTTTTTAGCGTTCATTTGCGCTGCAATTTGCTCAAGTACTTTACCACCAGAACATTGATGCGGCAGCGCTGTAATAACAATATCACCATGCTCTTCGGTGTAAACCGCACGCATTTTGATAGACCCACGACCGGTTTTATATATTTTATGAATATCGGCTTTTGGGGTAATTATTTCAGCATCTGTTGGGTAATCTGGTGCATGTACAAGCTCAAGTAATTCTTCAAGCTCTGTTTTTGGTTTATCAAGTAATAAACAACATGCACTAGCCACTTCACGTACGTTATGTGGCGGAATATCGGTTGCCATACCTACGGCAATACCCGTTATACCGTTTAGTAAAATATGCGGTAAACGAGAAGGCAGCACAACAGGTTCATCCATTGTGCCATCAAAGTTTGGTGTCCAATCGACGGTGCCTTGGCCAAGCTCTTTTAATAGTACTTCTGAAAACTTAGATAAACGCGCTTCGGTATAACGCATTGCTGCAAACGATTTAGGGTCATCTGCCGCACCCCAGTTTCCTTGTCCATCTACCAAAGGGTAGCGATAAGAAAACGGCTGCGCCATTAATACCATCGCTTCGTAACATGCACTGTCGCCGTGTGGATGGTACTTACCAAGCACGTCACCCACTGTACGGGCTGATTTTTTGTACTTAGCGTTAGCCGACAAACCCAGTTCGCTCATCGCATAAATAATACGACGCTGTACTGGTTTTAAACCATCACCTACATGCGGTAAGGCGCGGTCCATGATCACGTACATGGAATAATTTAAATAGGCGTCTTCGGTAAAACGCCCCATTGTTTGTTGCTCAATTCCTTGCATTAGCAAGGTATCTGTATCACTCATTAAAGCTTACCTAGTTTTTCTTATAGCTTACACGGTAGATTACATTGGCGTAATCATCGCTTACTAACAGACTGCCGTCACCTAATTCTGCAAATGCAACAGGGCGTCCAAATGTTGTTTCGTCTTTCATAAAGCCAGTAATAAATGGCGTATATTTAGTTACGCGACCTACTTCAATTGTTGCTAGCCCTACTTTATAACCTGACTTTTTAGAACGGTTCCATGAGCCATGTTCAGCAACAAATAATTGTTGCTTATAGCTTGCTGGAAATTGCTTACCGTTATAAAAATGAATACCCAGTGGCGCTACATGCGCAGCAAGTGCAAGAGCTGGCGACGTGTAATCGGCAATATTTTTACCTTCACCAAACTCAGGGTCAATAATTGCACCGGCATGAACATACGGAAAACCAAAATGCTCACCTTCTTGCGTTGCACGGTTTAACTCATCAGGCGGAATATCATCGCCCATCATGTCGCGACCGTTATCACTAAACCATAAAGCTTGAGTAGCTGGATGAAAATCAAAACCGACGGTGTTTCTAACGCCCTTGGCTATTGTTTTTATTTGTTTTGTTTCTACATTAAGCGCAAAAATACGACCAAAACGTTCATCCTCAGCACAAATATTACACGGTACACCCACCGGAATGATTAGCTCGCCCGTTGGTGCAAAACGTAAAAATTTCCAACCATGATGACGCTCGCTCGGTAATGCGTCATAAACCACATCAAATTTTGGATCTTTTAATTGGGTATCAATATTTTTAAAGCGAATAATACGATGTACTTCGCCTACGTATAAATCGCCATCTTTAATTGCTATGCCAGAGGGCATGTTTAGGCCTTTAGCCACAACAATTTTTTTATCTGCTACGCCATCGCTATTATGATCAATAAGCGCATATACGTTGCCCGCTTTGCGAGAGCCAACATACACAATACCTTTTTTTGAAACAGCTATTTGACGTGCATTTTCTACATCATTTGCAAATAAGCTTATTTCAAATCCCGGTGCTACGGTGAGCTTATCGAGTATATTTTTCGCCATTACAGGAGCGGTAGTCAGCCCAAGTAACAGCAAACTTCCTAGTAGTTTTTTCATTCGCCTCTCCTAGTGTTAAGTACAGGTAATTAAACGAGTGCCTTGTTACCATGATCTTCTAACCATTGACGACGATCAGGCGATCGTTTCTTAGCAAGCAGCATATCCATCATTTCCATGGTTTCTACTTCTTCATCAAGCGTAAGCTGCACTAAACGTCGTGTATTTGGATCCATCGTGGTTTCACGCAGTTGTAACGGGTTCATTTCACCCAGACCTTTGAATCGTTGTACGTTTACTTTTCCGCGTTTTTTCTCGGCTTCTATGCGCGCCAAAATAGCGGTTTTTTCTTGCTCATCAAGTGCGTAATAAACTTCTTTACCAATATCGATTCTAAATAATGGCGGCATTGCTACATACACATGCCCTGTTTTTACTAACTCTGGGAAATGGCGAACAAACAGTGCACATAATAGTGTTGCGATGTGTAGTCCATCCGAGTCAGCATCGGCCAATATACAAATTTTATTGTAGCGTAATGCCGACATATCGGTTGATTCTGGATCAATACCCAGCGCCACTGAAATATCGTGTACTTCTTGTGATGCTAGTATTTGGCCTGACTCAACTTCCCAGGTATTTAAAATTTTACCACGTAGCGGCATGATAGCCTGAAATTCACGGTCTCTTGCTTGTTTAGCAGAGCCACCAGCAGAATCACCTTCCACTAAAAATAATTCGGTACGGTCGTTATCGGCCGCGCTACAATCGGTAAGTTTACCCGGTAAGGCAGGACCTGCAGTAACACGCTTACGCACTACTTTTTTAGCTGCACGCAAGCGAGTTTGCGCATTTGAAATACATAACTCAGCTAATAACTCTGCGGTATCTGTATGTTCATTTAACCATAAACTAAACGAGTCTTTTACAACCCCCGATACAAACGCAGAACACGAGCGTGATGATAGTTTTTCTTTTGTTTGCCCTGCAAATTGAGGGTCTTGCATTTTAACCGACAACACGTAACTACAACGATCCCAAATGTCATCAGGAGTTAATTTCACACCACGAGGGAGTAAGTTTCTAAACTCACAAAATTCACGCATTGCTTCAAGTAAGCCTTGGCGTAAACCATTTACATGCGTACCACCTTGCGCGGTAGGAATAAGGTTTACGTAGCTTTCAGCTATTGATTCACCACCTTCTGGTAGCCATACAACAGCCCAGTCAGCGCCTTCAATTGAACTTTTAAATTCGCCAACAAACGGGTCTTGCGGTAATGTTTCAAAACCTTTAATTGCTTCAACTAAATAATCTTTTAAGCCTGTTTCGTAAAACCATTCTTGAGTTTCTTTTGTTTGCTTATTAACAAACTTAATTCGCAGCCCTGGACACAAAACGGCTTTGGCTTTTAATAAATGATTAAGTTTAGTAATTGAGTAGTTTGGTGAATCAAAGTAGCTAACATCAGCCCAAAAACGAACCGTAGTGCCGGTGTTACGCTTACCGACTGTACCAATTACGTTTAAGTCTTCTACTTTATCGCCGCTTTCAAATGCCATTCTAAATTGCTGAGCGTCGCGCCTTACTGTTACTTCTACACGCGTAGATAACGCATTTACAACAGAAATACCTACGCCGTGTAAACCACCCGAAAATTGATAGTTTTTATTAGAAAACTTACCACCGGCGTGTAATTTAGTGAAGATCAATTCAACCCCAGGGATACCTTCTTCTGGGTGAATATCAATAGGCATACCACGTCCGTCATCACTTACTTCAAGCGAATTGTCTTCGTGGAGTATTACGTCGATACGAGTAGCATGACCAGCCATAGCTTCATCGACACTGTTATCGATAACCTCTTGGCCTAAATGATTGGGACGTGTTGTATCTGTGTACATCCCTGGGCGTCGTTTTACCGGATCTAATCCATTAAGTACTTCAATGGCTTCGGCGTTATAATTTTGATCACTCATAGTTTTTGTCTTTATATCCGCTAAGGCTCTAATACGTTTTACTAGTTTTATTGTTATATGCGCTAAAGCGTTAATATAGTAACTAACCTCAGTTCAGGCTAACTAGTTTTACGTGATTTTAAGAAAATCTACAATACTTGCAAAAGTGCGTTCAAATTCAACGTAGCTATGATCGCCACCAAATTCTATCAATTGCTTGCATTGCGAATAATATTTTACTGCGTGTTGAAAGTTCAACACTTCATCGCCTGTTTGCTGTAATAAGTACAGTAACTCAGGGTATGCTAATTTATCTACAGCGAGTAATTTAAGTGCCTCAATATGACTGTTATTTAAATCGTAATGATAATCTTGATACGGATTATAATTAGGTCCAAGTAACGACTGTAATAAATTATAGGGTGCGACCGCGGGATTAATAACCACTGCAGGAATTTGATAACGCTGCGATAAATACGTGGCAAAAAAACCACCTAACGAGCTACCTAATAAAACGGTATTTGGCGTTAGTAATTGTTCAAGCTCAATTATAGCTTGTAGGGGCTCGTGGTTTAAGTTCGGTACACAATAATCAACGTCATAGTTTGCCATAAGCTCACCAAAGCGCACAGCTTTATATGATTTTTGTGAACTATTAAAGCCATGAATATAAATTACGCGTTTAGCCATACTACTTCCGTTTTTACTTCTACTTTATCTTTTTTACTCTTTATATTTAGCGTTCTGTAAGCTGGCCCCGCATTTTTTTGCTCCCACTGTGAAGTGTGCTTTACAAACTGTATTGAGCTGGCTGGGGTCGCATATATGGGCAGCCCTCTAAAACTTTGTTCGTAATCATTGTGCACATGCCCATGAAAAAGCGCAGATACATTATTACTATTAACTAAGATATTTAAAAGCTGCGGGCCATTTTCTAATAAGTGTTTATCAAGGTAGCCGTTTATTGGCAGCGGATTATGATGACAAAATATAACTTTACTATTATTCGAGTTGACTAAAGCGTCCGTTACTTCATCTAAATGCGTGCCAGTAACCCATCCTGCGGGCGTGGGCCCTTTAGAATTAATAAGAAGTAGCTCAATCCCATTAGCAATAATATGTTTAGCCGAATTTATTTGCCCACCACTTATGCGATTAAGCATTGCTAGTTCATCATGATTACCTGGCACCCAAAATACAGGACAAGTAATTTCACTGGCATTTATAAGTTCACTAAATAATAAGTACGATTCAAAACTATGATCTTGTGTTAAATCGCCACCAAAAATAATGCAGTCTATTGATTGTTTTGCTATGTGTGCCAAGGCTTGTTCAAAATGATCTGCGGTATTTACAGTAAAGTACTCACCGCTTTTGTCTGCAAATAAATGGCTGTCAGTAATATGAGCAATGCACAAAGATGATTTATCAAATGTATATGTATCATCAAACCAAGCCATTATTTACATCCCAATTTAACGTCGCTTGTCCGTGTTCTACACAGGCCACTAACCAGTCGTATAAAAAAGCATTAAGTTGATACTTTTCATCTTTTTGATGCATTTTAGGGTTAGGGTATCCATAAGAAGGTTTTATGCGTTGATGATAATCGTGATGAACAATTTCAGCCACTTTGGCATCGTGATACATGCGTACCGTTAAATACAGTGGCGTAATCCCTTTAACCATTCCTGTTAGCTGCTTAATTGAAATATCCATAGTATATTTTGCGCTGCCATCAATTTTTGTAGCAAACTCACTGTTGCCAAGTTTAACTTCACGAATGCTTCCTATATTGCGCTCGCTCGGTAACAACTTTAATAGTCGCACATAGTTATGCTCACAAAGTGTTAAATACTTTGGGAGGCTCTGAATATATCGCTTTGTTGCTAATTGTGCTGTCAAAGTACCACCATAATATTAGTAAGAGTTTATGCCCATTTACTTGCCATTTTTTCGCGATTTAGCGCAAGCCACTGCATACAAATAACCGTTGCCGCATTATCCATTTCACCGTTATTGAGGCGCATTAGCGCATCATCAACCGATAAAATATGAGTTTTTATATCCTCGCCTTCAGTTTCAAGACCATATACACCTGATTTCACTTGGCTTAAGTCAGTACGCGCTAAATATAAATGTAAGCGCTCAGTTGTACCACCAGGGCTTGATAGGTATGAAAGCATAAATTCAAGTTCAGTTAATTCAAGCCCAGCTTCTTCATACGCTTCTTTTTTTACAACTGATTCGTAATCAGTGCTGCCGTCAGTCATTCCGGCTATACACTCTAGCAGCCAAGGCGAATGCTTGCTTTTAATAGCGCCAATACGTATTTGCTCAATTAAAAGAACAGTATCTGAAATTGGATCGTAAGGGAGTACTGCAATTGCATCGCCACGTTCTAATATTTCTCGGCTAATTACTTTAGATTTTCCACCCGCAAAAAGAGCATGTTCGAACTGGTATAAATCAACCTGAAAAAAACCTTTATAAAGGTTTTTTATTGGCTTTAAATTCACATCTTTATGTGTAAATTGAACGAGCTTTTTATCAACCACGTACCTACCTCCTACTTATCTAAAGCTTTAAAATGCGTTAATATATTCTGTTACACTTGAACATACTGTTTTACTAATTATTTTTTTTGTTATGCAGTAAAACAGGTTAACATGCTTTTAGTACAAAAATTGTCTAAGGACCGAACCCCACATGAAAAAGAACATTCTTGCGGCGCTAGTTAGTTTATCATGCGCATTAGGTGCAACAGCAGTGAAAGCTGAAGATTTACTACAAGTTTTTGAAATAGCGACAGCTAACGATCCTACTGTTTTAAAAGCAAAAGCCCAAGCCGATGCGCAGTCTTACCAAAGCGATTTGGCGATGAGTGCACTATTACCTCAAATTGGTTTAACTATGGGTTATACAAAAAGCGATGCAACGTCGTACCAAAGCGTTGGCGACTTATCTAACCAAGTAAAAGTTGAAAGTGATACAGACCAATTCTCGCGCGGTGTGAGCTTAAGCCAAACATTATTTGATTTAGGTGCCTGGAATACGTTAGATATTGCCGACAAGCAAGCGCTTCAAGCAAGCGGCCTATACGATGCAGCTAAACAAAACTTAATTGTACGCGTTGCTGAGGGTTATTTTAACGTATTAAGTGCAAGCGATAACCTAGAATTTGTTGAAGCTGAAAAACGTGCAATTGAACGTCAACTTGAGCAAACAAAACAACGTTATGCAGTTGGCCTAACAGCTATTACAGACGTACACGAAGCGCAAGCTCAGTTTGATAACTCTGTAGCTCAAGAAATTATTGCAGGTAATGCTGTAGAAACAGCACGCGAGCAACTTCGTGAGATTACAGGTAAATACCACGAAAAATTAGATTTTTTAAATACAGATACTTTCTCAACAACTAAACCAACTAAGCGCTCAAGCGACTTTGTTAAAATAGCTGAAGATAAAAATATAAACCTGCAAGTGTCTAAAGTAACGGTTGATATTGCAAAAGATCAAATTGAATTAGCAAAAGCGGGTCATTATCCAAAACTAACCCTAAGTGCTAGTTACGGCGATTCTCTTACAGACAATCAAATAAATGGCGCTAACTTTGATGATCAGCCACGTTCAGACTCAAGCTCTGTAGGGCTTAACTTTAGCGTACCTTTATATTCAGGTGGTGCTACAGTTGCTGCAACAAATCAGGCCCGTGCATTTTACGTAGGTGCGAGCCAAGACTATGAAACAAATTATCGTGCAGTAACTCGCACAGTGATTACATCTTATAACCAAGTTGTTTCAGACATTGCTACTTACAAAGCGCTAGAGCAAGCTGTTGTTTCAGCTCAAAGTGCCCTTAAAGCAACTGAAGCTGGTTTTGAAGTAGGTACTCGTACCATTGTTGACGTACTAGTAAGTACGCAAAATTTGTACGATGCAAAGCGTAACCTTGCAGATGTACGTTACCGCTATGTGTTATCTACCCTTCGCTTAAAACAAGCTGCGGGAACACTAACAAGTGAAGATTTAGTGGCTATAAATCAAGGTTTAAAAGCCGCTTAAATCGCATAATTCATGTAGTTAAAAACATTGGAAGCCAGCTAAATGCTGGCTTTTTGTATTTTACAGCGCTTAGCGTTAAACTATCGTTTTTATTCTCAGAGATATTTTTGTGGTCACCTCATCTCCTTTTAAAGCATCTTTTTTGGGCCCTCGATACTGGTTAACGTGGATTGGCGTTCTATTTTTATATTTAATTTCTTGGTTACCGCAAAAACTACAATTGGCAATGGGTAAACAGCTTGGTCGCTTAGTTCATAAATTTATGAAACGCCGTCGCCATATTGCAGAAGTAAATATTAAGCTGTGTTTTCCTGATATGAGCGCAGCAGATCAAAAAGACCTTGTGCTCAAAAATATGGAAAACACCGGTATTGCAATGGTTGAGACTGGCATGGCATGGTGGTGGCCGCAGTGGCGAGCACAAAAAGCATTAGGGTCTTTTAAAGGGCTTGAGCACTTTGAACGCGTGCAAGCGTCTGGTAAAGGTGTTTTATTACTTGTCCCCCATATTCTGCATCTTGAAATGGCTAGCCGTATTATGGGCTTAGAGTGTCAAGGTGTTGGCTTTTATCGCCCTCATAACAACCCACTAATGGAATACTTTACGACTAATGGGCGCCTTCGCTCTAACGAATATTTAATCGGTCGAAAAGATGTAAAAGGTTTACTAAAAGCATTAAAAAATAAAAAGGTATGTTATTACTTACCCGATCAAGATTACGGTCGTAACCGCTGTGAATTTGTCCCATTTTACGCAGTACCTGACGCTGCAACTACAACGGGTACTCTTATGTTTGCAGGCAGTAAAAACTGCGAAACAATGAGTTTAATAACTCGCCGTGATGAAAATGGTAAATATCACTTAGAAATACTGCCAGAGCTTGAAAACTTCCCCAGTGGTGATAATAAGGCTGATGTAACACGTGTAAATCAACGCATGGAACAATCTGTTAATGCCGCACCCGAACAATATATGTGGCTACACCGTCGTTTTAAAACTCGACCTGATAAAAATACCCCTTCTTTTTATAAAAAGTAATGGTATAACAATAATAGGAACAAATAAGGTGGGTAATAATCATGTGGTTTTGGATTAGGCATTTATCATTTGCAGCTGTACTAATAGCACTCGCCGTATACTTTTTGTTGAGTGATGGTTCTTTATTTGATATTAAAAAATCTAAAAATGCAGCTGCCGAAGGATTATCACGTTTTTACTCCTCTATTCGTAACCAAGTAAAAAGTAATAAAGAACGAGATCAATTTGTTTTAAAACTTAAAACACCAGAACAGACCTTAGATAGAGTATTGGCTGAACGTGCGCGAACAGTTGATCCAATGCCGACCACTTGGACTGGAGAAGTTGAACCTAGACGCTTTGAAAATGGCACAACACTTAAAGACGTACTCTATCAATATGCTAAAAATGAAGGTATTGAGCTTTACTGGTATTTAAGTAAAGACTACGTAGTTAAAGATCATTTTAGAGTAGACAGCAACTTTACTTCAGCACTTTATCAAATTGGTCGTGCTATAAATGACGACTTTGAGCATGAGGTTTACACTTACTTTTGCCACAAACAAAGAGCAGCGGTTATTACAGAGTTACCATCAGAATTTGTGCGAACAAACTGTTTAAAGCTAAAGATTTAAGGGGTTACACGTACAAAAAACCCAAGCAAGCGCTTGGGTTTTACAATTCAATTCAATTCAATTCAATTCAATTCAAAAATACTATTCCAAATATTCGTTACGTTAGTAATATCTTGTAAAAAAGCTTCTCGCGAGATCAATTTGCCTTTTTGATCCAAGCTCAGCACGTGATAACACGAGCGATAATCAATATACGCTTTGATCAACTGCTGTTTTTGCTCTTTAGTAATACAGCCTATATTTGCTGCATCCGTTAATATTCTTACGTTATCTGAATAAACGGTAAGCTGCTCAAACTCATTCGCGTGTTTAAGTACTAAATATTGCGTAATAAACTCAATATCAGCCATACCACCAATATCTTGTTTTAAATCAAATTGTTCAGTATTTCCTTTCGCTAGATGGTCGCGCATTTTTTCGCGCATTTTTATTACATCGGCTTTTAACACGGTATCATCGCGCTGTTGGCAAAGTATATTTTTACGGATTTGTGAAAAACGATCTATAAGATCGTCTTGGCCCAAAATTAACCGAGCCCGCACAAGTGCTTGATGTTCCCACGTCCATGCTTGAGTTTGCTGATAGTGATTAAAGCTCTCTAAATTGATAGCAAGTAAACCTGATGCACCTTCAGGGCGTAATCGCGTATCAAGCTCATACAAAATACCCGATGCAGTACGAGTATTAAATAAATGCATTAAGCGCTGAGCGAGTTTTAAATAAAACTGGCGAGAATCTATCGGTTTTTCACCATTGGTTTGGCTTGAGCCATCATGATTATGCACAAACACCAAATCTAAATCTGAGTCGTACCCTACTTCTAAGCCGCCTGTTTTACCATATGCAATAACAGCAAAACCTTTGTTTTCATCATCAGTGCCAGGGGGGATACCAAAACGCTTAACGGTGTTATGCCATGCAATATTAACAGCTTGATCAACAATCGCTTCGGCCAGTACAGTTAAGTGATCGCTTACTTTCATCACATCAAGAACACCGGTTGCATCGGCAGCTGCAATTCGTAATTGATGCGTTTGCTTAAATTGCCTAAGCGACTCCATTTGCAGTTCTAAATCGTCATGCTCTATTCGTAAAAAATACTGTCTTATTTCATCTTTATAAGCGGTTAATGGTGTCGGTTTATAAAGAACAGCCGGGTCTATTAGCTCATCCAGCAATATAGGGTAGCGAGAAATATGCTCGCCTATCCATTTGCTATGACAACACAGTAAAACAAGTTGCTTTAACGCACCTTGGTTTTCGTACAACAATTCTAAATAAGCAGTACGTGAAATTATCTTATTAAAAATTTGGCAAACCATTGTAAAAGCAGCTGCGCTGGCATTAAAGTCATTTAACTGGCTCAATAAAACAGGCATTAATTTATCAAGGGTTTCACGCCCTCGGTTACCTATGTTGACCTTAGACAGCCTTAATTTAAAATCGTTAAGGGGTGTTTGCCATTCATCTCTAGCCTCTTTTAGAAAGCTCACATCACCATGATCCCAAGCACTAATAAATGCACCTTCACAGGTATCTAGTGGCGCGGTTTCTTCGCCAATAACGAGTGCAAACTCGCCGTTAACTTGATTCATTACCTTTTCAATAGTGATTAAAGTGGCAGAAAAATCAGCTTGTTCTAATAATAAGTTTAAGCGCTGCTGGTTCAATTCATCATCGGGGAGTGTTTGCGTTTGCTGATCGTCAAATATTTGTAAGTACTGTTCAACTTTTCGCAAATAAAGGTAATTGCGTTTAAGCTCGCTCGCTTCTTGCTCATCTATAACTTGGCTAAGTGCCAGCTCATTTAATGCTTTAAGTAATGATTGAGTTTGTAAATTAGCCTCTCGCCCACCTCGTACCATTTGTAGGGCTTGCACTATAAATTCAACTTCACGAATACCACCAGCTCCTAATTTTATATTATTAGTTAAGCGTTTACGGCGAACCTCTTGTGCAATCATTAACTTCATTTTACGCAAAGATTCAATCACCGAAAAATCAATATACCGGCGATAAACAAACGGCTTTAAAAGCTTAATAAATTCATCCCAATATTTATTGGGCGTGCCAATTAAGCGCCCTTTTAACATCGCGTAGCGTTCCCAGTCGCGACCTTGTTCTTGGTAGTAATCTTCAATGGCATTAAAGCTCATAACCAAAGGGCCACTTTCGCCAAACGGGCGTAGGCGCATATCAACCCTAAATACCTGCCCGTCACCGGTGGCTTGGTTAAGTGATGCAATGAGCTTTTGTGCAACTTTGGTATAAAATACTTGAGCCTCAAGGCTTCTGCGGCCACCTTGGGTTTTTGTACTGCGCGGATATGCAAAAATGAGATCAATATCAGAGGAGTAATTTAGCTCTTGTCCGCCAAGTTTTCCCATACCCAACACCATTAACGGCATTGCTTGGTTTTGCTCATCAAGCGGCTCACCATTTACTTTTGCCACCTGTGCATGCGCCCATTGGTTAGCACTATTTATTAGCATGTCAGCCAGTTGGCTTATGTAATTAATACTATCGGCAATGGGATTGTTACAGCATAAATCTAAAAAGGCGACTTTGAGCCAGTACTTTTCACGATATTGGCGAAGTACTTTATGGCACTGCACTTCATCAATATCAGCTAAATTAAGGTTTTTAAAAGGAGAATCTATTACTCTATTTTGTATTTCGTCTTTGCATAATAGCCAAGTATTTAAATCAGGTTGTGATTCTAAACTGCGCCAAGCAAAGTCGCTTAATGCTAATAACCTTACAACTTCACTTTGTTTACTTTGCTGCGGGTATAACTGTTCAAAGCGCATCAAGCCAAGTTTTTGTAATTGAATAGGAAGTTGCTTTACGTTACTCATCAATCCTCTCTTTTATATCATCAATAACCGTACTAGAATGATTAAAACCTAGAAAGGTTAACTTAATTAGGATCACCATGTCATATTTGTCTTTATCTAACACTAGTTTTATTGCGATTGCCATTAGTTTTGCGGTTATTTGCATAACTATTTTTTGTTTACGAGTTGTCACTCAAATCAAAGCAAAACAAGCGCTTAAAGATGAGCTAGCACAACACGACAACTTTGCCATGGGTATTAGTTTTGCATCTGAAATATCAGTTGTTATAGCCACTATGGCTTTCTTATTTGACGAAATAAGTATAAGTACCGCACAGTCAAACCCGTTAAAAGTGTTAATTATTATTATTCTTTTATTCACTTTTATAAAAGTGGGTCATTTAATTCACAGAAAATGGATACTCCACAGGTTTAACGAAGAAGCTGCCATACTAAAACAAAATGTATGTGCTGCATTGGTAGATTCAGGCATGTTAATCGCTAACTGTATTATCGCACTTGGCTTGTACACGTGGACGCACACCCAAGGATTTAGCAACTTACTTATTGCTTGTGTTAGCTTTTTTACGCTTCAGGGAATGTTTGCACTGGATAGTAAAATACGAGAACACCGTTTTGCAAAAGCAAATCAAGGTGCGTCGCTACAAAGTAACTTTAACCTAGAGAATACATCTATTGGTATAAGGTATGCTGGCAAATCAATAGGTTTAGCATTGGCTGTATATGCTGGTTTATCTAGCGCAGCATTTCAAAACGGTAAAATGGTAGAAAACATATTTACACTCGTTATGCATTGCGGTGTAATGTGGATACTGCTTTACAGCTTAACGTATGTGATAAAAGTTATCTCTTTACCAAATATTGATACGGCTCTTGAAATAGACCATCAAGATAATATTGGGGTAGCATGTATAGAGTTTGCTGTTTTTTGTGCTATAGGCTATTTACTTATTAGCATGTTTTCTCTTTAGACCTTTTTACTAAAATACAGCCATTAAAAGTCTGCATTTAAGTAATAATGGTAATTACTTAAATGCAACAAGGTCCTAGCTCTATGCCACTTGAAATAACGAATTACTTGTTAATTGACATAGACAACGAATTTAGCCGAGCATTTGCCGAATACTATGTAAATAGTAATGGTAAAACAAAAGCGAGTACGCTTATTGCAGCAGGCAGTAATACCCGCCAGTTAGTAAAAATGATGTTTGACGAACTTATTAAAGACTATAGTTATTGCGACCTTGAAAACGAAATAAGCGTTTCTGAATTAATTAACTATCTAAAAGAGCATCACGATTTACACGGAGTCCTTTTTAATAGTACCGATTACTTACTAGCAAGCGATAAACAACGCTTTATTTATAACTCGTTACATGAAGAGCGCTTTTTAATAAGCTTTGATGATACAGGCTATACACTAAGCCTAGTTACTGACGAGACGTTAACGGAACCTTCGCAAAATCACCACGATATAGCGCACACACCACAAGATTTAATAGACCTTGCAGAGCAACTTAATAAAAATAAATAATTGCGCACAGCTCCCAGCTTACTTACCATAGCAGTATATATTTTTACGCTAAGTAATAAGTGACGCCCTATGCGAGTTCCTCATATTTATCAAACATCGAGTATTGCCCTAAACACCCCTGTAACTTTAGATGACGATGCTGCAGGGCATATTGGCAGAGTGCTGCGCATGAAAGTAGGCGAGCATGTATCTATTTTTAATGGCGAAGGCGGCGAATACCTTAGTGAAATAATTGAGGTAACAAAAAAAACAGTCGTCGTAATGCCGTTAGAGCTTAATCCTCATGATGTAGAATCCCCGCTTAAAATTCATTTAGGCCAGTGTGTATCCCGTGGTGATAAAATGGATTTTACAATTCAAAAGTCAGTTGAACTGGGCATTACCGAAATCACCCCTATTTTTAGTCAGCGCTGTGGCGTGAAACTAATGGGCGATCGTCTTGAGAAAAAACACCAACAATGGCAAAAAATTGCAATAGCAGCGGCAGAGCAATCTGGGCGTAATTTTGTGCCAATTATTCATCCCCCTGTAGATTTAAAACAATGGCTTGCACAACAAACCAATGCAATTAAGCTCACTCTTCATCCTCGTGCTGAGCACAGCATTAAAACCATTACGGTACCTAAAGATGGCGTACGCTTTTTAGTCGGCCCAGAAGGCGGCTTTACCGACGATGAAATGGCACTAACTAAACAACTAGAATTTGTGGATATTCGCTTAGGCCCGCGCGTTTTACGAACGGAAACAGCCGCTTTAACGGTCTTAAGTGCATTACAACTTCAATTTGGCGATTTAGCTAATTGAAATAACTAAAAGCACCCTCATATAAACAGTAACATTTATAGTAAGGCACAGCGCATGGCAATTAAGTTAGGTATTATTTCAGATCCTATTAGTGGATTTAACATCAAAAAAGACACCGGTTTTGCAATGATGATGCAAGCGCAAGAACGCGGCTACGAAATTTATTATATGGAGATGGATGATTTATCTCTTCGTAAAGGTAAGTCGTACGCTACAGCGTCTAAAGCGCAAGTGTTTAATAATGCAGAAAAATGGTACGAGCTTGAAGAAAAAGCCACTATAGCCCTTGCCGACCTTGATGTTATTTTAATGCGAAAAGATCCTCCTTTTGATACCGAATACATTTACGCGACGTATATTTTAGAGCGTGCAGAACAAGAAGGTACGTTAATAATTAACAAGCCACAAAGCCTTCGCGATGCTAACGAAAAGCTATTTACAGCATGGTTTAGCGAACATACGCCAGACACACTTGTTACACGTAGCCAAAAACAAATTCGTGAGTTTTTAGCCGAGCATAAAGACATTATTTTAAAACCCCTTGATGGCATGGGTGGCGCATCTATTTTCCGCCTTAGAGAAGACGATGCCAACATTGGTGTAATTTGTGAAACGCTAACCGAGCACGGCAGCCGCTTTGCTATGGTGCAAAATTACATCCCAGAGATCAAACAAGGCGACAAGCGCGTATTGGTTATTGATGGTGAGGTTATTCCGTATTGTTTAGCGCGAATTCCACAAAATGGTGAAACACGCGGTAATTTAGCTGTTGGCGGTCGAGGCGAAGCCCGTCCACTTAGCGAGTCAGATTTAAAAATAGCGCAAGCGGTTGCACCAACGCTTAAAGAAAAAGGCTTAATATTTGTAGGTTTAGATATTATTGGCGATAAATTAACTGAAATTAACGTAACTGCACCAACGTGCGTGCGCGAAATTGAAGCTGCTTATGATATTTCTATTACAGGTATTTTGTTTGATGCCATTGAAAGAAAGCTAGATAAATAAGTATCTACCTATCGTTATTAAAAGCACTTTTGTGTCATAAATTTTAATATAGTTGTTAACTATTAATTTTTAAACTGTATGAAAGTGCTTTTTTAGTTTTAAAAACAAAGGTATGTGCCATACTCAAAGTTCATTAACTAAAAAGGGTGAAATCTATGCAGTCATTAGAAAATCATTTTTTAATCGCGATGCCGTCGATGCAAGACCCTTTTTTTAAACGTGCTGTTACCTATATTTGTGAGCACAATGAAGATGGGGCTATGGGCTTGGTAATAAACCAACCTATTGATGTTACCGTTGGCGAACTTTTAGATAAAATAGAAATTGATAACGACAAAACTCAAAACGCAGCAAAAGTAAGTGTGTTTGCAGGCGGACCCGTTAAAACTGACCGTGGTTTTGTTTTGCACTCTCCTCAATCAGGTTATTCAGCAAGCCAAAAACTCAGTAGCGATATTATGATCACTACCTCAAAAGACGTTTTAGCAAGCTTAACTACCGCACAAGCACCTGAACAATTTATTATTACATTGGGTTATTCAGGATGGGAGCAAGGACAACTCGAACAAGAGTTACTTGATAACAGTTGGTTGATCATAGAAGCCGATCCGAAGATCATTTTTGATACCCCCGTTGAAAAACGATGGGAAAAAGCAGTTTCAATGTTGGGCTTTGATATTAGCCAACTCAGCCCTGAAGCTGGTCACGCATAATAGTAATTTAACCCTTAGCAAACTTAAACAAGATACACATGACAAAAAAATCGCTTAAGCCGCAAGGCGAACGCACTGTAATGGGCTTTGACTTTGGCACCAAAAGTATTGGTATTGCTATTGGGCAAGAGCTAACAGGCAGCGCGTCTAGCCTTAAGGCTGTAAAAGCACAAGATGGCATTCCTAACTGGGACCATATTGCTGTACAAGTAACCGAATGGCAGCCTGACTTAATGGTTGTTGGCTTACCACTAAATATGGATGGAACGTCACAAGAGGTTACCTTTAAAGCAAAAAAGTTTGCCAACAGATTACATAATCATTATGGCATTCCGGTGCAAACACAAGACGAGCGTTTAACGACTGCGGATGCTAAAGCGCGACTTTTTGAAAGTGGTGGCTATAAAAACTTAGGCAAAGGTAATGTAGATAATATGTCTGCGGTTATTATTTTAGAAAGTTTTTTTGAGTCTAGTTACGGTAAATAACCCGTTATATAAATAAAAAGCGCCAATTGGCGCTTTTTTTATATTAAGTATTTATATTTATTACTTTTTAAATTATTGATCGTTATTTTTATCGTCAAGGCCATCAATAGTAACGCCTTGTAAAAAGCCCGCACCTTGCTGCTCGTTATTGCGCAGTTTAATCATTAAACGTAAATCATTTGGCGAATCAGCATGATGCAGTGCATCAGCGTAATTAATTCGCTGCTGTCTATACAGCTCAAATAACGCTTGGTCAAAGGTTTGCATGCCCATTTCTTTCGATTTAGCCATTGCCTCTTTAATACCACCAATATCACCGTTTTTAATCAGTTCAGCAACCATTGGTGAGTTAAGCAATATTTCAATAGCTGCAACACGGCTTTCACCATCAGCAGTCGGTACTAATTGCTGAGCAACAATTGCACGTAAGTTAAGTGCTAAATCGTACTTAAGCTTATCGTGTTTTTCTTTTGGAACTAAATGCATAATACGGTCAATCGCTTGGTTAGCATTATTAGCATGCAGTGTTGCAACACACAGGTGCCCAGTTTCGGCAAAGCTTAGTGCGTATTCCATAGTTTCTTGAGAGCGAATTTCACCAATCAAAATTACATCGGGAGCTTGGCGTAATGAGCTTTTAAGTGCTGACTCAAAGCTTTCGGTATCAAGCCCTACTTCGCGTTGAGTAATAATACTTTTGCGATGCTCATGAACAAATTCAATCGGATCTTCAATAGTCAGTATATGACCACGTTGATGTCGGTTACGGTAACCAATAAGTGCGGCTAGCGAGGTTGATTTACCCGTGCCAGTACCACCGACGAACAAAACAAGGCCACGCTTAGACATAATTACATCGGTAAGAATAGAAGGAAGACCTAGCTCACTCACATCAGGTATTTGCGTAACAATGCGGCGAATAACCATACCTGCTTTATCGCGTTGCCAAAAAGCAGAAATACGAAAACGCCCTTCGTCGGTGGCAATCGCAAAGTTACATTCTTTCGTTGTATGAAACTCTGCTTTTTGCTTTTCGCTCATTGCAGATTCTACTAATTCAAGCGATTGCTCATCAGTAAGCCTATCGTCACTTAGGGCTGTTAGCTCACCGTTTATTTTTGCGCTTACAGGTAGCTGACTCGATACAAATAAGTCAGAACCTTTTTTCTCAATCATGATGAGTAAAAAGTCGTTTAAAGATAAAGCCATAATAGTTTCTTACCCGCCAAATTGTGTTTTGTCTTGTGCTTTTTCTTTCGCTGCCGCATTTGTAACAATGCCGTGATTAACTAAATTAGTTAAACATTGATCCATTGTTTGCATGCCCACAGACGCACCGGTTTGAATAGACGAGTACATTTGTGCAATTTTATCTTCACGAATTAAGTTACGAATAGCAGGTACTGCAATCATAATTTCGTGTGCTGCAACTCGCCCGCCACCAATTTTTTTAAGCAGTGTTTGCGAAATAACAGCGCGCAAAGATTCAGATAACATTGAACGTACCATTGATTTTTCCTCACCTGGGAATACATCGATAATACGGTCAATGGTTTTTGGTGCAGATGTTGTATGCAACGTGCCAAACACTAAGTGACCCGTTTCAGCAGCGGTCATTGCAAGACGAATTGTTTCTAAATCACGTAACTCACCAACCAATATTACATCTGGATCTTCACGCAATGCACTACGTAGCGCGTTTGAAAAGCTATGAGTATCGCGATGTACCTCACGTTGATTAATAAGGCTTAATTTATTATCGTGAACAAACTCGATTGGATCTTCGATTGTTAGAATATGGTGATGTTTATTTTGATTTATATAATCGACCATAGCGGCAAGTGTTGTTGATTTACCAGAGCCCGTTGGCCCTGTCACTAACACGAGCCCACGTGGGATATCGGAGATTGTTTTAAAAATATCTGGCGCACCTAAATCATCAAGCGTTAACACTTCACTTGGTATGGTACGAAATACCGCAGCAGGCCCGCGATTAGAGTTAAACGCATTCACACGAAAACGTGCTAAATTAGGCACTTCAAACGAAAAATCCACTTCGAGATTTTGTTCATAGTCCTTGCGTTGATTATCGTTCATAATATCGTAAACCAGACTGTTTACGTCTTTGTCTGCAAGGGCTGGTATATTAATGCGGCGAACATCACCGTCTACGCGTATCATAGGTGAAACACCCGACGATAAATGTAAATCGGATGCTTTGTGTTGCACACTAAACGCTAATAATTCGGTAATATCCATTTATGACTCCACAACTAACTGATAAATATATGGTTACAATAGCAGAACGACTCACATCCGCCTACGCTAGAATTGCAGACGCGGCAAAAATTGCACAACGAAACACTAACGAAGTCACTCTACTGGCAGTGTCTAAAACTAAACCAAGCGAAGATGTTATTGCAGCTTATGAGCATGGTCAGCGCGAATTTGGTGAATCTTATGTTCAAGAGGCTATAGATAAAATAGCGCAACTACAGTCATATAGCGACATCATTTGGCATTTCATTGGCCCTATTCAATCTAATAAAAGTGCTTTAGTGGCTGCCAACTTTGATTGGGTGCAAAGTGTTGATCGCATAAAAATAGCGAAACGATTAGATTCCCAGCGCCCAGACGATAAACAGCCTCTTAATATACTTATTCAAGTAAATATAAGTAATGAGGAAGCGAAGTCGGGTTGCCACCGCGATGAAATAGATGAACTTGCCGATTTTATTAACCAATGTGAGCACTTAACACTTCGAGGTTTAATGGCAATTCCCGCTAAAAGCAACGATCTGGATACGCAAATTCAATCTTTTGAGCAATTACAAACTTGCTTTGATAAACTAAAGACCCAATATCCTCAAGTAGATACTTTGTCGATGGGTATGAGTAACGATGTTGAAGCTGCCATTAGTGCAGGCTCAACCATGGTAAGGATCGGCACAGACATTTTTGGAACACGAACTTAAAAGGTGATAACAGATTTATGTCAGATAAAAAAATCGCATTTATAGGCACAGGTAATATGAGCTACGCCATTATTGGTGGCATGGTAAAAAACGGTTTTAACGCAAGTAACATTATTGCGACTAACCGCAACCAAGAAAAGCTTGAAAAGGTAGCCTTTGATTTCAAGGTGCAAACCACCAGTGACAATAACGAAGCCCTGCGCGATGCTGATGTAATTGTTTTGTCTGTTAAACCACAAATGATGGGCGATTTATGTAAATCGTTTCAAGAGTCGGGCGTAGATTTTAGCGATAAACTGTTTATTTCTGTTGCTGCTGGCTTAACTGTAAAACGTTTACGTGAAATGCTAGGTCAAGACGTTAAAATGGTACGTTGTATGCCAAATACACCGTCTTTATTAGGCCGTGGTGTATCAGGTTTATATGGCGCGGGCGAAACACAAAGCGAACACGAGTTTGTACAACAAGTTTTTGAATGCACGGGCATTGTTGTATGGGTCGAAAAAGAATCACAAATTAACGATATTATTGCTGTGACCGGCTCATCACCTGCTTACTTTTTCTTATTTATGGAAGCCATAGAAGAAAAAGCCAAAGCGCTGGGCTTTAATGATGAAGACGCTCGTCGTTTAGTACAACAAACAGCCCTTGGCGCCGCCGAAATGGCACTTAGCCAGCCTGATATTAGTATTTCGCAACTACGTTCAAACGTAACATCTAAAGGCGGTACTACTCACGCAGCTGTTGAGCACTTAAAAGATGAAGGCTTAACTAAAACCGTTGGCGATGCAATGGATGCGTGTATTGCGCGTGCAGAGCAAATGGAAAAAGAACTTTAAAACCACTTTTTTATTGAAGGTTACACTATGAATGCCATGCAATTTTTAATCAGTACCCTGTTTGATTTGTTTTTAATGGTGGTATTACTGCGCTTTTGGCTGCAGTGGGCAAAAGCCGACTTTTATAATCCAATGAGCCAGTTTGTGGTTAAAGCCACTTCGTTTGCGGTAAAACCACTGCGTAAAATCATTCCGGGATTTGGCGGACTTGATTTAGCATCTCTGTTGTTGGCATTTATAGTGGCTGTAGCCAAAATTAGTACTTTAATGCTTGTTATATATAATGCGTGGGCAATACAGCCTGTAATTATACAAGCACTTATAACGGTACTAAAAGAAGGCCTTAACTTAGTTTTTTGGGTACTTATTATTCGCGCTATTTTAAGTTGGGTTAGCCAAGGTTATAACCCTATAGAAGCGGTTTTCCATCAGCTTACTGAACCAATGCTAAAACCAATTCGTAAAATATTGCCATCAATGGGTGGCTTAGATTTATCAGTTTTAGTGCTTATTATTGGTATTCAGTTTTTGCAAATGCTGCTTATGGATTTTTTAGTCTAATATGGATTTTTTAATTAGAGGCCCAAAGGCCTCTTTTTTATATGTTTTGAGGAATACATAATGAACCGTTTAATTAAGTTTTGTTTTATTGCTTGTTTAGCATTTGCATTTAACGCGCAAAGCGAAGAAATGCAAGGCGCACAATATAAAGAGCTTGGCCCTTGGCAAGTGCACTACATCGCCTTTCCTTCTACTTTTATTCAGCCAAAAATAGCAAAAGCGTATGGCCTTGAGCGAAGCGGATACAAAGGCATAGTGAATATTTCTGTTTTAAAAAATGATGCCGAAAATACAGCCCAAACAGCAAAGCTTACTGGCACAGCTAGAAACCTACTTGGCAATAAACAAACGCTTACTTTTAAAGAAGTAAAAGAAGGTGATTCAATTTATTACCTTGCCCAAGTTGATTATACCAACGAAGAGATTTTACGCTTTGAGATTGAAATACAACAAAGTAATCAATTTCAAAAATTACAGTTTCAGCAAAAATTTTACGTAGATTAATAACATGACCAAAACTTTAGTACTTGCTACAGGTAACCCTGGCAAAGTAAATGAGCTAGCTAACATGCTAAGCCCTCTGAATATTAATGTAGTTCCACAGAGCGATTTTAACGTAGGTGAAGTTGCCGAAACCGGCACTACCTTTGTTGAAAATGCCATTATTAAAGCGCGTCATGCCGCTAAAATTACTGGCATGCCTGCTATTGCCGATGACTCAGGTTTAGAAGTTGATGGCCTAAATGGCGCACCCGGTGTTTACTCTGCCCGTTTTGCAGGCCCAGGTGCCAGCGATCAAGATAACATTGATAAGTTACTCGTAGACTTGGGTAATAACCCTATCCGTAGTGCTCGTTTTTGGTGTGTACTGGTATTAATGCGCCACGCAGATGACCCTACCCCCCTTATTTGCAGTGCAAGCTGGGAAGGCGAAATTACGCTCACTCAAAATGGCAACGGTGGCTTTGGTTACGACCCTGTATTTTTTGTACCAGAGAAAAATTGTACCAGTGCTGAGCTTACAAAAGAGCAAAAAAATGCAGTGAGTCATCGCGGCCAAGCACTACAAAAACTATTGCTAGAGCTACAGCAAAAAGGCGGCCTGTGAACCTTCCACCACTGAGCTTATATGTGCACGTACCTTGGTGCGTGCAAAAATGCCCGTACTGCGATTTTAATAGCCACGGACAAAAAGGTGAAATACCTGAAGCTGAATATGTTCAGCATTTAATTGATGACTTAAAAGCTGATTTGCACTTAGTGCAAGGACGTAAAATTCACAGCATCTTTATTGGTGGCGGTACTCCGAGCTTATTAACTGGTGCGGCTTATACTCGTTTATTAAATGAAGTCGACAACCTAATTGGTCTTGAAGAACACTGCGAAATTACCCTTGAAGCCAACCCAGGTACAGTAGAAACAGGTCGTTTTAAAGATTACGTAAAAGCAGGCATTAACCGTATTTCTATCGGTGTGCAAAGCATGCAAAACGACAAGTTAAAAGCACTTGGTCGGATTCATGGCAGCGACGAGGCAAACTATGCCGCGCAACAAGCTAAGGAAGCCGGTTTAAATAGCTTTAACCTTGATTTAATGCATGGCTTACCAGGGCAAACACTTGACGATGCACTGAGCGATTTAAAGCAAATAATAGCGCTCGATCCACCGCATATATCTTGGTATCAACTAACTATTGAACCCAATACTCAGTTTGCTTCAAAACCTCCTACCTTGCCACAAGACGAAATACTGTGGGACATTCAAGAGCAAGGGGTCGAGTTACTAGCTCAAGCAGGTTACATACAATACGAAATATCGGGCTATGCAAAACCAGGCTATCAGTGCCAACATAACTTGAATTATTGGCGTTTTGGCGATTATCTCGGTATTGGCTGCGGCGCGCATGGTAAGGTTACTGATGCAAATACAGGGCTTATTACGCGTACTGAAAAGGTTAAACACCCACGCGGCTATATGGATTTAATTAAACCGTATATGTACAAAAGCTGGCATGTAGAGCAAGACGATTTAGCGTTTGAATTTTTTATGAATCGCTTTCGCCTTGTTGAGCCTTGCCCAATTAATGATTTTAATAAACTTACAACACTGCCACTGCAAAGTCAGCAAAGTGCATTAACCCAAGCAATTAATAAAGGTTTATTGACTCAAACAGACAGCCATTGGCAGGTAAGCTTAAAAGGTCATCGCTTTTTAAATGACCTGCTAGAATTATTTGTGTAGCGCCCAGCGTTACACAAAAAATAAATATAAAACACCCTAATGGGTTTCTAACAACAAAAGGGAAAACAATGCGTAAACTTACTTTTATTGCGGCCGCAGTAAGCGTTGCACTACTTGCTGGTTGCCAGCAAACAACACAACAAGCGACTTCAGCTCCTATTGCACAAGCAGTTCAATCACAACAAAGTGAAATAGACAAAGCCAATGCATTTTTTGAAGATACATTTAACCGCGACGTAATGAGCAGTCCTGTGTATCAAACATACATGGGTATTAAGCAAGATTACGATAAGTGGGATGATGGCAGCGAAGAAAGACAGCTTAAAGATTTAGCGCAAACAAAAGCTGACCTAGTTGCACTAAAAGCAATCAGCCGTGATTTATTAGATGATGTAACAAAAGTTAGCTACGACTTAAAAAAACAAGATCTTGAAAGCTCAATTGCTGACTTTAAATGGCGTTACCATAACTACCCTGTGAACCAAATGTTTGGTACGCATTCTATGATCCCTGCGTTTTTAATTAATCAGCACTCAATTAGTAATGTAAAAGAAGCTAAAGACTACATTTCTCGTTTAAATGGTGTAACTGGTGTTATTGACCAGCTTATTATTGATTTAACTGTACGTGCAGAAAAAGGCATCATTGCCCCTAAGTTTGTATTCCCGCATGTTATTGATTCAAGCAAAAACATTATTCACGGTGCACCGTTTGAAAAAGGCGATGATTCTACATTGCTTGCTGACTTTAAACGTAAAGTAACAGCGCTTGAAATTAGCCAAGACGAAAAAGACTCGTTAATCAGCGATGCATCAGATGCATTAAAATCGGCTGTTAAACCATCTTACTCTAAACTAATTAATTACCTTGCACAGCTTGAAAAACGCGCAGATGATCGCGATGGCGCATGGAAATTACCTGATGGCGAAGCGTTTTATAACAACGCACTTAAGCGCACAACTACAACAGATTTAACTGCTAAAGAAATTCATGCAATTGGTCTATCTGAAGTGACACGTATTCATGATGAAATGCGTGAGATTAAAGACAAAGTTGGCTTTAAAGGCGACTTAAAAGCGTTTATGCAGTTTATGAAAACTGACAAGCAATTTTACTACCCTAATGATGCACAAGGTAAACAACGCTACCTTGATGAAGCCACTGGGCTTATTGATACAATGAAAACGCGTTTAGATGAATTATTCATTGTTAAACCAAAAGCAGGTTTAAAAGTAAAAGCGGTTGAAGCATTCCGTGAAAAAGCAGCAGGTAAAGCATTTTACCAACAGCCAGCTCCTGATGGTTCACGCCCAGGTGTTTACTACGCTAACCTTTACGATATGGAAGCAATGCCAACGTATCAAATGGAAGCGCTGGCATACCACGAAGGTATTCCGGGACACCACATGCAAATAGCTATTTCGCAAGAACTAGAGGGTATTCCTAAGTTCCGTAAGTTTGGTGGCTACACAGCGTATATTGAAGGCTGGGGTTTATACTCAGAGTTCATTCCTAAAGAAATGGGCATGTACTCAGACCCTTACTCAGATTTTGGTCGTCTTTCAATGGAATTATGGCGCGCATGTCGCTTAGTTGTTGATACGGGGATTCACGCAATGAAGTGGACTCGCCAAGAAGGTATTGATTACTACGTAAATAACACGCCTAATGCAACATCTGACGGTGTTAAAATGGTTGAGCGTCACATTGTAATGCCTTCACAAGCAACAGCTTATAAAGTGGGTATGCTTAAGATTTTAGAGCTTCGTGAAGAAGCTAAAAAGCAACTTGGTGATAAATTTGATATTCGCCAGTTCCACGACGTAGTGCTTAAAAATGGTCCTGTACCACTTAATGTACTAGAAAACTTTGTTAATGAATGGGTAGCAAGCAAAAAGGCTTAAAACCAATTTAAACAATTGCTTTAAATATGAAAAGGTCGCATTTGCGACCTTTTTTGTTTTATAGTAGTAAAAAAGATTTTGGAAATAATAATGGATTTAAGCATACAACTACTTAATGCGCGTATTTCAAAGCAGCAGTTAAATGAGCTCGATAACGACTTTAGGCAGTTAAGCCCTGCTCAGCAAACTTTGCAGCTTAACCATTTATATGACAGCGCCCAACGGTTGAGTGTTAAGTATGACTTTATGCAAAACATAGCAATCCGTATATTAAGTACTAATACAGCACCTTCTCTATTTATTAATCAACTCACTAATATTGACGCATTGAGCTTTTTCACCCCAGCGCTGAGAGTAAATAAAGGCTTTTTAGTACAAGATACTCAAGGAAATAATGTACTGCACAATGTGTTTAAGCATGCCGATGCTACAAAGCTGCCATTTAACTATGTACGCTCTTTAATGTTGTTTGAATCAAATGATGACTTAGTTAAAGCGTTGGCGCAGCCCAACTCTCACGGATTAACACCAGTTGCCTGCTACATTGCCTATGCAAATAAATCGAGCACACCGGTAAAGCATGAATTCTCAGCTTTGTTAGCATTAATGGAAATAGAGCAAAAACAAAATCCTAACGCAAAACAGCAGCTTGCCAACGTACTAAAAGGGCAAAAAGTTAACGAGACCACAATTTTACTGAGCGCCGCTTACTTGCAACGCTCAACGGCGCAAGTTGCTCACTTAATCAAGGCGCTTTAATTCACTCACAACTTCTGTACGCACACTGTCTATGGCATGTGTAATAGATTGCGCAGCACTTTGCTGATCAACCATATTTGGCCAATTTGTTTGCCAGACCTTTTGTAAGTCTTTTGTTTTTAAATGTACTTTATCAACGGCTAAGTAGCTTAAGTCATGAATTAAGTTAACTTTAACCCAGCCTTTTCTAGGACTGCCATCTATTTTGTTATTATCGTAATGTGCCGCAAATACAATAAGCTCAAGCTCGGCTAGTTCTTGTAATATTTGAAAGCTAGCAATGCGTGTATTGTTGTTCTCTTCACTTGCCTCCATTCGCCATGCATTATAACTAAAGCCTATAAATGCAAACACTACGCTCGCTATAGCAGTAAAAAAATACGAACGGGGCGCCAGTACAAACTGACCATATTTAGACTCTGACATATTACTTCCTAGTCATTTAAATAATATTCAACACTGGTTACCACTCTTATGTTTTTTATTTGCGGTGTGTTTGAATCTCGATTACTGATACTAAATTGCCCTTGGCGAGCTGTTTTTATTTTGCCTAATTTTGAATTAGAGTCTTTAGCAAATTTATTAGCGACTTCACGCGCTTTTTCAGTTGCTTCTTGCACCATCGCAGGTTTTACATCATTGAGGCCAGTAAAAATATATTCAACTTTTGTTTCGTAGCTGTCCTGCACTATTGCGATATCTTGTTTAGCAAGTTGGCTCACTTTGCTCAGCGCGTTTTGCACTTTATCTGGCGCATCAGAATAAACAATAATATTTGAGCGCACTATGTATCTAAATTGCTGATTTTCATTACTGTATTCACGTGCTTGCTTATCAATAACTGACTGGCTGCCTATTGTTATTTCATCGTCGTCAAAACCATGCAGTTTTAAAAAAGCAGTTACAGCATCATTTTTTTTCTCAACTCGGCTGACTAATTTTTCAAGATTATTGTCGGCATCACTAAATTGCAGAGGCCAAATTACCGTATCGGCTATAACTTCTCGCTCGGCCAATCCCTTAACCTGCACAGTACGTTCCATCTCTTTTACACTGAGAGCTGTGCTCTTTAAAATAAACCCTAAGCTAATTAAGCCTATACTTAAACAAATAGCCGCTATAACAATGTAAAAACCGGGGGGTTTATTCACAATAATCTCCTTGATTGATATCAATAATAAGCATCTAGACGCTCGAAATAACACAGTAAACAGGGTACATTGAGACTATAAATAACGCAAAATTTAATCAGCCTAGGAAAAACCATGAGCCTTAAGCGCATTACCCAGTTTTTTAACCCAAGCTCAGTGGCCGTTATTGGTGCCTCTAATATATCAACTCGTGCTGGTTTTGTGGTTATGCGCAACTTACTTCAAGGCGGTTTTAAAGGGCCGATAATGCCCGTTACTCCGAGCCATAGCGCAGTACATGGCGTACTTGCTTACCCCTCTATTGCTGACTTACCAAAAGTACCCGACCTTGCTGTTATTTGTACTAACAAAAATACCTTAATTGATATTATTGAGCAGCTTGGAGAGCTTGGCTGTAAAACGGCGATTGTTATTGCAGATGGGCTTTCTGGAGAGCAAAAAAGCGCGCTTAAAGCATGCGCTCAAGCCAAACAGGTTACTTTGCTTGGACCCAATTGTTTGGGCTTGCTGATCCCTCATATTGGTTTAAATGCGAGCTTTTCACATACAGTAGCAAGCCCAGGTAAAATTGCATTTGTATCGCAATCAGCAGCAGTATGCTCAACCATTTTAGATTGGGCTAAAAACAAAGAAATTGGATTTTCATATTTTGTATCGGTAGGTGATTGCCTTGATATAAACTTTAATGAACTACTCGACTTTTTAGGTCGTGATGCTAAAACCAAAGCTATTTTACTCTACATTGATAACATTGAAGATATTCGTGGCTTTATATCAGCAGCAAGAGCTGCGGCCTTTAGTAAACCTGTAATTGCAATTAAAACAGGTAAAACAAGTGCAGGCGCACTTGCAGCCGAAATTCACACCGGAGGAAAGCAAAGCTCTGATGCTGTTTACGATGCGTTATTTCAACGAGCGGGTATGCTGCGCGTAAATGATTTACGAGAGCTATTTGCAGCGACACAAACACTCGCCATGCATCCAAAATTATTAAAAGTAGAGCAACTAACAATTTTAACTAATGGTGGCGGCCCGGGTGTTATGGCCGTTGATGAGCTAATTCAAAGCTCCGGTAAATTAGCCGAGTTGAGCGCTGAAACCCGAAATGCGCTAAATAAAGTAATTCCGCAATCAGAAACCACCTCAAATCCTGTGGATATTTTTGGCGATTCAGCACCTGCGCGTTATAAGCAAGCATTAGAAATTTTACTGCACGCAAAAGAAGTTAAAAACTTACTGATTATCCATACTCCCTCAGCGCTTGCGCCCAGCGAAGACTACGCCAACATTATTGTAGAAACCTTACAAACATTACCTAAAATGGCGCGCCCTTACGTTATAACTAATTTTATGGGTGAAGACGCATCTTACGCCGCCAGAAAAGTGTGCTCAAACAACGCAATACCAACTTATAGAACACCAGAGGGTGCTGTTGGCGCGTTTATGCACTTGGTAACGTATCGCCGTAACCAAAAGCATTTAACGCAAACACCTGAGTCGAATACAGATGACGCAAAAATAAATAAAGTAGCAGCTAAAGCGCTTATTAATGAGTTTTTAGATGACGGACAAAGCTACTTACCTACCCATCAGGCAAGCCAAATATTAAATCACTATGGTATTACATGCATTCAAACTGAGGTGGCTTACACCCCAACAGAAGCCAGAGAGCAAGCCATAGAACTTGGTTTTCCGGTCGCGTTAAAACTTATTAGCCCAAGTATTGCTTCAAAGTCTGAAGTAGGTGGTGTGGTGCTTAACTTAAACGATGCCAACGAGGTTGAACAAACCGCTTTTGCAATGCTTATCCGTATTAAAAACACTTATCCGGATGCTGTTATTGAAGGGTTTTCATTACAAAAAATGGCGCCGCGAGCAGGCGCAAATGAGCTGCGAATTGCAATTAAAACCGAGCCTAATTTTGGTCCTGTTATATTATTAGGTGAAGCAGGAACCGGCCTTGAATATGCGCAAGCCGCTGTTGCTCTGCCTCCACTAAATATGAATTTAGCAAAGTATTTAATTGCCGCAGCGCACGATAAAGGCGTACTAAAGGAGCGCATATTACCCGAAAAAGTTGATAAGTATCGTTTATGTGCACTGCTAACGCGTATTTCTCAGTTAGTTATTGATCAACCTGACATAAGCTCAATGGAACTTAATCCTATACTTGCCAGTAATGGACAGTTTTTAGTGCTCGATGCCACCATGACACTTAGCCGTTATCAAACTCAGAGCAATCGTAAGCGCTTATCTATTCGTCCCTACCCTATTGAACTTGTTGAAGTGGTAACACTTAAAAACAACACCCAAGCTACGCTCAGACCAATAAAGCCAGAAGATGAACAAGCTCATAAAGCATTTGACGAGTCACTTAATAAAGAAGACAGATATAAACGCTTTTTTGGCGAACTACCACAATTTAACCACGATCAACTCGCGAAAATGACGCAAATTGATTACGACCGTGAAATGGCGTTTATTGTTTGCCAACGCTTTGAAGGTAAAACTCGCACATTAGGTGTGTCTCGCGTCATTATGGACCCCGATAATCTGCATGCTGAGTTTGCCATTGTAGTACGCTCAGATTGCCAAGGTTTAGGGCTTGGTCGCATACTAATGAGTGCAGCAATTAACCACTGTAAACGTCAAGGTGTGGAATCGATTGAAGGCATAACCTTACCAGAGAATACAGGGATGATTGAGCTTGCCCGTAAGTTAGGTTTTAAAATTAGTCGCGACTTTGAAGAAGGCAGTATTAATATGGTACTTAAACTTAAATAATGAATGAACCACACACTTTAAGACAAAAAATGGCTTGCCTGTTTGAAGGCACAGGCCAGTACCATCGAGCAGGACATATTCTTGATATTGCACTCATTAGCTTAATAATGATCAACGTTGTAGCCATTGTTATTGAGTCAATCCCAAGTGTGGCAGAGCAGTATTACAACGAATTCTTAGTTTTAGAAATTGTCTCGGTCGCTATTTTTGCTATTGAGTACTTAGCCAGGCTTTGGGCTTGCGTAGATAAAACACAATATGCAGCAATGGAAGGATCTCATACCAAACGTCGGCTTAGCTATTTTTTCTCTCCTTTGGCAATTGTTGATTTAATTGCGATTTTACCAAGCTTAATGATGTTTTTATTTCCTCTCGATTTACGTTTTTTACGCGTGCTCCGACTATTAAGGGTATTTAAACTCACTCGCTACTCACGCGCCATGCAGCTACTTTTAAAAGCCTTTAACGATGAAGGTAGTTCATTAATGGCTGCTTTTTTTATTATGGCCGTCGTGCTTATTTTAGCTTCATGCGGAATTTACTTAATTGAGCACGACATACAACCCGATAAATTTGGCTCTATTCCTGCGGCTATGTGGTGGGCAATGGCAACATTAACAACCGTTGGTTATGGCGATGTAGTACCTATAACACCATTGGGTAAGTTTTTCGGCGGGGTTATTACACTACTGAGCATGGGAATGGTTGCAATACCTACCGGTTTACTGGCGTCTAGTTTTTCAGAACAAATACGTAAACGCCGCCAATTTTTTGAAGATGCCGTACATGAACAAATTCAAGATGGCACTCTTAATGATACTCAACAAGAACACCTAGAAGAACTACGCTATAAATTAGGCTTGAGTAAACTAGAAGCTAATAAGGCCATTAAAACGCAGTTGAATGAGCATAATAGCCATTTGTTTTGCAGGCACTGCGGTAAAAGGCCTTAAATAAGTACTGCTATTATTAATTAAATATATCACTCCAATTACGATTAATAAGCGGGAGTACTTCGGTATTAGGTACCGGTTTACTAAATAAGTACCCTTGAAAATGCATGCATCCTCGCGCCTTTAAAAAGGCGAGTTGGTGCGAGCTTTCTACGCCTTCAGCTACACATTCTTTACCTAAACTATCTGCAAGCGCGAGTATTGATTGAATAATAGCTTCATCGTCAGAATCTATGCCTATGTCTTGTACAAAGCTTCTATCTATTTTTAATACATCAATAGGAAAACGCTTTAAATAAGTAAGCGATGCGTAACCCGTACCAAAATCATCCATATACAATCTACAGCCCAACTTTTTAAGTTGTTCCATGCTGTGTAGCGCTTCTTTTGAATCACGCATTAATATTGATTCGGTTATTTCAAAAACAATTGCCTCAGACGATACTCCTGAATTACTTAACGCTTTTTTAATTTCAGGAACAAGGTCTTTAAACTCAAAATCAAGAGCCGATAAATTAATAGATAAATACAGGCTAGGTGAGGCTTTTCGCCACTCTTTTAGCTCTAATAAAGCGCGCGCAAAAGTCTGCAGCATAATTTTTGTAATTAGGCCTATACCTTCTGCTGCCACCGAAAACTCTTGAGTTTGCACAAGCTTATTTTCAGGCCAACGCAGCAGTACTTCAAAGCCTTCTGTTTTTTGACTTTCAGCGTTAATGATAGGCTGGTAGTAATTACAAAATTCTTCTTCTTGATACGCTTTAGTTAGCTGAGACTCAAGATGCAGCGCTCTTTGAACATGCTGATTCATCTCTTGCTTATAAAACTGATAACGCCCCTCTAAAGAGTCTTTTGCATGATATAACGCTATGCTCGCAGCTTTTAAAAGCGCAGAGCCTTGCTGTGCATCATCTGGTGATATAGACACACCAATACTTAAATTAACGTTTACAACTTGGCCATTAATCGTAATATTTTGATTCACACAATCCATCAACTTAGTGCATATAATGAGTACTTGTTCGATTTGCTGAATATCTTCCACCAGTACTACAAATTCATCGCCACCAAATCGAGCAACACTATCAGATGGACGCAAGGAGCATTTTAAACGCTCAGCGACTTCTTTAATTAGCTCATCAGCAACTGCATGCCCCAAAGAGTCATTAAAGTATTTAAAACGCTTAATATTTATATGTAATAAAGCGACTTTACATTCGTGAAATTTTGCTTGCTCAAGGGCGTGTTCAACGCGGTCATTAAATAACGTACGATTTGGCAACCCTGTTAAGGCATCGTAGTTGGCCAATAAGTGCAGCTCATTTTCGGCTGATTTTTGTGCATTTATATCGGTTAAAATAATGACATAGCTATTAAGGCGCTGTTCGTTATCGGCCACTGCACTTATTTTCACAAGTACATGGCGTGGCTCACCACTTGCTAAAACTACACTATCTTCACACGAAAAGTGCTCTCCAATAGATAGCTTTTGCATTATACGTAAATAATCAAAACGATTGCTGCGCGATATACCTAAATTTAATGCTCGACTAGATAACGACTCAGCAGAGAAGTTAAAGGCAGTTTGCAGTGATTTATTAGAAGCCCGAATATTTAAATTTTTATCGAGGATAAACACCCAATCACGTGTTTGCTCAAATGCTGCCGTAAATAGTAAAGCGTGTTCTTCAAACACCATCTCACGGGTCATATTTGTGTAGGTACCCGCTACTTTTTGTGGCGTTTTATCATCCCACTCAACGACTTTTCCAAAATCCTTATACCAGCGCCAATAGCCTTTTGCATGGCGCAGGCGGTAGGTGCAATTAAAGTAACCTTTATCGGTAGATAAAAACTCAAGCCACTCTAAGCGAAATAGCTGTTTGTCTTGCGGATGAATTTTAGATAAATATTCATCTAGGCTCACGGTTTCATTTTCGTAGCCTAACTCACTCGCTAAGCGAGGTTGGTAAATACTTGGATTACTTGATTCCCAATCCCAAACACCCGATTCGCTGCCTTCAAGCGCTAGCTTTAAACGCGCTTCGCTTTCTTTACTTTCTTTATTTGCTGCCAATAAAATACGCTGAATTTTATTACGGCGCATAACCCACATAGCAACAAAGCCAATAAACAGCATGCCGTAAAGCACCATAAAATAAGGTGCACGCCAAAGTGGATACTTTACTTTTATTTTTAAAATAGCAGGCGAGGTATATTCGCCAGTCAGGGGGTCTTTAGCCCAAACTTTTAATTGATAATTACCTGGATTCAATTTTGGAAACAATACACGGTTGTTATTTCGGGTATAACTTTTTTGTCCGTTATCGAGTTGATACTCATAAATGATGCGTTCTTGATTACTAAATGCCATGGCCGAAAATGCAACTTCAAGCCCTATATCATCATGGTTTAACACAACCTCGTTGAGCGGTTGTTTTAAATCAAGCGATAAATCTCGTGACATTAAATCAACTCGCGTAATATTTACGTGATCAATAAGCGACTGATAGTTTTGGTTTTCCATTGGATGAAAATAAGTAAAACCTTTTAAGCTACCATACGCAATATGGCCATCTTTAAGCTGTGCCATGGCGTTGCTATTAAACTCAGCAGAGAGTAGCCCTTCTGATGTAGAAAATTGCTGAAAATGAAGTGTTTCTGGGTTTAATCGCCAAATGCCTTTATGGCTACTCATCCAGATCATGCCATCATCATCTAGCACCATATCGTATAGCAGAGTGCCTAATTTATTCCTCTCTAAATCGATTGTATGGACTAATTGATAGGTAGATGCGTCAAGGCCTATTAAGCCGAAATTAGAAAGTGATATCCACAATATATTGTTGTTATCAATTAAGTAAGAAAGCACACTAATGGCTACGTTTTCATGCTGTTTTGGCACTTTATAAATCATTTTAAGTGCTAAATCACTTGGGTTTACTTGGTATAAAATACCGGCATTAAAAAATAATGGTGAATCTGGTTTATTGCTCAGCGCAGGTAAAAAACCATGGGCTAAAAAGGGTTCAAATTGATCAAACTGGCCACCCAAACGCGTTATTACTTGAGAATCTATATTGTATATAAATACCCCATGATCTGAGTGCACAAAGTATAGATCGCCATTTGGCATTAATGTAACGCCATGTACCCTACCGGTAATTAGCTCCTGATTAGCAGGGTTATGTACTTTAGGTTCGCTAACTTGATGCGTTACAGGGTCAAAAATAAACAAACCACGGTTCGTATAAAGCCATAAATTATTTTTATAAGGCGTTATTTCATATACGGTAAACTCAGTGGTGAGTAAGTCGACTTTGTAATCTTTTAAATAAGCTTTACCAATATTTGTTTTTAAATCAACCTCGGTAATACCGTTATGCGTTGCAAGCCAAAGCTTGTCTTTATATTCGGTAATTCCCCAGATAGAGTGATGCGATAAACCATCCCCCCCGAGCAAAGTGCCATCGACATTATTAAAATGATAGCTGTCGTGAGATAAGTAAAACGCACCATCAGTCTTAGTCGCAACCCACGTACCACCCGATTTATCTTTTGCCATATCAATAATACTGGTATCGGCAAGTGTGTACTTACTTTGGGCTATTCGAGTGTTTTTAATCATCTCCCCGGTGTTTAAATCAAATTTAAACAAGCCTTTGTCGGTAGCTAAATCTATTGTTCCGTGTTCGTTTACTATGCTCCAAACATTTAGGTCACTTAGTAATACTTTACTTTTAAAAGGTAAATCTGGGCGTTCAAACATTTTTGATAAGTTACTAATATCAACTTCGTATAAACCTTGGACCGCCCCTACTAACAACTGTTTATTTTCACCTAATGCGAACGACTTAACATTATTTTGGTAAATATGCTCAGCTTCACCTTTTAAGTGCTGCAGGGGTCTAACTTGCTCTGTAGCAATATCAAATACGTATGCGCCATGGCTTGTACCTATAAATATATAACCATTGTAAGCAAATAGCTTTCTCACAAGGGTATTTTTATATTTAGCCGGAAGCTCAAAAATAGTTGTGATTTTTCCGGTTGCTATATCAAGCTTTGCAAAGTCGCGGCCTCGCCCAATCCAAAGTGTTTTTTTATCAACGGCCACCATACTAAACACAGACTGATTGATAATCTCTTCTTCACTGGTAGGTTTTTCTAGAAATTGCTGATATGAATCTGTTACGGGGTCGTACCTAAATAGGCCTGCAAGTAACGAGGCAATCCAAATGTGCCCTTGAGGGTCTTGGTAAATACGATCAATGATCGCTTCTTCTAATTCACCATTAGGGCCGTTTATTGGAATAACTTGATAGCCATCATAACGATTAAGCCCAGCCTCAGTAGAAAGCCAAAGGTAACCATTAGTGTCGATAAGCATTGTATTAACGTAGCTTTGCGATAAGCCTTCGCTTGGAGATAAACGTTTTACTTGTGCGCCTACTTGGCAACTTAGGATAGTTATTAAAACTACAAAGCAACTAATAATCCCATTAACGCATTTACTCATGCTTATTCCATATTATTATTTATTATTATGGGTACTCTAGAGCGACTATATTTCGATGTTTGTAAGTATCAAAAAGTACTTGTAAAGCAAGAGTATATGTTAACACCTGGTTAAAACCAATAGCACAATATAAATCAACTACGTTTTTATATGCGAAGGTATTAATCATCTTATCTTGCGACTTTAAGAGTGTTGATAATAGCTGTTTAGCAACACCTTTACCGCGATGTTCCAGCGCAACAAACACGGTAGATAAAAATAAAAACTCTGTTTTATCTTGCAGCCTACATGCTGCAACTATTTCATTATTATAGTAAGTAACCCATACCTTATCTTGTTTATTAGCCCGCCCTCTTACATTATGTTTTTTATAAAATTTATTAACGAGTGGAACTTTTAGCCCATCCAGCAACTCAACTGTATACATTTTTATATCAACACTTAGCTAAGCATTAGCGCTAAATATTGCTCAAATTTTTGCTTCAAAACCATTTGTTCAGCCATTGGACGGCTATGGATTGTATTATAAACTTGCTCTCTCGTTTTTTTATTTCGCTTAATTTGATACGCCCAAAAAGACGCTTCATAATCTAACTGAATTTGGTATTTTTCTTCACGTGGCAATAGGCATAAATTAAAACTCACAATACTTCCTCATTCGCTTTTAAAATTATTTGATTAACCCCGAAACTGGGCAAGAGGTAATCTCCTTGTTATTATACGCGTCTTATTTTATTTATTTCTGTAGTAATTGGAACTGATAATGAATAGACATTTTAGTATCTTGTTATTATTGGTAAATTTATTTTTTAGTGCCTCTTGTTTTAGTCATCAATACAACCTCACTTTTAATCGTCCGCAAAGTACACCACAAGCTGATTATGCCTTAGAGTTATTAAAGTTAGCATACGCAGATATCGGTTTTAAAATACATATAATCGATTTTAGTCACCAAAATGCTTTGCTAGCTGCAAATAATGGCGTACTTGATGGGCAGTTAGGAAGAGATGCAAGCGTTGAAAAAAATTACGAAAACTTAATTAGGGTCGATTATGAGCTCTTTAAGTTTGACTTAGTATTGTATAAAAACTGTTTACCTAGCAGTTTAGAACAGCTCGATAGCGTCGCAATTGTTGATGGCTACCCTGTCCAAGAACATTATTTAGCAAGCACACAGTTTGCAGGGAATATTATTAAAGTTAAAAGCATGAATACCCAACTTAATTTGCTTGCTCAGAAAAAAGTACAGGGAGCTTTAATGATTAACTTTATAATGCAAAACAATGAGCTACCTTCACCTCAAGGTTGCTTTGTAAAAGAAGTGCTGAATACTTATCCGCTTTATCATTATTTAAATAAGCGTAATGAAAACTTGGTAGAAAAGCTTAAAATGTCATTAATTAACTTAACTAACAATGGCACTGTGTACGCACTAAGAGCCAAGTATGGATTAAGCTTTTAAAAGTCGAACCCTTGCTGCTGCGCCTGTGTGCTTGGCACTGCATTTTGCTGCTTTTTTTGAAGATAACGTTTGTAGCGCTGCTGGCACAAACTAAGCACCTTCTTTTTTTGGTCGTTAGTTAAGGTATTCCACGAAAAGCGTTCATCCCGACTACGATAACACCCTTTGCAATACCCTCTGTTATTAACTAAGCAAATACTCTTGCAAGGACTTGGAATATCAAATATTTCAATTTGTTGCATGCATAAGTACCGCCCAGTTGAAGAGGAGGTATTAGTATAGCGTTATTTTTGAGCAAAAAAAAAGCAGCAATTTAATTGCTGCTTAGTTTCATTGAGCTGTGAGTATTAATGTTCACAGCTATTAGTATTTATCTCTGTTTTACGGTGAAATGGCTTAGCATACATAGCTAGCACTAATGGTTTTAACTCTTCAGGTACACAAGCTAAACGTTGTTCAAATGTCGCTGTATCAGGAGAGTCTATTACCGCATCTTTACAACCACCAGCGATGTAATTGCCTGGGTGTAAATAAAACGAATCAACAATTTGCCTATCAATTGTTTTAGCAAGCTCTTCAGCACTATCACATTTAGATTCAATTGGTTGCCCAAATGCTAAATGCACGTGCCCTTTAGCAGTACTAAAGCCTTCAACAATGCTCGCAATATCTTCACCAGCCGATTTAACGTACTCACCATGATGCTGCTTGTGGTAAAGCTCTTTGGCTTTAGCAATTGCACACGGCTCATATTGATAAGAAATAGAAACAGGCACTATTTTTAACTCTTTAATATAATCGCCAAACTCTTTCTTTTGTTTACGCCCATTTAATTGCAGCATTTTTAAAAGCGCAGGATCAGTTTGATCAAAACCGTCTTTTGCACGCCCTTCTTTTTGCGCAATCCAAATAGAATTTCCACCGACCACAGAATCGTAAATGTATGACGATAATTGAGTCAGTGCTTTTAGCATCTCTTTTGGTGCTTTAGCAGAGCGCTTAACTATAAAGCTTTTATTTAGACGCATAAGCTCAGTAATGTAAGGTATTTGCAATAAATTATCGCCAATAGCAATACGCACTGTTTTCATTTTATGTTGGTATAAACCCCAGTTAACTAATGCAGGATCAAGCACTATGTCTCTGTGGTTTGAAATAAATAAATAGGCCTGGTTAGCATCTAACTGTTCTAACCCAGAAAAGGTAACTTTTGATGTGGTGCGTTTCACTAGTTTATCTAAGTATTGTGCCACTTCATTTTGCACATCTTCAACGGTGCTTACTTTGCCCCATTTTTTGCGTAACTGACTTCTTACCATTGGACGCGCAATAAAAGGCACTGCCGATAAAAAGCGCGGTAAATTATACTTTGCTATTACATCAATAAACGCATCATCGTTAATTAAACGTGTAAGCGACGCCGCAACTTCGTCGTCGTTGTATGGGCGTATATCTGCGTATTTATCTTCTAATTCACTCATTACTACATCTACAATGTTAAAAAACGGTACGCCAAAGCGCACCGTTTATGTCTATATCCGATTATAACTCAGCCAATCTAAAATGCGAAATAACCAAAAAAACGATTTTTATTTTTAGCAACTTGTTTTAAAGCCGAGTTTAATTACCTTCTATGACCATGAGCTTGCTTAAAAGTGCAAAAATCTGATCAGTCTAGCAAAATACCATGTTCTCAATCTGCTAGTGGGCAGACCACTAATACAAAGCCCTCTAATCATTTGGTAGTAATACCATTAACAAAGCCTTTCTTTCGTAGTACCTTAAGCTCGTATTTTAGATTTTTGATGGATCGTAGGCATCTTTTTACGATTTTAACTCTTTCAGATCCACTTATTTTAGGGCTCATAATGAACATTACTATTCTTGATAACGCAACGTTAGCTAAAACGTCTCTTACTGGTATTGAACAACTTGGTAAATTAACGACTTATGAACTTACTAGCCCAGAGCAAGTTATTGAACATTGCCAAGGCGCTGATGTATTAATCACTAATAAAGCAGTTTTAAATCGCGACACTATTAGCAAACTTACACAGCTTAAATTAATTTGCGTAAGTGCAACTGGTACTAATAATGTTGATCTAGAAGCCGCTAAAGAATTTGGTATTGCCGTAACTAATGTAGCTGGCTATTCAACACCTTCTGTTGTTCAACATACGTTTTCTTTAATTACTAACTTACTGGGTAACACACACCGCTATCAGGCGGATTGCCAGCAAGGCGCGTGGCAAAAAAGTGAAATGTTTTGCATACTCGATTACAGCTTTAACGACTTACAAGGTAAAACATTTGCCATTATAGGCGGTGGTACGCTAGGTAAAGGCGTTGCTAAAGTGGCTGAGGCATTTGGCGCAAATGTTATTGTTGCAGAGCGCAAAGGTGTTAAATGTCGCGACGGTCGTACGCCTTTTGAAGACGTCATTAAAACAGCCGATATAATCAGCGTACACTGCCCGCTAACAGATGAAACACGTGATTTAATTGCACTTAATGAGCTTAAAATGATGAAGCCAAGCGCTATAATTATTAATACAGCACGTGGTGGAATTATTAACGAATCCGACTTAGCTACAGCACTTGAGCAAAACCTAATTGCTGGAGCCGGTGTTGATGTACTAACTAAAGAACCTGCTGAGCTTTCAAACCCACTTGCTAATTACAAAGGTAATAACCTTTTACTTACTCCACATATAGCATGGGCAAGCACCGAATCTATTGTGCGTTTAATTAATGAAGTAAGTTTAAATATTGCTGCATTTAATAAAGGCGAATCACGTAACCGCTTGGTGTAGTGATTTTATTGTAGTAATCAAATAAGCTAAAAAATGGCTGTTTTTACTAATACATTTAATATTTTATTAGATAAAAACAGCTTAACCCCCTTAACAAACTGATTAATAACAACTTATAAATATGGTCTACTCTTTGCTTTAATACAGCTAATAACCAATTAAAAATCTTATTAAGGTAAATAAAAATGAAAAAATCACTTTTAGCAGCCGCTTTAATCGCTCCATTTTTAACAGGCTGTGTTATTGCCGTATCAGATGGTGAAGCTGAGACTCATTGGGCTGGTAAGAATTCATCTAGCTGGCAAGCACAACATAAAAATAATCGTGAAGTTATATCAGAGCTAAAAATGGATAGCAGTTACCAATCTGTTTTGACGCAATTAAAAACGCCTAATTTCACAGAGCTATTAAAAAAAGATGACGATGTATACCAAGTACTTTTTTATGTAACTCATAGCAAGCATTCAGATTCTAAAACAACGAAAGATGAATGTACGCCACTTGTATTTAAAAATGATAAGTTAGTGGGCATTGGTGAAACCGCTTTAGGTATGATCACGCAGTAACCAATAAAAAATGTTTGATACAAAAACGCCAATATATGAATATTGGCGTTTTTGTATATTAAGTTTTTAGAGTGCAACTATTCTATCTCGCCCTGCATCTTTAGCGGCATATAGGCCTAAATCGGCCTCTTCTAATAACGCTTGCTCAGCATACACTTTTCCACTTTGAGTAGTGGCAATACCTATACTAATAGTGATGTGGTCTGCATTTAATGAGCCTTTATGTTCTATATTCAAAGCATTTACAGCATTGCGTAATTTATTAGCAAACTCCATAGCTTCATGCCTATTCATTCCAGGTAATACAGCTGCAAATTCTTCACCACCATAACGAGCTATAAAGTCACTACCACGTTCACATTGAGCTGCGAGTGCTTGTGCAACATCCTTTAAACATTCATCGCCAGCACGATGTCCGTAGCAATCGTTGTAACGCTTAAAGTGGTCTATATCCATAAGTAACACTGATAGCGGGGTTCCACTGCGTTTACTTCGGCGCCATTCACGAGCTAAGTTTTCGTCTAGGTAGCGTCTATTTGGGATTTCAGTTAAGCCGTCGATTGAGGCTAACATTTCTAGCAGATCATTTTTTTGCTTTATAAGTAATTGGTTACGAACCCTAACACGCACAATAGAAGGGCTAAATGGCTTGGTGATATAATCCATAGCACCGAGCTCTAGGCCCTTAGCTTCGTCATCATGGCTACGATTAGCTGATATAAATATAACGGGGATCGATTGAGTTATCGGATTTTCTTTAAGTTGCACAAGCACTTCATAGCCGTCAATTCCTGGCATAATCACATCAAGGATAATTAAATCAACTTGCGCAGTTTTTACAAAGGTCAGTGCTTTTTCACCACTTTCAACTAAGAATACCTCGTGTTCTACTTTAAGTGTTTTTTCAAGTACTAATCTGTTGATTGGATCATCATCTACAATAAGTACTTTAGCTCTTTTCGACATCCCTAGCCCCTACCCCTTTTATAAAAACAATTACCTGTTCTAACTGCATAATAAGCTCTTTCAGTGTTATTTCAACAGGCTTGTTAGTTGTTTTAAGTGTTCTTTCACACAATAAAGCGCAGTGAGACAATCGTCTAAAACCTAAATTACCTGCTACACCTTTTATACTATGCACTAAGCGTACCAAATCATCCTTATTGGTTGTTTCTTCTATTTGCAATAGCTGGGTTTCGCATAAATTAGCAAATTTACCAATCATTGTATTGAGGAGCTTTTCATCCATACTAAACTGCGTTAATGCGAATGATTTTTCAAAAAAGCTTGGTTTAACTAAGTTTAAATCGGCAATTGCATCAATAAGTACCTTAGCAACAACTGGTTTAGTTAAATGCTTATTCATACCGCACTTTAAAGAACGTTCAATATCAGCGGGTTCACAATGAGCCGTTAAAGCAAAAATAGGCAGTTGCTTTGCGTCAAACTGTTGACGAATTAAAGCCGTAGCTTGGCAGCCATCTATTTGCGGCATTTGCACATCCATCAATATTAAGTCAGGCTTTAAAACTTGCAATAATTCCATGCCGATAGATGCGCTTAAAGCGGTAACAACACTTACGTTTGCTTGGCGTAATACACTGCTAATTATTTCTAAATTAAGTTGATTATCATCAATGGCTAATACAAGTAGACCCGATATATCAACTTTAGTTTCAGCAATATTATATATTACGGCATTGGTACTAGCTTTAGGCTGTTGCTGAGAGTTCAAGCTAAATAGCCTTTGTCCCAATGCCGATGCTTTAACGTGATGCGCAGCTAAATGCTCACTTGTTGGTAAATTAAGTGTGTGCTGATGATTAATAATAATTACCGATGTTTCTTTAGCTGATAACGAATCATTAATTGCTTCAACATTTAAAAGTGCAGGTAAATCGGCCGCATCGATTATTATTTGCTGAGTATTGGAGAGCTTAATTGGGTATTTGAGTACTTCATCTAAATTAATATTAGCAAGCTCTGCATAAGCATTTGTTACTTGCTTAAGTTCTTTGCTTTGATCCGATAAAATAG
The DNA here is from genome assembly GCF_015864705.1 of Pseudoalteromonas sp. NGC95. Lineage (NCBI taxonomy): Bacteria > Pseudomonadati > Pseudomonadota > Gammaproteobacteria > Alteromonadales > Pseudoalteromonadaceae > Pseudoalteromonas > Pseudoalteromonas sp. NGC95. The sequence goes on from NZ_JADYWR010000002.1 coordinate 98,827, forward strand.
CCAATGTATTAGTCGGCAACATTGTATTTTTAGTGCTATCAACCAAAAAGCTAACGCTGAAGTAAAACTCACAGCCATGGCCTTTTTTACTCTTTAAAGCAATCTCCCCTCCCATTAATGACACCGCATGTTTAACAATCGCTAAACCTAACCCAACACCATGATGTATACGTGTTGAAGACTCATCACCTTGCGTAAAGGCGTCAAATAAACGCCTCTGATCGGCTTCATCTATACCCATACCGGTATCAATTACTTTAAAGCAAATATGCTGTTGCTCTAGGCTATCGCTTTCAATAAGTTCCATTTTTAAAGTGATAGAACCTGTTTTCGTAAACTTAACAGCATTTGTTAATAAGTTACCTAATATTTGCTGTAAACGTATACTGTCGCATATCAAATCAGTCGCTATTAACGGGTCAATATCAATAACAAATTCAATACCTTTTCCTTCGCACAATGGAGCCGTTAAACTTTCGCAGATATCCACCAGCTCAACCATGCTAAAAGATGCTTGTTTTAAATCGGTTTGCGAACTTTCTATGCGTGCAAAATCAAGCATTCTATTGAGCATTAGTAACAAGCTTTGTGCTGCATGCTTAGCTTGATCCGTTTGTTGTAATTGCTTTTGCGTTAATCCTTGCTCAATAAGCATATCGAGCAGCCCTAAAACAGCATTAAGAGGAGTGCGTATTTCATGACTTAAATTGGCTATAAAGCGACTTTTAGCAAGGGTTGCTCGTTCGGCATCTAGTTTTGATTTAGTTAATGCGCTCACATCCTGAATGTGAATAACATAATAAGCTGGGTCGCGGTTTTCATCCCATACCAGCGATACACTCAGTTGCAACCAACTTGTTAAGCGCCCTTGAGCAAGCGTTAAGTGGTATACGCGTTTTTTGTCATCTAGCAATTGCGCTAAAGTGCTTTTTATTTGCTGCCATTGAGTATCGTCAAACAATGCTTTTAACTGCTCACCAACCAGTACTGACTGTTCAGAAAACTGCTTTCTTGCCGCTTTATTTACTTGTAATATTGTGTGCTCAAGCGAGAGTAAAACCACACAGTTAGCCGCAAATTCAATCGCACTTCTAAATTTAGATTCTGATGCTTTTAAGGCCAATAATGCTTGTTGCTGTTCGGTAATATCGCGACCAATACCCATAGTCCCCAACAGATGTTGGTGCTCGTTATAAAAAGGTGCAATAGTAAGTTGATACGTTTTTTTATCGGTTTCTATTCGCTGTTCAACACTGTTTCTATTTTGTAATACTTGTTTTTCAAGCGCATTTATTTGTTGATCGTTATCACCTAAATCATCTACATATTTACCGACTAATGCAGTTTGATCTTTACCGATGTACGCCTCAAATGCTTTATTGCATCCTAAGAATGATCCATCAATATTTTTAAAATAAATAAGATCTGGCACACTGTTTAGCATAGTGTTGAGCAAAGCCAAGTGACGCTCTTTTGCTTCGTAACTGCGGCTTAGCTTTTCTGATTGCAACTGAACCTGGTCGTCCAGAGCTTTATTTGCACTTTGTAATGAATCAACTAACTGTTTGTTTTTAGTAAATACACGCTTCACTTTAGAAAACCAAGGCTGCCAGCTCAGCGGTACTTTATAATCGAGCTGCACTTCTTGCTGTGTACCGTTACTCTCTAGGTACGACATTAAGTGAGTCATTGGCTTAATAAAAATGCGCTGGCTTAACCAAAAAAACACGCCAAACATAATACTTAAAAATAGCGTTAAAAATGCAAACTCTAATAGTATTTCATACTTAATTGGGCTTATTAATTGAGGTTTGTGCTCGTAAAATGCTGCGTGAATAGGTAACTCATCCATAGGCTGCATAAAGTAATTACTATCACTAGTTAAGACTGTTTTTTTACTGTGGTGCTGGGCCAAATCAGGCCAATAATTTTTTAATGCTGTTGCTTGCTCTATTAACTGTTTAGAGCTGGCGATAACTTGATGTGATTGGTTCATAAAAACGTATTCACCACTGTTCGGTGAAACCTTTTTTAACCACCCAGAAATTGCCTGAACATCATAAATCAAAATAATGTAATCGGCTGAGCCAGTGCTTCGCTGTCGGCCAATAGCAAAATACGATTTATCATTCACTTTAACAATGGGACTTGAAGTAAGTTTGTTTGGTGAAAATTTTGGCTTGAATTTTCCATTTAGAATTTCAGTAAGCATTAAACTTTGGCTTTTGTTGCGCCTGCTTACATAAGCAAAACCATTATTATCAACATACGCTACAGCAGACAACGACTGCATTAATGCAAGCGTTGTATTAAACGAAGGCCCTAATGTAATAGCCTGCTGCCACTGCATTAATGCCTTAGCAGATAACGCAAACTCCCCCTTACCTACAATTTCAGTGCCTTGCTCACTAAAGTGACGGTAATAGTAACCATCATATTGATTTATGCCCTCGAGTAAGCTTTGGTTTATTTTTGGATAGGTCGTTTGTTCGTATAAGCTAAACATGGTGGTAAGTAGATTGCTCACCGACTCCATCCCATGAGTAACCTGTGCTGAAACATTCGTAAAATCGGCTTCGCGTTTTTCAACCGCCCGCTCAAGCTTTATATTATATAAGTGCAAGCACAGTAAAAAAGCGACAATCAATGGCACTAAAAGCGCAATGAATAATGAACGATAATAATGCTTCAGAGGTAAAAAATTCAATGTACTGCCTGCCATTTGGCTCGAAAATCAATCGATAGACTATCGAGCCAATTTGTTAAGCGCAAGTTATAAATTTTCTTCTGCAAATGACGCTAAGCGACTACGTACAACACCGTTGAGGTTTATAGTTGCGCTGCCTTCAAAGTTTTTAAAGCGCTCTACTATGTACGTTAAGCCCGATGTTACTGGCGTTAAATAGTTACTATCAATTTGCGCCAAGTTACCCGTACAAATTAATTTAGTACCTTCGCCGCAGCGGGTAATAATCGTTTTAAGTTGAGATGCCGTTAAATTTTGGCTCTCATCTAAAATGACCACCGCATTTTGAATGCTACGCCCACGCATAAAGTTAACCGATTTAAACTGAACATTAGCCTTCTCCATAATGTAGTTTCGGCTTGATATCGGATTTTCGTCGCCTTTGTGCAATACCTCCAGCGTATCGGTAATGGCTGCAAGCCATGGCGCCATTTTTTCCTCTTCAGTGCCTGGTAAAAAGCCAATGGACTCTGCTATTTCTGGCGTATTACGAGTGACTATTACTTTATCGTAAATACCTTTTTCGATGACCATTTCAAGGGCGCTGGCAAGTGCTAACAAGGTTTTACCGCACCCTGCTGGTCCTGTTAAAATAACAAGTTCAATACTTGTATCTAGCAGCGCATCAAGCGCCATTCCCTGATAAATATTTTTGGGCTTAACGCCCCATGCTTGTTGATGCATTAAACGCTCAACACCAATATCTTTGAGCGTTATGTGCTCGTTATCGTACGATTTAACACGCGCCGCAAACTGATCCCCTCCATCAAGTAAATATTCATTACAAAATACATCAGGTATTAAGTTTTTAGGTACATGATGAAACGTATCGCGTCCGTGTTGCTGCGTGTTACATTCCCCTACATGGTCCCAAAAATCACCTTCAATTTTTTTATAACCACTAGTGAGTAAGCTGATATCGTCAATAAGTTGATCGGTACGGTAATCCTCAACATATTTAAGCCCTGCGCCTTTGGCCTTTAAACGCATGTTTATGTCTTTTGTTACTAATATAACTTTTGAATCACTGTGCTGCTTTTGTAAATACACGGCGCAATTAATAATACGATGGTCGTTTTCGTTACCCGGCAGACCAGAAATGGAGTCGGCAAATAAATGGTCGTTTACAATAATGAGGGTACCTGCAGAGCTCGCTTTTCCCTTTTTGTTACTCGGCAGCGCCACGCCTTGTAGCATTTGCTCGGGCGTTGCATTTTTAAGTACTTCATCTAATCCACGAATAGCGACGCGCGCATCGCGGCTTACGTCGTGTTTTCTGTCTTTTATGTGGTCGAGCTCTTCAAGCACTGTCATCGGAATTACAACGTCATGTTCTTGAAAAGACAAATAAGCGAGGGGTTCGTGAAGTAGTACGTTGGTATCTAGCACATACATTTTACTTTCAAGGTTCGAAGCTTTTTCCATAGCACTTTCCTTACGTTTTATGATTTTTATGCTATACCAAAATAACTAAGTAAAACGGGCAAAACTTAAACCTGCAATACTTAATTGCCAAGGCATAATGTAAGTTTAGTCTATTTGTCATAAAAGTCCGTTTTATTACAAACTGTAATTAGTTTTGATTTACCTAAAAAAGAGTCATAAACAAGTTGTTTTAATAGTAATAATTAACACTTACAAAATTAATTAAAAGTGAGCCAAATAGCGCCTTGCAGTGGTGTTAGCTTACAGGTAACATAGCCGCCTTTTTCATCATAGACGAGACATACATGAATTTTTCCTTAGGTCAGCGTTGGATCAGTGATACAGAGTCAGATTTAGGATTAGGCACCGTTGTTGCCATTGAAGGCCGTCAGGTCAGCATATTATTTCCTGCCAGTGGTGAGAGCCGTGTTTATTCTTCGGCAGAAGCACCGGTTACCCGTGTGGCATTTAATCCTGGCGATGTGATCAAAAGCGTTGAAGAATGGGAATTAGAAGTAGAGTCTATTGAAGTACAAGGTGAGTTACTGTGTTATCACGGCACCCGTGTTGATAACGGCGAAACTGCCAAGCTTAAAGAAACCTTTTTAGATCATTTTATTAAGTTTAATAAACCACAAGATCGTTTATTTGCGGGCCAAGTCGATCGTTTTGATCGCTATACACTTCGCTACCAAACGTGGTTACATAAATTTGAACGTGAACAATCGCCTATTAAAGGCTTAATTGGTCAACGTGCTAATCTTATTCCGCACCAGCTTTACATTGCCCAAGAAGTGGGCAAACGTTTTGCACCACGCGTACTTTTATCAGATGAAGTAGGCCTTGGTAAAACAATTGAAGCAGGCATGATTTTACATCAACAAATTATTAGTGGTCGTGCGAGCCGCGTACTTATTGTTGTACCAGAAAATCTACAGCACCAATGGTTAGTAGAAATGCTACGCCGCTTTAACTTACATTTTTCTATTTTTGATGAAGAACGCTGCGACGAAGCGTTTGCAGATTCACCAAACGTGTTTGATACAGAGCAATTGGTACTTACCAGTCTTGAGTTTTTAACCAAGAAAAAACGCTGGTTTGAACAAGCAACGCTTGCTGATTGGGATTTACTAGTTATAGATGAAGCCCATCACCTAAGTATAAATAACGGCAAGCCAAGCTCAGAATACCAACGTATGGCAGAGCTTAGCCAAGATATTCCTGGCCTTATTTTACTTACAGCAACGCCTGATCAACTTGGTCACAGCAGTCACTTTGCACGTTTACAGTTACTCGATCCTGACCGTTTTTACGACTACGACGTGTTTAAAGAAGAAGAAGCAAATTATAAAGACGTTGCTGAAGCTGCAAATCAATTACTGCAAGAGCAAGGGCTAGACGACACAGCCAAAGCCACGCTAATTGAGCTATTAAAAGAAACCGATATTACTGATATTCTTGAAAAAGCACAGCAAGGTGATTTACCAGCACGTAAAGAAATACTTAACATGCTGCTCGATCGCCACGGCACGGGTCGTATATTATTCAGAAATAGCCGCAGCGGCATTGATGGCTACCCAAGTCGTAAATTACACGCCTACCCTATGGCACTGCCAAAGCAGTATAAAACGGCTATGTCGGTTCTCGGTAATATGGGCGGCATTCAAAACCCTGAACTAAGTGCACACCGCGCTCTTTTTCCCGAAAAAATATTTCAAGAGTTTGAGGGCGAAAGCGCAAGCTGGGGTTTATTTGACCCACGTGTAGATTGGTTAATCGAGACACTTAAAACGCTTAAGCGCGAAAAAGTACTACTTATATGTGCTAAAGCTGAAACAGCTATCAGCCTTGAGCAAATACTGCGTGAGCGCGAAGCAATTAAAGCATCGGTATTTCACGAAGGTATGTCTATTATTGAGCGTGACCGCGCTGCTGCATTTTTTGCAGACGAGTACGATAATGCACAAATATTATTGTGTTCAGAAATTGGCTCAGAAGGTCGTAATTTCCAGTTCTCGCATCACTTAGTACTGTTTGATTTACCACTGAACCCAGATTTACTAGAGCAGCGTATTGGTCGATTAGACCGTATAGGTCAAACACAAGATGTGAACATTCATGTGCCATATTTTGAAAACACCGCTCAAGAAGTATTGCTACGTTGGTACAACGAAGGTCTAGACGCATTCGAATCTACCTCTTCAACGGGGCAAATGCTTTATAAAGAGTTCCGTGATGATCTACTTGAATATATTTCTGCGCATAACTGCGATGAAGACGAACTCGATCCATTACTTGAGCAAGTAGCACAGCAAAATGCAGTACTTCGTAAAAAAATGGAAAGCGGACGAGATCGTTTACTAGAGCTACATTCATCGGGTCAAGGTGCTGCAGATTCACTTGTAGCTGAAATCGAAAAGCTCGACAATCAGTTTGAATTACCAAGCTACATGATCAACGTGTTCGACACATTTGGTGTAAGCCAAGAAGATAAAGGTGAAAATACCATTATCTTAAAACCAACTGAGCATATGTTAAACCCATCATTCCCATCGCTTAAAGAAGACGGTATGACCGTTACCTTTGATCGCGACACGGCACTTTCGCAAGAAGACGTGCACTTTGTTAGTTGGGATCACCCAATGGTGCAAGGCACCATGGATATGATTTGTGACGACGACTTTGGTAGCGCATCGGTTGCATTGCTTAAAAACAAAAAGTTACCGCCTGGTACCTTTTTTGTTGAGCTTATTTTTGTTGCAGAAGCAATGGCACCAAAAGTATTACAGGTTGGTCGCTTTTTACCGCCTACACCAATTCGTATATTGCTTGATAAAGCAGGTAATAATTTAGGTGAGAATGTGGCATTTGAAGGCTTTAATCAGCAGTTATCAGCCGTTGGCCGCCAAACAGCAAGTAAACTTGCAGGTGCACTACAAAGCGCTGTTCACCCTATGATTACTACCGCTAAAGATATGGCACAAGAAAAACTTGAAGTTATTCGTGCAGCGTCGCTTGTTAAAATGCAAACGTCACTCAGTGAAGAGCAAGAACGACTTGTTGCCCTTAAGCAGATTAACCCGAATATTCGCCAAGAAGAAATTACCTTCTACGATAAGCAACGCAACGACCTAACTACGTATATTGAAAAAACGCAGTTACAACTTGATGCAATTCGATTAATAGTGGTTTCACACTAGAGATTTTGGCTTTTAATCGCTAGTCTTTTAAGCTGACTCCAAAGTAAATTTGGAGTCAGCTTAAAAGCTTAATTAACTAAATAGCTGTATCTTTTTAAACTTCATTTTTAAAACCACGTGTTCTTATTTAGATGTGAGCTAACACTACCTATTTAGCTTTATACTAAGTCCTTTGTTGTGCTATCTATTTTTCTCAACATAGCCGTATCTAAAAAATCAAGCTGCGCTCTATACAGCTATTGTGTGGGATAGTTGATAGGTTTATTTTCCCTTGCATAAAGTTGTTTTTTTGTTAACCTACTCGCCTTCCATTTTAGTCTTTTTGAGGTGTTTATGGCGTTTCTATCTCGTTCGATATTGGCGTTGTCCATAGCGCTCTCAAGCAGCAGTGTCTTTGCTCAAGCCCAATGCGATGTTGAATTACGTCATGGTTTAATTATTACTGACGATGCGATTCGCATATTAGATAAAGGCCAGACTCGTGTACAAATTAATAACAATAACCAACTGTTTATTCGTGGTTATTGGGTTGATTTAAGCGATGACGAAAGCAAAGTACTCGAACAATTTAGTAATGGTATTCGCCACACAGTCCCCGAATTAGTAAACCTTGCTACCGATGGTGTTAACTTAGGTTTAAGCGCTATTGAACACGTAGTTGAAGGTATGTCAGACAAAGAACCTGAAGTACTTAAAACACAACTAAAGTATGTAGAGCGCGCGCTAATGGATAAGTTTAAGCGCGGCGATGACTTCTTTTTTATAGCCCCTCAGTCACTTTCGCAAATAGATGATTTTTTTACTAAAGAGATCAGCCAGCAAATTCACTCCGCAGTGCATGGATCGTTAGGTGCTATTTTGGTATCACTCGGAGATGCGTTCAAATCGCGCGAAGGTAATATAGAAGATCGCATTAACGACATGGGCCAACGCATGGATATTATCTCAAGAGAAATTGATAAGTCGCTACAAAAAAAGGCGCATCAATTAGAGCTTAAAGCTTCTGAGTATTGCGAATGTTTAAATGCACTCGATGTAACCGAGTCTCGCTTACAAGCAATAGTACCTGGTATGGCCGATTACGATTTAGTGCAAATAAAGTCTTAGTGTACGTATTCGTTTTTAGAATAAAATAACACCGAGTATAAATATACTCGGTGTTTTGCTTTATGATTGATTAAAAATAAGCGCTTCTACTTTTTATTCTAAATTGGTGAGCCCGGTGGGATTGGCAGCACTTTAAAGTTGTTTGGCCATTGCCCTTTAATTAAAAACTGATTTACTTGCTCAGCTAAATATTGCTTAAACGCACTCTCGCCAGTACTTGTATGGCTCAGCATTGAGTTTTGGTTAAAGTCTTCACTCAACTTAACTAAGTAGTAACGTAACTGCGCTTGCACTTCAGGGCTTGCACTATCGCTTGCTACTAAATCAGCCATAGCTTTTGCTGTTAAAAATTGCACGCGCTGAGTGATTTTACCTGTCATTGTATTAGGTGATGACACGTTAAACACTTGGCTATATAGCTCCTCAAGTAACTCATCTAAACTATAAAAGTCATTACTACGTGCTTGTTGCTGCGCTAAGCGATTTAAACGCTGTGCATTTAATAAAAGCGACAAGCTGTGCTGCACTGCAACCTCGGGTAATGCCATTGCATCGAGCGTTAACCCTGTGCGTCCAACTATGCTCTCGCGCGATTTAGACTCGCCATATGCTTTTGGCGGAATTAGCGATAACACAGATTCAGGAAGTAATAAGTTACTTGGCTTAAGCGTTTCAAAAATAGCGTTTACTGCTTCTTGCTGTGTTTTTTTATTAACGACTTGTGCGCCTTTTACGGGTGAGTCACCGCGTGTTTCGTATTCGTAATCAACACCGGCAATAAGCTTAACCGCAGCCTCAACCTGAAAACGGTGAAACAGATAAAGCGGAACTAGTTTTTCCTCTAATTGCGATAATGAATCACCCGTTTTAATATTATTAATACCAAACTGCGAAAGCGCTTTTTTACGTACGTCGAGTACTCGTAAAAGCTCCTGAGAAGGATTAGTGCCGTTATCCCATAGATGAGCTGTTGGATGTGCGCCACCTTTAGCACGAGCATCACTATCTGATATAAACTCAAGGCCTTTGGCTTTGTTCTCTTTTAAAATAGCAGCAAGTTCTGCGCTTTCATCTTGGTTAGTAAAATCGCTATAGCCATATTTAATTACTTGGGTATCCCACACGCCCATGCCTGTTGCATAGCCGCGCGTTAAATCAAGCTTACCTTGTTCATTAAAACTAAGTAGCGGATGTGGGTAATCCATTACTGAGGATCTATCCCCTACCGATGCTGCAAAGTTATGAGAAATACCTAACGTGTGGCCAATTTCATGTGCGCTTAATTGGCGAATACGATCAAGCGCCATTGCTTGCAAGTTTTTAGCAACTTCATTGCCTTTTAAATAAGGAGCAGCGAGTGCTTCGGCTATTAAAATATCTTGGCGAACACGCAATGAGCCAAGTGTTACGTGCCCTTTAAGTATTTCACCTGTACGTGGGTCGATTACCGAACTACCGTATGACCAACCACGCGTTGCACGGTGTACCCATTGAATGACGTTGTAACGAATATCCATAGGGTCGGCGCTACTTGGCAGCACTTTTACTATAAATGCATTTTTATATCCTGCCGCCGTAAATGCGTCGTTCCACCACTTTCCACCTTCAAGCAAAGCGCTTTTAACGGGCTCTGGAACGCCAGGATCAAGGTAATAAACAATTGGTTTAACAGGCTCACTAATAGGTAAACTTGAGTCCTTTTTAGTTAAACGATGGCGCGGTATATAACGCACGTACAGTGACTCACCAAGCGGCGCTGCGTAATCTTTATGTTCTATACTCCAAAAACCTGATTGCGGATTAAACTTGCGCGGCGTGTAGTTATCATCTGGTAATTGAATAAGTGAATGATGCATATGAACAGTAAGCGCATAAGGGTCGGCACTTACTTGGCGAACAAATTCACCTGGTTTTGTGCCTTTAAATGTAAGTACGGCTTCAAGCTCGGTGTTTTTTACAAATGCTTTTGAGCGATTCATATAAACGGCGCTACGTGATTCATCAAGGCTAAAGTTCCCTTGCTTACGTGCAGCAAGCGTGCGGCTTACGCCATGTACATCACTTAATAAATAAGGCGTATAATCAATAAGTGCTGTGGCTTTATCTTCTGCGACTACTTTAAAACCAGCAAGTATACTTGATGCAAACGCCTCTTTAATACTTTGCTGTTCGGCCTTGTTACTTGTGTTGGCACGATAGTAAGTATTTACAGCCCGCAGCATTACTTTGTCGCCAAAACGCTCAAACTGCACAAGGTGAGTATTACCAAGCTGACCTCTATCAAGGCCTATGTCGTTAGAGCCAATACCGTAAGGCAAGCTTTGCTGCAGTAAAAATTGTTGTTCAAACTTATCAACTTTTAAATATACTTTTCCGTTTTGGGTATCGTAAAAAAACGAATAATAGCCCGGAAAATGATTCATTTGCGTAGTAAATTCATCAATTGACTTAATTGCTGCGTGCGCTTGAGTTATGATAGAGCACAGCACAGTAAAGAATATGTAACTTAGTAGTGGTATTTTTTTCATAATCTTATCTTTGTTATTTGTGTTTTAAGTACGATTAGGTGGTCCCATTATAGGGTGCTATTTAAACAATACAGTTATTTAAGACGAATTTCAGCGCTCTAAGCTAATCTCTCTCACATTATGATTGGTTTTAACACGTTATCAGGAAAATAGAATGCGTAGACTCCCTCCAGTATTACTTGAAGATGGTTGTTCAAGAGAACTTTTATCATTAATTCGAACAATTTTAGCGGCATGTAAAGAAATTTCGTTTCGCGTTGGTCAAGGCGCGCTTTCTGGCGTATTGGGCTCAACCCTTGATGAAAACATTCAAGGTGAAACTCAAAAAAAGCTCGATGTATTATCTAATCAGCTGTTAAAAGATATTTTACTGGAATCAGGTACGGTTAAAGCAATCGCCTCTGAAGAAGAAGACTACACAGTAGCAGGTAACCCAGACGCTAAATTTATAGTGGCATTTGATCCACTCGATGGCTCGTCAAATACCGATATTAACTCACTTGTGGGTACTATATTTTCCATTATGGAAGCGCATGAAGGCTCAGACGCTGCTGATGAAAGCATTTTCATGCAGCCAGGCCACAAGCAAGTTGCAGCAGGTTACGTACTTTACGGCCCGTCAACAATGCTTGCGCTGACTACAGGTAAAGGCACGCGCATGTTTACCCTTGATAAAACACAAGGCAGCTTTTTACTTACACAAGATTTTGCCGAAATCCCTGCTGATACAAACGAATTTGCCATTAATACGTCTAACCAACGCCATTGGCAACCAGCTATGCAAAACTATATCAATGATTTGCTAGCAGGCGATACAGGCCCGCGCGCTAAAAACTTTAATATGCGCTGGATTGCAGCAATGGTGGGCGATGTGCATCGTGTACTTAGCCGTGGTGGTTTGTTTACTTACCCTACCGACACTAAAGATCCTAAAAAGCCAAATAAATTACGCCTACTTTACGAAGCAAATCCAATGGCTATGTTAGTAGAGCAAGCTGGCGGTATCGCATCAACCGGTACCGAGCGTATTATGGATATTCAGCCTGATGCAATCCACCAGCGTGTAGCCGTTATTTTAGGTTCTAAAAACGAAGTAGAAACGTGCTTGGGATATCATAAATAATCGCTTAAAACGATTGTCTTCAATTTAAAAAACCGCATTCAATTGAAGTGCGGTTTTTTTGTAGGTGAGCTTTTACACCTCGCTTTTTAAACACCAAAGCCACGTTACATGAGCGCGAAGTAAATTCGCACCTACAGGATTGCATATATTGTAGGTGAGGTTTTACACCTCGCCTTTTAAACAAATCAAATTTTTACTAACGCAACTATTTGCTCAATCTTTTGATGGTTAAGCTCCCCCATTTGCTCACTATTACTGAGTGCATAAATAAAACCTTCGTGCTCTGCACAATCAATGTCATCTCGCGATTCAATTACGTTTGCCCAAAGCTCTAAATCATCTAAGTCTATTTCGTTACTTAAACAGCGCTTAAGAACATCAATTAAAACCTCGGTTGAGAGAGTATAATGAGTTTTATTGCTATCAGCAGGGCTTGAAACGATAACCGATATAGCTTCGTCCCTTTGCTCACCAAATGTAATAAATTCAGCTAATGCTTTTTGTGTATTCATAATATTTGTTATTCTTGGCTCACTGTTACTAAAAAGAATTATAATGACTGAACTTAACTGCACTCAATGCCACAGTACTCTAACGTGTAATGTAGACGATATATCAGCGTGTTGGTGCAATGAGCTGCCGGCTATTTTACCGCTTGATATCACAGCAACAAGTTGTTTATGCCGCAAGTGCACGCTTAATAGAATAAATACTTTTTTAGAGGGTGTTTATACACAACCTATTAAAACCCAAATAGACTTTGCAAAACAATTTAGAGGTAACGACAATTTAATTGAAGGGCTCGACTACACCATGCAAAGTGGTTACATGATATTTAGTAAGTGGTTTTTTTTAAAGCGTGGTTCGTGCTGCAAAAATGGTTGTAAAAATTGCCCTTATGGTTTTAGAAAATAAAAACCATTTAATACAAATACGAGCAAACATTGGTTTTTACCTTCTCATTTTCTTCTCTTTCACTTCTCCTTGTGAATAATATTTTTAAGTACTGTTATTCACAAAGAGGTTTAGAGGCACTGCGCTTTTAGAATAAGCGATTGCATAAAAATAGTATTCAAATACGAGTAAGCACTGGTTTTTATCTTCTCATTTTCATCTCTTTCACTTCTCCTTGTGAGTAATATTTTAAATGCTGTTATTCACAAAGAGGTTTAGAGGCGCTGCGTTTTTAACGTGAGCAAGCTTTACATATCCAACACGTCTACTTTTCTCCCGTGGCGATGGGCAATGAATCACTTGCGCCCCACTCACTCCACGAGCCATCAAAAACACTTAAATTACTGTAACCACATTCAGTAGCAAATAACGCTAAAACACAGGCTGTAATACCTGAGCCACAGCTAAATTGTAGCTGCTGTGCATCCCCGACCACGTCATTAAATATCGCTTTAATTTCAGTAAGTGGTTTTGCTTCACCTTTATTAAGTAAATCCATAAAAGGTAACGAGCGACTATTTGGGATATGCCCGCTACGCATGCCTTTTCGGGGTTCACTTTCTTCGCCTGTAAAACGCTTATAAGCACGTGCATCTAGCAATGCAGTGCTGGGCTCATCGATTACGTCAACCACTTGTTGGCTATTAATAAAATACGCAGAGTTATAGTTTGCCGTAAAATCACCTTTACCTGACGCTTTGCTATAACCTTGTTGTGTGGCGTAATCGCTCTCTAACCACTTTTTAAGGCCACCACTGAGTACTTTAACATTGTGATGCCCCATAGCTTTAAACATCCACCACGCTCTTGCTGCGCTAAATAAACCGCCATCTTCGTATACAACTATAAACGAGTCGTTATTTACACCTGCATTTTGCATCACGTGGGTAAACTGCTGCTCGCTGCATACCATACTTGGTAAGGGATTTGATCTATCGGCCAATTCGTTTTTTATGTCAAAACGTTTAGCGCTAGGCAGCATTGCTTGAGGCGAATAAGCACCCAAAACACCTGGGCGCAGCATACCTGCATCAAATATCACTAATGCAGGGTCATTAAGTTGCGTTTGTAATTGCTGGCAGCTAATTAGGTTTTTCACTACGATTCCTTATCACCATGATACTTAGCAAACTCGTCATTACCCGTAAAACGCGCTTCAATCGCTTTAATGTGTTTATCTTCAGTGTGTTTCCAAACGCCAGGAATACAATATACATGTTCAATAAAGCTAAAAAACTTATCCTTTAATAATGTATTTGGTTGCCAGCCCTGCACTACTTCGTTCATATTCTCTGCTAGCTGCTCTGCAGTGCTTGCATGCTTTACCAAACCCTCAATGTTGTAACAGGCTTGTCCAAGAGTTAAAACTCGTTTATTGAGCAGCAATGCTTCTAAGCCGACCGTTGAATTAATCGTTAATACGGCTTCAGCGCACTTAATCAAATCACTTGTTTGATTTCCATTAGCAAAAATTGCAATCGGATCTTTTTCATAAAGATGAGCGTAATGTTTATGCCACGACGGATGCTCTTTAAAAACCACTTTTAAACTTGGATCGTTTAAGCTTTTGACCGCTTTAATCACCTCGTCGTAAAACATGTCCATAGAGTTTATCCACGGAGAAAAGCTAGCTAATTGAGTATCGTGAGGTACTTGAAAAGGCGCAAATATATAGCGTTCTGGCACATCGGCGCATTCAAATTCACAGCGCTTTTTATGATCAGCTCTTGGAATTAAATCCGGCGCACAAAAGTTTAGCTTATTTTGTGGGTCAAAATTTAGGTAAAAAGAAGGGTCACGGCTTAACGACGCATTATAGTTAATACCATTAGGGTCTAAACTGCTTGTACCGGGTAGTAAACCATTTTCATAATAAAACTGCTTAACACCTAATGCTTTTGCAGCCATAGCAACGGTCGTATTTGGAAGTTTATTGCCGTTCCAAATAACAATGCAGTCAGGATTAGTCTCGGTTAATAAGGCTAAATACTTAGCGTATCGTAATCGTTCAAATAAAACTAACCCAGCACTGTAAACAGCAGTAATAATAGGACTATTCCAGATAGCATTACGTGCTCTTTTGCGTTTTAGCTGAGAGTTAACTACATCAGTAAAATTAACTTGAAACGCATCTTTTAAATACTTAACAGCAGAAAGCTTAGGGGCTCCCATGATATGTAATTGGCAATCCATCGACAATTTTTTGATTATTTTTCTATAGTATTTTGCGTGTACATTTTTGCGAGAGATAAATAGGTAAGCCATACAAGCTATATTTGCCAATTATTGTTTTTATGAAATAATTCTAAGTGGACAATGACATCAAAGCAAGGTTCCCTTTACTTAATAATTACTTTAAAGCCTTTATGGCTACATTTTTATAATTTCACCACGAAGTGGTGCCATTCTAGAGAGAATATCGTTTTGCAAACTATGGCTAATGTTCTGCTCATTCATTGCATTTATAAGTAAATCAACCACATGATTAAAGTCTTTCTCTGTAATATGCATACCTGTATGGATTGCTACCATAGAGTCGCCATCGTATGTACATGGGCCTTCTACTAGCATGCACATATGAGTAATAAACCCTTGGCGAAAGTACGCTATATTGCTGTGTTCAAAGTAATGAATTATCTGCTCGTCATTACCTATTTGATAGATAAAGCTATCAACAATTCTGCCTATCCCCGCTTTACCATCGAGCTTTTGATAAAGCGATAATTGTGTTGAGCTAGCACAACTACAAAGCAATCCTACGCATACTATAAAAATACCAACGCTTTTCATTACCAATACCCTGTTACCGATAAATACCAACCTGTTTGATCGTCAGCTCCTGCAATGCTTCCTAAATCAAGGTAAGCCGCTGTCACACTTACGTGCTTATTAGGCATCCATGCTACAAATAAGTCTTTCCAATCTTGTTCGCCTAAGTTTAAGTTATTTGATTTTTGACGATACTCAACACCTACGGCGACTTCACGACTAAAAAATAGTGCTGTGCTGCCTTCAAATAGCACTTTACCACTACCATTTTCTCCACCGTAGCCAAGCAAACCAAGTTGATTAGCTTCGCTGTATCGTGTGGTTACGTTCCAAAACCAGTTATAACCAGCAATAGCCCCCAAATGTAACTTACTAGCAGCGAGGTAGTAGTCAGTGCCGCTAGTATCTTCTGCGCCTACAAGTGTTGCAATACTGCCATCATCCAGTGATTTATGCTGAATACCTAAGCTAAGTTGTGGCCAATCACTGTAAACAATATCGCCATATAAACGTATTTTAGCACCTGTAATTGACTGCTCTATTTCAGCATCAAGTGCTGGTACATCAAAGCGCTGTTGGGCATAACTGAGCTCAACGCGATTAAATAAATTAAGTTGTGCACCACATACGTCAAGTGTGTAGTCGGTTACATCTGCGCGGCTACAAAAGCCATTTACCGAAAATTCGTCATCACTTGCGTACCCAGCAAGTTGTGCCCACGGTACAATACCACCGCCGCCACTGCCTTCAATTTGAGAAACTCCCGGCGTAGCTAGCAGTTTTCCATTGCTTGCAATGCTCGGTACACTAATTATTAAAAACAAACTTGCTAATAAGTATTTAATTTTTTTCATAGTATTCCTCCAGCCATTCTTCTAATAGTTCTGCTTTTAAAGGCCTACTTAAGTAATAGCCTTGTGCATGGTCACACTGCATACCTCTAAGTAAATTTAATGAGCCAAGTGTTTCAACCCCCTCAGCTACAACCGAGAAACCTAGCTGATGCCCCAACGTAATTGATGATTGCACTATAAATTGATCTTTTTGCGATTCATCAAGTTTTAGGATAAAGCACTTATCTAGCTTAAGCTCATCAATCGGTAACATTTTTAATCGACCAAGTGATGTTTGCCCTACACCATAATCATCTAATGATATTTTAACGCCAATTGCCTTTAGGTTTTCGAGCGCTTTAATACCTTTTTCTTCGTTTTCGATCATATCGCGCTCAGTAAGCTCAATAGTGATCAGCTTAGGATCTACTTTGTACTTTTTAAGCGTACGAACTAATGCAGCATGAAAGCCCGGAAATGCTATGTCTTGCGCAGATACATTTATTGCAGCCTGTAAGTTTATATTTTTAAACTGCCAATCAGCTACTTGCGCTACAACCGTATTAACAACCCACCCTGTAAGTTCAACAATAAGGCCCGACTGCTCAGCCAAGTCAATAAACAGTTCAGGATTAACCCAGCTACCATCTTTTCGCTGCCAGCGAATAAGCGACTCAACTTTATCTATTTTTTGCGTTTTCATGTGTAATTTTGGCTGATAGGTCATAAATAGCTGACCATCATCATCACTAATAGCCTGCTTTAATTCATCAAGCATTATTAAGCGCTCTAAGTGCGCCTCGTCTTCACCATTTTGATAATAATGTATACTCTCTTGTGTGTTTGCAGCACTTTCAACAGCAATTAGCACGCGGCGCATTAAGTCATCACTTGCAATTCCTTGCGTAGGATACTGCACAATGCCCGCACTAAAGCGTAAGTTAATTTTTAGTTTTTGAATGGTGTAGCACGCTTGTAATTGTGCCATTAAGCCAACAATACCGCTTTTGTGTTCGCGCGCTGCCGCAGTCGGAAACACAGTTAAAAACTCATCGCCGCCAATACGAGCATGAAAGCCCCCTAACTCATCCGAAAACTCACTTATTCTGCAAGCAACCGCCTTTAGGCAGTCATCACCAATACGCGGACCGAGCTTATCGTTTATATGGCGAAGACCTTTTATGTCTATTGCAACGAGCGTATACTCGGCTGATGAATCTAACTCATCATCAAGCACCTCAAGCATGGCTGAGCGGTTATAAAAGCCTGTTAGGGAGTCGTGTCTGGCTTGAAAGCTAATTT
The DNA here is from genome assembly GCF_015864705.1 of Pseudoalteromonas sp. NGC95. Lineage (NCBI taxonomy): Bacteria > Pseudomonadati > Pseudomonadota > Gammaproteobacteria > Alteromonadales > Pseudoalteromonadaceae > Pseudoalteromonas > Pseudoalteromonas sp. NGC95. The sequence continues at coordinate 116,814 of NZ_JADYWR010000002.1, forward strand.
GTTGCTCGCGCTGATTAATATCATTACCCATGCTATCAAACGCTGCGACTAGCGTGTCTATTTCGGTACTTTGCCTTCGCCCTTTAAATTCAAAAGCATAATTACCTTGTGCAAATTGCCTTGCTATTACAGCTAGTTGAGTAAGTGGCGTAGTTAAGTTATTTGCAAATATGCTGCTCGTAATAACACCTACAAACATAGTTAAAATAGCTAAAATAATAAGTGTAAAAAGAAGTTTTTCGAAGTCACTATAACTTTGTGTTAAATCGGCGCTCAGTAAAATAATTATAGGATGGGTCAACAACGATGGTAAATCTATATCTCGGTTACGATACACCAAATACTCACCAAAAAAACGCGATGTGGTTACGGTACTAAAATAACTAACAGGTTCAAATTGCTCAGGGCGATTAGCTAATGAACTAATAACAATATCGTCAGCGCTACCTATAAAGCTCACATCCATGCCTGTTAAGCTTTTTAGTTCATGGGCTACATTGTCATCAATTTTAAAACCCACCAAACTATAGGCCACTGTACGTGGCGCTCTTACGGGTAATAAAATAATTTGGTAAAGCTCGTTATTTAGCACCACAAAACTAGACTCTTCTGGCGCACTTAAAAGCTCTTCCATTAACGGCTTTAAGTTATGTGCAAAAGCGTCTTCGTCAGTATTGGCGGAAATTAGCCTACCCGATAAATCAAGTAGCAGCATTAATTCGGCATCAATACGTTGGCTATGATTAAACAACACACTGCTTATTGTCCCGGCATCCCGCGTTGCTACAGCTTGCTTAAAACCAAAGTCGGAGGTGAGTACTTTTGCTGCGGTTAGTAGTAGGCTTTCTTTTGATTTTAAATATTGCTTATAAACATTTTGCGCTACGGTAATGTCTTGATTTACTTTTTCTTCTTGAAACTTACTCGTAGACCACCAAAAACTAAACAAGCTGACCATAGTGGTTAATAACACTAAGCCAACACATAAAATGGTTATGCGATTTCGTAAACTATTAGTCATTACCAGCCTTAAACTTACTACCAAAGGTATTTCTAGGTGCTGGGGTCGATGTGTTTACTGTTATCTGTAACTGTTTTTGAGAATTAATTGTTATCATTTTTTTATTCTCCAATGGCGCTGTTTGTAAAGGGTGCCACACACTCACTTGTGCAGGCAGTATATTAATAGGCAAACTTACATAGCCTTTTTTATCTGTTTTATATACGGATTCACTACTCGCTACATAGATATAGCCAACCATAGAGTCATGAATATTACACCCTAAAACAACAACCCCCTGTTGCTCAAACGTAATGGGCTCTTTTGGTTGCCCTGAATATAATCTTAGTTGAAAAGGCTTAGCTTGTGAAAAAGAATAAACATGATGGCGAATATTATCGCTGTTAGGAAAGTTAACTTTTTGACCCTGTTGTACAACTAATAATTCGGGTAAAAACTGCTTATGGACTTGATCCATTATAGCAATGGGCAAATTTGATGGTGAGGCTTGTTTGTCAGCAATGTTAAGCTCAACCACTGCACCTGATAACTTTTGGCCGTGTTGATCTTCTATTACTAATTCAATATTCGCACTTAAAGCAAACTGACTAAAAAACAAACCTATAGCTAAAAAGTAATGACTTTTAGCAAACTTTTGCAATGCCCGCTCAAACATAACAACACCTAAATATTAATGTTAGGTTAAGTTAATTAGAGACGAGCACTAATTGCAAGAATTATAGCCCAGTAACTAAAAATAAAGACTTAGTTACTGGCTTTGTTAGCACTTAAGTGCTGCTATTTAACAATTAATCCGTAATCGTTATCTAAAATAGTAATTACTTCTTGGCGAGGATTCTCTGGGATCACAATATCTTTACCTACAATTTTGCTCGCTATGCCAACATAGGTATTTGACACTTCAAGCATTACTGATTCTGGTAAAATATAATCTTTTGCTAATTGCTCACGCTCACTCATGCGATCTTTATTTAATAATACGTCGCTCTCTGGCACATTATTAATAAGTAATTGGCGAAAACCTTCTTTAGAATTTTCAACAATTTTACCATTTTTGTATGCAGCTTCATCCCAAATACGTGACGAATCAGGCGTGCCTACTTCATCAATATATATAAGCTGTTGCGCGCCATTTAAATCCTCTACATAACCAAACTCAAATTTTGTATCTACAAAAATTTGGTTAAGCTTCGCTAGCTCATCACTAATTAATTTAAAACCTTCAACTAACAGTTTTTCGTATTTGGTTACGTCATCTGCCGATTTAAAGTTAAATACATCTAAGTTATTAGTAATGTTAGCGCGAGTAATATTTACATCATCAACTGGCGGAATATCAGCAACGCCTTCAATAATACCTTTTGTTGATGGCGTAATTAAAACGTTATCAAGCTTTTGGTTCGCTTTTAAACCTTCTGGCAAGTCAATACCACAAAAGTTACGTATGCCTTTAGCGTAGTCACGCCACATGCTACCCGTAATATATTGGCGAGCAATTGCCTCTACTTTTACGGTACTGGCTTTGCGTACAATCCACACATACGGATGCGGAATATCAACAATATGATTACCCGCAAGACCTGCTTTATCAAATAACTTAAACCAATGGGCTGCCACTGAGTTTAACGCTATACCTTTACCTGGTACGCCATTTAAGCCATTTTCACCTTGCCAAATGCAATCAAATGCAGAAATTCGGTCTGAAATAACCATAATCGCAAGCTCAGTACCTGTCGGTACTTGGTAGCCTTTGTCTTTAATTAATCGTGCGCTGTCTTCATCAGTTAACCAATAAACCGAACGAACTTTACCGCTGTGTACTTCACCTTTGGTACGAATGGGTAAATCATCGTTTACGTCTAAAACTTTATAGCTAGTCATGCTATCTCCGGGGTTAGGGATGCTCTTTGAGCAAAGTATGGTATGGGGTTATATGGATTGTATAATAATCTAGCCGACCTCAAAGCTCAATCGGATGCTTAAAACAAATAAAGGCATATATTTATAAGCGAGTCGCAATGGGGTAAACTTAATGTGCCAACCAGCCTGAGGAGATAGCTTGAACTACTTAACTGCCACTAAAAATAAAAAATACTTGATGTATATCTCTCAAAATTATTCGTACGCTATCTTGAGGCCTATTCAGGCTGCAGTACTAGCTAATGGTGGCGAAGTGCGCTGGTTTTTAGCGGGTAACGAAGTAAACCCCGATTTTTTAACCACAAACGAGCAGCGTTTACATACCATAAAAGATGTTAAAAGCTGGGCTCCAAACATTACATTTATACCGGGCAATATAATTCCTAATTTTATTCCTGGTAAAAAAGTGGCTGTATTTCACGGGTTCAATTCAGGAAAATTAAATCGGAAAGGGCAAGAGGATCACTTTAACATTCGTGGTTGTTACGATTTATATTGTACGCAAGGTCCAAATACAACAACCCGATTTAAAGAGCTAGCTAAGCAGCATGGTTTCTTTAAAGTAACTGAAACTGGCTGGCCAACGCTCGATCCACTTTTTAGTAATACTTCAAATAATCCTTATGTAAGTGACGACTCTCGCCCTACTTTACTTATATGCTCTACCTTCTCACGAAAGCTATCACTTGCTCCTAAATTATATGAGCAAATAAAACATTTTAGTGAACAAGGTAAGTGGCGTATTTTGATGCAATTTCATCCTAAAATGCCTGCTGAATGGGTTAATAAATACAAAGCGCTGAGTAACGAAAACCTAACATTTATTGAAACAGATAACGTCTTGCCGTTATTGCAAGCTGCTGATGTTATGCTGTGCGATACATCGTCAGTTCTTTTAATGTTTTTACTACTGCGTAAACCGGTAGTCACGTTTTGTAATCAAAAGCCACTTCCTCATTTACTTGATATTACCGACGCTGATGAAGTAGAAGCCGCTATTGAACATGCGCTTACTAAACCTAGTGATTTAATGCAAAATATTGAAAGCTATTGCCAGGAACTTCATCCATACACCGATGGCCAATCTAGCCAGCGCGTATTAAATGCAGCTAATGAATTTTTACAAAGTAACGATAAACTAAAACCCAAGCCACTAAATATAATAAGACAGCTAAAAATGCGCAAAGATCTAAACTACTGGGGTTGGTAACAAGATAATGATCAACCTAAAAAACGTAACTTTTAAGTGGCATAAAAGCGATAGCTCACCCACGCTCAACATAAAAGAGTTAGTTATAGAAAAAGGTGAGCATATTTTTTTACACGGTCCTAGTGGCTCAGGTAAATCGACATTGTTAGCGATTCTTGCTGGCATTAATACAGCCACCAGCGGGGAGGTATCAATTTTAGACCAAAACCTAACTACATTAAGCAATACTACCCGTGATGTTTTTAGAGCGGATCACATTGGCTACATTTTTCAAAACTTTAACCTGCTTCCTTATTTAACTCCTATTGAAAATATAACGCTTGGGTGTGAGTTTTCAAAAAGCCGAAAACAAAAAATATTAAAACAATCATCAAATAAAAACTCTGCCTTACAAAAAGAAGCGATGCGGTTATTAAATGCTTTAGGCCTTACTGCGCAGTATCACCATAAAGATGTAGCGACATTGAGTATTGGACAGCAACAGCGCGTTGCTGCAGCTCGCGCATTTATAGGCAGCCCTGAATTAATAATTGCTGATGAGCCCACATCTGCACTCGATACAAATAACCGTGAGAGCTTTATAAAGCTACTGTTTGAACAAGCAAAGTTATCTAATAGTACATTGGTATTTGTGAGCCACGATGAAACACTAAAGCCTTTATTTGACCGCTCCATTGACCTTATAAGCTTGCAGGAACAAGTATGATTCTCGCTAAACTTGCTTACAAAAGCTTATTAAACCGCCGCGCAAGTGTACTGCTTACATTATTTACTATCGCAATTAGTGTAATGTTACTTTTAAGTATTGAGCGAGTACGAATTGATGCTAAAAGTAGTTTTAGTAATACTATTTCGGGCACTGATTTAATTGTTGGTGCGCGTACCGGCGACATACAGTTGCTGCTTTCGTCAGTATTTAGAATTGGCCATACTAATAACGGCGTAAGCTGGAAAAGTTATGAATACATAACAAGTCAGCGAGGCGTAAAATGGAGCATACCTATAAGCCTAGGCGACAGCCATAAAGGCCAAGCGGTACTAGGCACAACACTTGATTACTTTAGCCATTATCGCTTTGCAAAAAAACAAAATTTAACCTTTAACAAAGGCTACCCTTTTGTTGCAATTAACGAAGTGGTGCTAGGTAGTGAAGTTGCAAATAAACTAGGCTACAAACTTAACGACTCTATTGTTATATCGCACGGCATGGGGAACACCAGTTTTCATCATCATGACGATAACCCATTTAAAGTCGTCGGCATTTTAAACCCAACAGGCACGCCAGTTGATAAAACGCTGCATATTCCTTTGGCTGCAATCGATTTAATTCACGGCGGTAAAGCGAGCCTTGAGCATGAGCATGACGAACATAACAACCTAGTCGGTCACCCAAAGCAAATTACAGCATTTTTAATGGGATTTAACTCGCCTTTGTACACATTACAAATTAGGCGCAATATAAATCAATATAAGCCAGAAGCCCTGCTTGGTATTATGCCAACCGTAACACTTAAAGAGTTATGGGAAATGCTCGCCATAGTAGAAAAAATACTGTTGCTATTCTCAGCTGTTGTCGTGTTAGTAAGCCTACTTGGCATGTTAACGACATTGCTCGCAAACCTGAGTCAGCGACGTCGCGAACTTGCTATATTGCGCTCGGTAGGCGCTCGCCCTTGGCATTTATTTACACTTATAAGTATTGAGTCACTACTGACAACTTTACTTGGTTGCCTAGTAGGTAGTGCGCTTTATTACTTAGTTATTTTTTCAGCCGGCGGTTACTTACAAAGCCATGCCGGTATAAGCGTAAATATCACAATGCTCTCTTACTATGAACTGGGCTTAATCGGGGTTATTATGGCCGCAGGTTTTATTATTGGCTTAATACCCGCTACTCGCGCTTATTTTTATTCACTCAGCGATGGCATGAGTATAAAAGCATAATTTTTAGGTATTTTATGACATTTTTTAAAACAGCTTTTCAATACATTGCTGCTATTAGCTTATTATTTATAAGCGTAGCGAGTTATGCTAATCCACCAAAAGAAATTTTTTGGGAAGACTTAATTCCCAAAGGTCATATGCAAATAGACACTCAAGCACAAGCTAATCACGAAGGCAGCGATCAAAACTGGGTGCAACCCGATTTAGATGCTCCAGTGGTAAAAGCGCTTGATGGTCAATCGGTAAGTTTGCCAGGTTTTGTTGTGCCACTTGAGGGCGATAGCGAAGTCATTACTGAGTTTTTACTCGTGCCTTATTTTGGCGCCTGTATACACGTACCACCACCACCGCCAAATCAAATAGTCCATGTAACAATTAAAGGTGGAGTACCAATAGATAGCCTATACGACGCAATTGTTGTAACTGGAATAATAAGTACTGAAACATGGTCGGGCGAAATAGCGCAGGTAGGATATAAAATGAAAGCGGTCGGTGTAGCACCGTTCGAGCTTTAAAATAAAGGGCCAGTTTTTAAAGCTGGCCCTTAAATATCATTAAATTTAGAATCGATAAAATTCAAATAACTAGATAACTACTTTTGGCAATTTGAGCAAAAAATAGTACTGCGCTGCCCCAATCTAATTTCTTCCAATTCGTTTTCACACGTCATACATGGCTTGCCTTTGCGCCCATATACTAATAACTCTTGAGCAAAATACCCAGGCTTACCATCACTTTGTGCAAAGTCTTTAAGCGTTGTACCACCTTGCATAATGGCCGCAGCAAGCGTGTCTTTTATAATAGGGATAAGTGCTTGATAACGTTTGAGCGATACTTTTCCCGCTTCTCGCTTTGGATGTATACCCGCTTTAAATAACGATTCATTCGCGTAAATATTACCAACACCAACCACCACTGCGTTATCCATAATAAATTGCTTTACGGGTACTTTTTTATTGCGCGACTGTTCGTACACGCGTTTAGCAAAAAAATCATCGGTAAGCGGCTCAGGGCCTAGCTTAGAGAGTAGCTTATGCACTTCACCTGGCTCTTGCCATAAGCAGCAACCAAAGCGACGAGGATCGTTTAAGCGCAGTGCTTTACCGTTGCCAAAAATAAACTCTACGTGGTCATGCTTTTTAAGCGGCTCACTTTTATCTACAACACGTAAATTACCTGACATACCCAAATGTAAAATAGTGCTCCCAAGCTCACAGTGTAAAAGTAAGTATTTAGCTCGTCGTTCAATACTAGTAACAATTAGCCCTTCAAGTTGATACACGTCATCTGGCACTGGCCAGCGCATACTGGCATTATAAATATTTACCTTTGTAACAACTTGGTTTTGTACGTGGGGAGTGATGCCCATTCGGCTCACTTCTACCTCTGGTAATTCAGGCATTAATTAGACTCACTTTGTGAAAAATCAAAACTAGGAAATAACTGCTGAGCAGTTTTTAAATCGAGTGCGAGTATTCGTTGGCTACTCTTTTCGAGTAAGTAATATTGCCCATCGCCTTTATAAAGCAAATAAACCCAAGGTAAACTCTCGCCAGCCAACTCAAATGTAGCAACATATAAAGGCGCATTAGGATTAAAAACAACAGATTCGTTAACGCCCATTAACTGCGCGCTTTGCCATTGGTTAATTAAATCACTAAGTTGCTGCTCAGATGCTTGCCACACAAGCGGTATGTCTTTTTGTAGTGGGGTTGTACGCCAGCTTGTTCCTATTCGCTCAATTTTTTGATCAACAAATTGCAGTGTCAGTACAAAACTTTGCTGGGGGAGTACGGCTTGTAATGTTGGTTTATCCTCCCCTCCCAAAAGTTGCTTATGCCAGCCATTTAAGAAGAAGATCATAATCAACATCGAAAATATTATAACGTTGTTCCAACCTTTACGGCCCAGTCGCATATTAATACACCTAGTAAATTCAAGATTTTAAAGTGTAACTAAAACTTAATTGCGCTGTCTATATGTTAAAGGCCGCAGACTTTGTTAGAATATCGGCAAATTTAAAGGAGTTCCGTCAATGTCTATGTATGTAGTGGGCCATAAAATCCCAGATTCAGATTCTATTTGTGGTGCAATTGCACTGGCTTATTTAAAAAACCAAATCGATGAGCCTGCAATTCCAACTCGTCTTGGTGAAATTTCACCTGAAACTCAATTTATCCTTGATAAATTTGGCTTCGAAGCACCAGAGCTTAAATTAAGCTACGCGGGTGAAGATGTGTATATTGTAGATCACACAGAAAAAACACAAGCACCCGATGATATCGACCAAGCTCGCGTTGTTGGCGTGGTAGATCACCACAAATTAGGTGACTTAACATCATCTACTCCGCTTGAATGCTGGATTCGTCCTGTTGGTTGTTCAAACACCATTATTAAAATGATGTACGACTTCTACAGCGTAGAAATCCCTAAAGACATCGCGGGTATTATGATGTGTGCAATTTTAAGCGACACAGTCATATTTAAATCACCAACATGTACCACTGCCGATATTAAATGTGTTGAAGCGCTAGCTGAAATTGCAGGCGTAGAAGATTTTAAAGAACTGGGTATGGATATGTTCCGTGTTAAATCTGCGGTAGAAGACACACCAGCACGTGATTTAGTAATGCGTGACTTTAAAGATTTCAACATGAACGGTAACCTAGTAGGCATTGGCCAACTAGAAGTAATCGACCTTGCTGTTTTTGACGACATTAAAGCAGACCTTGCAGCCGATATTGCTAAGCTAAAAGTTGAGGGTAATCGCCACTCTGTATTTTTACTGCTTACCGATATAATGAAAGAAGGCTCAGAAATGCTAATTGTATCTGACGATGCAAACTTAGTTGAGCAGGCTTACGGTGTAAAACCAGAGAATGATAAAGTATGGTTAGATGGCGTACTAAGCCGTAAAAAGCAAGTAGTACCACCACTACAAGATGCATTCACAAAAATCTAATTGTGTTTTCATTTATTGATTTAAAAACCTTGTTGGTTATGCCAACGAGGTTTTTTTTATATCAATTCACTAATCATATTTTTAAAAACAAAAAACCCAGCCTAAGCTGGGTTTTTAAATTCTAAAAGAACTAAAATTACTTAATTTTAGCTTCTTTAAAAAGAACATGTTTACGAATCTTTGGATCAAACTTTTTGATTTCCATCTTCTCAGGCATGTTACGTTTGTTTTTGTCAGTAGTGTAGAAAAAACCAGTACCGGCAGTTGAAACTAAACGGATTTTATCGCGCATGATTCAGATCCTTAAACTTTAACGCCGCGAGCACGGATTTCTGTAAGAACCGTGTCGATGCCTTTTTTATCGATAATACGCATACCTTTAGTAGTAGTGCGTAATGTTACAAAACGTTTTTCACTTTCAACCCAAAAACGGTGTGTTTGTAGGTTAGGTAGGAAACGACGTCTAGTCGCGTTTCTCGCGTGTGAACGGTGATTACCAACCGCAGGACGCTTACCTGTAACTTGACATACTTTAGACATGTCTATATATCTCCAATAACTTCGCTCGAGCTTAATTTAATCTAAGGCCGTGTATTTCCGCCCTAGAGATAAATCGAAGGGCGCTCTTTATACAGCTTTTACAGGCAAAGATCAAACACTGATCTATCCAATCAGCTCATATATGTAAATTTGATAGCGGCTAATTATAAAGATCGAATGCCCTTAGGGAAAGTAAAAACTGCATTTAAATTAAACTAATTTGCCAAAACACGTTAAACAGCTCATTTTTAACACACTTCTGTATCTAACAAAGCTAAATCAGGCCTCGCTCGGCAAACGAAACACACGTTTCTCCACCAACAATGATGTGATCGAGCACACTTATGTCGACCAATTGCAGTGCTTGCTGCAATTTATTAGTAATAAGTTTGTCTGCTTGGCTCGGTTCTGCAATACCACTTGGATGATTATGCGCAAAAATAACAGCGGCTGCATTATTTTTAAGGGCAGCCTTTACCACTTCACGCGGATAAACGCTGGCAGAATTAATTGTGCCATAAAAAAGTATTTCATCTTTTACTAATCTATTTTGGCTATCTAGGTATAACACCATAAATACTTCTTGTTGCAAGCCTCGCATTTGAATTGTTAGGTAATCGTAAACTGAGTTTGGCGAATTAAACACGGCGTCTCGTTGGCAACGCTCCTGCATATAACGTTGGCTTAGCTCTAACACAGCTTGTAGCTGAACATACTTAGCGGTCCCTAACCCCTTTTGGGAGCAAAACTCCTCAATGCTGGCATTAAACAAATTATGAAGTGTTTTATTCTCGTTTAATAAATGCTGAGCCAACTCAATTACATTCATTCCCGGTAACCCTGTTCGTAAAAATATGGCAAGAAGCTCTGCGTCAGTCAGCGCCTTAGCCCCCTTTGCTATGAGCTTTTCACGAGGTCGAAGTGAGTTTGGTAGTGAAGTAAGTTGCATTATTCATCCTTGAGAGGCGAAAGTGTCTTATAAATGTAATGCAAATTTGAAATTTAGCCTGTTATTTCGAATTAAAAAACTTCGCTGTATGGGTAAAGATTTGTTATTTTAAGCCCAATATTTAATAAAAACTGATGAACATCCATGACTAACTTAACAAACAAAAAAATTGTACTAGGTATTACCGGCGGTATTGCAGCTTATAAATGTGCAGAACTCGTTAGGCGATTAAAAGACTCTGGTTGTGAAGTAAAAGTAGTTATGACTGAATCAGCTAAACACTTTATTACACCACTGACCATGCAAGCCGTTAGTGGGGAAACAGTCTCTGACTCATTACTAGACCCTTCTGCTGAAGCTTCAATGGGGCATATTGAATTTGCAAAATGGGCTGACTTAATTTTAGTTGCTCCAGCGACGTGTAATATTATTGCTAAAATGGCAGCCGGCATTGCTGACGACCTACTAACGACGTTACTGCTAGCAACGCCTGCAAAAGTCGCAGTTGCACCAGCCATGAACCAGCAAATGTATGCACACGCAGCAACACAAGCTAATTTAGCCACATTAAAAGCACGTAACGTACTTATTTGGGGCCCGGGTAAAGGTGAGCAAGCGTGTGGTGATATAGGCGCTGGACGCATGTTAGAGCCTCATGAGCTAGTTGCGCTATGTATAGCAAAAGAGCAACCGCAATTACTTGCAGGAAAAACAATTACAATAACAGCAGGCCCAACGCGTGAGCCTCTCGACCCGGTACGTTTTATATCAAATCACAGCTCTGGAAAAATGGGCTATGCACTGGCAGAAGCCGCGTTGCAACTCGGTGCTAAGGTTAATTTAATTTCGGGTCCGGTCACTATAAAAGCCCCTACTGGCGTAAACCTTATCAATATAGAAAGCGCTGAGGAGCTATTAACTGAGTCACTTACCTATGCACCACAATCAGATGCTTTTATAGGTTGCGCTGCTGTTGCGGATTATCGAGCTGCAAACATTGCGACTCAAAAAATGAAAAAGCAAGGCGACGAACTCACTCTTACTTTAACTAAAAACCCTGACGTAATTGCAGCTATTGCCAACCTTACACAAAACCGCCCCTATACGGTTGGATTTGCTGCCGAAACTCAAAATGTAGAAAGCTATGCTAAAGGTAAACTAAAGAATAAAAATCTAGATATGATTTGCGCTAATGACGTATCAAAAAGTGGCTTAGGGTTTAATTCCGATCATAATGCTTTAACACTATACTGGCATAACGAACAACTAGAATTACCAACTACAAGTAAAATAGAAATAGCTCGCAAGGTGATCGAACAGCTGGCCAAACATCTATAAAAGGCTGGAAACAAACTGAATAAAACATTAACATACGCCAATCATTTGAACAAAAAATGACTAGGGTTCTTAACTGCGCCACTAAGAATAACTAATAAAAAGGAATGTTCATGCCTGCGACAAAAAGAAGTAATCGCAAAGAGCAAATACTGCAAGCACTCGCACAAATGTTAGAAACTAATTTAGGACAACGTATCACCACAGCAAAACTAGCTGCTGAGGTGGGTGTGTCTGAAGCCGCGCTATACCGTCACTTTCCGAGCAAAGCGCGTATGTTTGAGGGCTTAATTGAGTTTATTGAAGATACCCTTTTATCTCGTATAAATATTATTATTGAAAACGAAAAAGAAAGCCAAACGCGCATTTATAACATTCTATTATTACTTCTAACCTTTGCTGAAAAAAATCCAGGCATTACTCGTATTTTAACTGGCGATGCTCTGCAAGGTGAGCAGGAACGTTTACGCGAGCGGGTACAAAGCTTGTTTGAAAAATTAGAAACTCAGTTTAAACAAGTACTTCGTGAGCGTAAATTACGTGAAGGTAAAAACTTTCAAAGTGATGAGCTTACACTTGCAAACTTTTTACTTGCCTACGTTGAAGGCAAAATGAATCAGTTTGTACGTAGCGACTTTAAAGCAAAGCCAAGTGTTCAATTTGAAAAACAATGGCTTGAGCTACAAAAAATTTGGCTGTAATTACTGCTAAATTAATAAATTAAATACCAAAAAACGACCTGCGGGTCGTTTTGTCGTATGTAGCTGCCATTTAACTGATCCGCTCGAATTATGAACCAAACTCGTTACAATGAAACAATGTCATAATACGAGAATCAATAATGAAAACAAAACTCACCTTATTAAGCACGGCACTCGTTGCCAGCTTAACTAGCACCGGCATACACGCCAAAGAATCGCTACAATTTAAAGACGTTTTTAGTTTTAAATCAGCTAAAAGCACGCAACTATCTGACAATGGTCAAGTACTCACTTTTAGTGCAACGCCGTATCGTGGAAATGCAACTGGCCAAGTTTACTCACTACAAAGCAATACTCTCATCGCAGAAGTAGAGCGCGGCACTAAACCTCATATTAATAAAGCCGCTAACTGGGTCGCTTTTACACAAGTACCTACCTTACTTGAAAAAGAAACAACCAAAAAAAAAGACACACTTAAAAACAATCTGGTACTCGTAAACACACAATCAGGTGCCCAACAAAGCTTTGCTGATGTAAAAAATTACACGTTATCTGATGACGGTATGTGGCTGGCTTATCGTTTAAATAAAAAAGACGATGACGCAAAAGTAGAAGATAAAACCGATAGCACTAAAAACGAAGAAGACAACGCTATCACGCCCGATAAAAAAGATAAGAGCTATGCGCTTGTTATCGTAAATTTATCTGATAAACGCACCCATACAATAGAAAACGTATTTAGCTACGCTGTTAACTCAGCTAACAGCCAGCTATTAGTGAGTCAAAGTTACAGCGATGGTAATAACAACCAAATAGCGTTAATTGAGCTAAGTGACTTTAATAGCAGCGTATTAATTGATGAACCGGGCGTAATCGCAAATAAAATAGCGTGGCACCCAACTGACAATATTGCAGCGTTTACATTAGGTAATTATGTAAATGATGACACGCGCCGTCGAAGCTACAGTTTACAGCTATATAAAAACGATAAACTTTCAACAATAGCCTCACCTGATAAAACCTGGGTTTTAGGTAAAACAGCCACCCTTGAATGGTCAGAAAATGGCGAGCGCTTATATTTTGAAAACCATCCAAAATTAGCAGCTAAAGTAAAAGCCAAAGAATATACCGACGAAGCCTCATTGTACGACTTTGATACCATACGTGAACATAAAGGTTTAGATGTATGGCACAACAACGATGCGCAAATAAAACCGCGTGAAGAACAGCAATGGAACGAAGTTAATAAAAACCGCCATTACAGCGCGGTATATCACGTTAACTCGCAAAAAGTGGTACAGCTAAGTACCACTAATATGCCTGAGGTTGCACTAAACCCTCAGCGAGATGTATCTTTACTTGGCTCATCTAACATCCCCTACCTAGAAAAAATAATGTACGGCGGTTTTTTTGCTGATTACTTTGCAGTAAATATAAACACCGGTAAACAAACTCCAATTATTAGTAACTATCCGTTTAGACCAAGCCTTGCACCAAATGGTGAATTTGCAGCTTATTTTAACGACAGCCAAATACAGTTAAAAGATTTAAAAAATAATAAAGTAACACCGCTTACAAAAGCGATTCAGGCAACCTTTGCTGATGATAAACACGACTACCCTTCGACTCAACCTGGTTATGGTTTTGCTGGTTGGATGACCGATAGCAGCCAAGTGCTTGCTTATAGTAAATACGATATTTGGGCATTTGACGTAAAAACGCAGCAAGCTAAACGCCTAACTAATGGTAAGCAAAGCAATACGCAGTACCGTGTTATTAAGCTTGATAAAACCCAAGTGGGCTTTAAAAAAGGCGATACATTACTTGTCTCTGCTATTAACTTACAAACTAAACAAAGCGAAGTTGCAAAGCTCGACTTAACCACTAACACACTAACTAAGGTGCTTAGCGGTAATAAACGCTTTGATATGGTTAAAAAAGCCAAAAAGGCTGACAAGTACTTATTTACCTCGCAAACTTATAGCCAATTTCCTGATTACTACCAAACTGATTTTAGCTTTAGCGCACCAAAACAAGTGACCACGCTAAACCCACAAATTAGTAATTTTGCGTGGGGAGAAAAGCCAGAACTGATAAGCTATAAAGGTTTTGATGGCGAAGATTTACAAGGCGTCCTAATAAAACCAGCGGGATATAAAAAAGGCGATAAAGTACCTGTGGTTGTGTATTTTTATCGTTACATGAGTCAGCGCATGTTTGATTTTCCAAAAATGGAATTAAACCATCGCCCTAACTTCCCTATGTTTACCTCAAACGGTTATGCGGTATTTTTACCTGATATTCGTTTTGAAATAGGTCACCCTGGTAAATCGTCAACGCAAACCATGATAAACGCCACCCAAAAATTAATAGATTTAGGCATAGCCGACCCAGATAAAATAGGCTTACAAGGTCACTCTTGGGCAGGTTATCAAAGTGCGTTTATGATAACCCAAACAGATATGTTTAAAGCGGTTGTATCTGGCGCTCCAGTATCAAACATGACAAGTGCTTACAGTGGCATACGTTTAAAATCGGGCCTTGCTCGTCAATTTCAATACGAAACAGGACAAAGCCGTATTGGCAAAAACTTATTTGAAGCACCAGAACTTTATATAGAAAACTCACCAGTATTTTTTGCAGACAAAGTTAATACGCCTATCTTAATAATGTCTGGCGACAAAGACGATGCAGTACCTTGGCATGAGAGCGTGCAGTACTACTTAGCTCTGCGCCGTGCAGGAAAAGATGCTACATTTTTACAATACGAAGGTGAACCACACCACTTGAAAAAGTTTCCTAATCAGGTCGATTTTTCAGTACGTATGATGCAGTACTTTGATCATTACTTAAAAGGCAAACCAGCTGCAAAGTGGATGACACAAGGCGAAGCATTCGTTGAAGAGTAAATAACCCACACAAAAAAGCCGATATTACATAAAACAATATCGGCTTTTTTGTTTTTAAAATTTGTATTTCTTATACCAATTCGCTTAATTAAATAAGCTATTTTGAGGCTGGAAAAACGTGTTGATAGCTAGGCAAAAAATTTGCTATTTAGTTGTTCTAAATGAGAGTTTTTTAACGCAGGTAGCGACACGTTTAGCCCCGCAAAATGATTAAGTATTATTGCGGATTGGTATTAAGCTACAAACACAATTCTCTAAATGGCAATGTGGCTGCGCCAATTGATACCGGAAAATTATCAATATTAGAAACCACCAGCTTTGGCATAGGGCGTTTAGCGCCACGTCTAAATTGTGCATAAACCTCAGTTCGTGCAATAACTTTTTCAGCCAACTCTTTTGGAATATGGCCACCAATAATAATCGCTTCAGCATCTAATAATGCAGAGCAACAGGTTGCCACTAAATCAAATGAGTCTTGAACTTTAAACAGCCACTCTTCAACGCCAGGCCAATCGGGGTCAAAGTTGTCATGCAGGTCGTAAATTGAAGTAACCGCTACGCCATTTTTTTTCAAAATACGTTTTAGTAATTCAAGATTAGGGTGGGCATATAATTTAGGCGGTAGCATGTCGCCAAGCTCACCTGCGTTTCCGTATGTACCGCGCAGTACCTCGCCATTATTTACAATACCACCACCAAATGCAGCCGACACAAACATATAAACAAAGTTTTTATATTCACGACCAATACCAGCAACACCTTCACCTGCGGCTGCGCCTGTAGCATCGTTAACAACCCAAGTTGGGAGCTGAAAATGCTGCGACACAATATCGATAATATCAACCTGCGACCACTCTTCTAGCATATGGTGGGTATTCATTTTCCCATCCATTGAGCTAAAAAAGCCAGAGATACCCACGCCCATTCCCAGTACTTTTTCACTTGGAATGTCACGCTCAGCGCTTATTTCTTCTACCAGCTTTTGTGCACATTTAAGCACATTATTAATGCTCATATCCGACATTAGCTGCATATGGGTGTAAACCACCTTTCCCGTAAAATCCATTACAGCAAGCGAAATAGCATCAAGTAAAATAGCTAAGCCAAAGGTAAATCCGTAATCGGGGTTAAGGGCAATGCCAAACCCCGGCTTACCTTTTTTATTGGGAATAAGCGTATCGCTTTGTACAATTACACCGTGCTGGGTTAACGACTTAAGTAAACGCGACACAGTTTGCTGTGGAATACGAGTTGCGCTCACAATATGACTTTGAGTTACGCACTTTTCCCAAAACACCACTTTTATAATATCGCGCTCAATATCTTGAAATAGCTTTTCGCCTTTTCCAAGCTCAAAACCAGAGCGTAATAAGTTACTGTTGTTTAACGAAAACATAGGTATTAACCCTAACAAAATTGGAGCACAAGATTACGTGAAACCATTATAAAGAACAAGTGGGCAAACTGCGCCTACTCAATCACTATCACTCTAAAATCGTTCACATTTGTGTTAGTTGGCCCAGTAATAATTAAATCATCAATTGCTTTAAAAAACTGATGGCTATTATGTCCTTCTAATTGCGCTTGAAGGCTCTCTCCTGCGCTCTGTGCCCGTGTAACCGTTGTGCTATTTATGTAAGCACCCGCTACATCTTTACTACCATCTACACCATCTGTATCACAAGCAAGTGCGTAAATACCCGCTTCGCCATTAAGTGCCTCAGCCAACGCCATTAAGTATTCCTGATTGGGCCCGCCATCGCCATAAACATCAGCAACGGTTACTGTAAGCTCGCCACCTGAGAACAACATAACGCGCTTGCCTTGGGCTTTTTGCTCAAGAGCGATAGCCGCATGTTGCTTTGCAACTTCTTTAGCCTCGCCTTGAATATCATACCCTAGTACCTGGGTTTCCCAACCTTGATGTTGTGCAACACTTATAGCGCTATCAATAGCATGCTGTGCATTTGCAACAATAAAGTACTCACCCACGGTATCAGCAACTCGTTCTTGCTCTGGTTTTAATAAATGCGCTTCAACCTCTGCAATTACCGGCCAATTGTACTTTTGTAAAATAGCCAGTGCATCGGCTTTAGTACTGCCATCGCTAATGGTAGGGCCCGATGCTATATCACTTGGTTTGTCCCCTACTACATCTGAAATAATGAGCGTAACGTAATCCGACTTAGCGGCCTGCGCTAACTTACCGCCTTTAACAAGTGACAACTGCTTACGTACTACATTTATTTCATCAACGCTTGCACCACTTCTAAGTAAAAACTGATTAAGCTTTTGCTTTTGTGAAAAAGGCACATCATCAACAGGTAGGCACATCAACGACGAACCGCCCCCTGAAATAATAAACAAAATAGGAATATCAGCTGGATTATTTCTTACAAGCTCCAATAACTCTTTGCCAGCAGCTAAGCTGTTATCGTCTGGTGTTGGGTGGTTTGCACTAAGCACTTTAATTCGCCCAGTATCGCCGCTACTTTCGTAGCCATAACGCGTTACCACTGCGCCAAAACATTTATCACCATAAAAGCGATTAACTTCGGCGGCCATTTCAGCGGCGGCTTTACCCGCCCCCACTACACATAAACCTTTGCTTGCATCTATATTTTCTAAATACTTACTCATGCAAGCACTCGGTTTACAGGCATTTACCGCAGTGGTAAATAAATCAATTAAAAACGACTTTTTAGAATCCATTAGTCACAGCTCACGAAAAAATTGAAGGAATAGCTAAACAAATTAATATCATCACAATAAACATGCTAAGTAGCATAACGATATCTTTGCCAGTTAAAATTGAGTTTGACACTGTCTCGGCATTTTGTACTTTTGTTACTTCGTTTACCTCTCTTGGAATTAAACGACTCGTAACATAAATAATCACAGCAGCGCTTACAAAACCGATAAAATTCCACCAAAACCAGAAAATATCAGGCGCAAATACCGACACCAACAAGTTAATTAATACACCACTAATTAAGCCAATATTGGCATGCAATGCAGCACTGCGTTTACTTAGTACAGCAACTAAAAATACTGCCAGTATTGGGCCATAAAATAACGAGCCGACTTTGTTAATAGCTTCAATAATGGTCGGCGCTATGTCACCGGCAAAAAGTGATAGTACTAAGGTAATTGCGCCCCATGCTAAACCTAAGTATTTAGCTAACTTTAAGTAAGATGGTTGGTCTAGCTCTTTATTAGATATACGGCTGTAATCTTCAATACTTACCGCCGAAAGTGAATTAATTGCAGAGCTAAGTGACGACATCGCTGCCGACAAAATAGCGACAACCAATAAACCAATTAAGCCATGCGGTAGGTAATCTAAAATAAATATAGGCATCATCCAATCAGGGTTATCTGCTGGAATTTTTGCTAAAAATTCAGGGTTACTCATTGCCAGAGTGCCAACAATTAAACCCGACACGCAATATAAAATAGTAATTGGAAAGCGCACTACACCATTTGCTAAAATCATGTAGCGTAGGTTTTTAGGATCTTTTGCACTGAGCGCACGTTGCGCCTGCGTTTGGTCACACCCATAGTAAGAAGCGTAAAGTACCACACCACCAAAAATCATCGGTAAAAAGCCAAAGCCATCTCCACTAAAACCAAATGAATCAAACTTAATCGCTTCTAATCGGCTCGAATCAACATTGGCAATAAAGGTATCAACCCCACCCAAGTGATATAGTCCAAACCCAATACAAGCAATAGTACCCAATACAATGATGATCATTTGAATCGCATCACCGTACACTACGGCTTTCATCCCGCCTTGCAGTGAATATAAAACGGTTATAACGCCCGTTAGTACAATAGCTTGCCATGCTTCTATTCCCATGGTGCCTTGTAAAATAAGCGATACCGCGTAAATCATAATGCCGGTCGCAAACGCACGGCTAAATTGAAAAACCACACTAATAAGTACACGGGTTGAGCGCCCAAAGCGCATTTCTAAATAATCGTAAATACTGACAATGCCGCTTTTATAAAGCTTGGGCAAAATAGTCGCTAAAATTAAAATCATCGCCAGCGGAACACCCAGCTCATACGAGAGCCATTGCATACCTCCACCTTCACGCAAACCAACAAATGCAGGAGCCGAAATAAAGCTAATAGCCGAAAGCTGAGTGGCCATTACCGACAAAGCCAAAGGTTTCCAACCTAAGCTTTTACCTCCTAAAAAATAATCATTTTTATTGGTTTGTTCGCGTAGCATAAATCCCATTACCAATAAGGCACCAAGATAAAGAGCAACTATTGAAAAATCTAATATATTCATAATTAATTCGCGTATTCACAATATGAAAACACTGCGCCTTTTCAAAAATAAAATACCAAATGGCTACCTGCCCTTATCTTTTTAATAAACGAGCCTAGTCAAAAAGATAAACCTGTAGCTAACTTAGCTGAAAAATGCATCACAATGCAAAAAACCTATTAACCCCAAAGTGAGTTAATAGGCATAAAGCATTTATTTAAAAGTCGTATTTAACTCTTAAAGTAACGCGTCGTGGGAGAATTGGGCGACCGACAAAGTATGGGTTATCTGCCGTTTGGCTATTACCTAGACGAGGTGAACCTTCAGTAACACCGTCAGAATCAAACAGGTTAAATACCCCAACGCTTAAGCGTACTGTTTGCTCTGGTGCAACTTGCCAGTTATAGCCTGCATCAAATCTAAATAAGTGGAATGAATCAAGTTCTACAGAGTTTGCATCGTTAGCAAAGTTTTTACCTGTAAAGTTATGATAAATAGAAGCATCCCAGTTATCTGCGGTGTAGCTAATAGATGAGTTAAATAATATTTTTGGTTTGCGACGTAATTCGTTACCAATAATAGAAGGGTCTGAGTCAAATTCAGTAAACTCGTGATCAGTGTAGGTCATGTTGGCATCAACAGCCCACTCATCGGTAATATCGTAACGACCAGTAAGCTCAACGCCCGTTGCTTTAGTTGATTGCATAACTGGCAGCTCTAATACGCCCCCATTACCATCATTTACAAAGTCTACGCTGCGTCTGTCTTTTAAGTCAGTTCTAAATAACGCAATGCTACCGCTAAAGTCGTTATCAAAAAACTTAACACCTAGCTCGCCTTGCTCAACAATTTCGGCTTCGTAGCTGGCAGGCTCGCCTAAATCGTTAAACTGAATACCTCTAATTTCTGGGAAGAAAAACCCGCGCGATGCATTGGCATATATATTTAAGTTATCGGTTAGGCGATATAACGCCGCCCCTGATACAGCAAATTCAGACGTGTCGACTTCGCCGTAAGTCATTACACCACTGCCCGTAGTGTTAACTTGTAAGTTAGGTGCAAGCGTTGGATCATCAGAAATCTGAACTACTTGGCTGCCTTCGCGACTAATTTTGCCTTCAATTTCTTCGTAGCGAACACCAAAGTCAAAAATCCAATCGTCACTTTCCATTTGATCTGCTACGTATAATGCCCGGCGGGTAGCGCTAATGGTTTGGTTAGTATAAGAAATACCTGGGCCACTAATACCATTTTGAGTGTACTGAACCTCATCGCCATTGACATCGGTATACGTTAAGTCGATTAAGCGAGGGTTGTTATTAAACTCACCTAAGTAAGTTGTAATAACGTTATCGTCGTCGGCTTCACTGTGCGAGAAAAATGTACCGACTGTAATATCGTGGCTAAAATCACCTACAAAAATACTTTTGATGATATTAAACTCTGCAGAAAAATCTTCAGCTGGGCGATCGCGGTCTAAAATACGGTTAGCAAATAGTAAGTCATCACTTGCAAGTGCGACACCTGAATTAACATAAGAAAACTCAGCACCGCTTGCATCACCTAGCCCTCTATTAGCTAAAAAGTCGTCTTGGCTTTCAGGTACATTAATAATACCGTCGCCGTCTAAAAATAGATTAAATTCGTGTTGGTATTTAGCGTATTTACTGCGCATATTAATGGCAAAATCGTTAGCGAGTTCTTTTTCAAACACCACTGAAATAGAGCCACCTTTAGTAACTACACCATCGCTGATTGGCGATTCATAACGACCATTTGCTGTATCGTACGTTAAGTTAGATACTTGCGCCGTTTGCAGTGATTCGACTTCACGACCATCGTTACCAATTAAGCGCTCGCGGCTGTCGCCATCAAGTGGAATAGGTAAGTAAAACTGCGCTTGGTCGTCAATGTACTGTCCGTAAACAGTAAATGAGCCAGAGCCATCATCAAATTCTTTACGAATATTACCACGCAACTGTGTACCTTTAGTCTCAAGGCCTGTATCTAAAGGGCCCTCGTCGTAACGGTAAAAACCAGAAAGCGCATAATATAAGCCGTCTTCGTTAAGTGGGCCGCTCGTTGCAAAATCTAAGCGAGTACGCCCTTGATCAGAAAGCTCCATTTGTACGGTGCTTTGCGGATCGTCACTGCCCGTTTTAGAAATATAGTTAATAATGCCGGCCACAGAGCCTTGGCCAAATAAATTAGATACACCACCACGCACAAACTCTACGCGTTCAATACCCAAATCATTACGGTAATACACATCAAACGCCGATGAGTTCAAACCAAAAACACTCAGTGTAGGTGAACCATCATAAGATAGCGGCGTAAATTGAAACTGACCCGATGAAGGTAAGCCTCTTACTTGTAGGTTAGTAGCGACTTCACCGCCACCGCCTTCTACTTTAATACCCGGAATATAGCGAAGCACATCCGCTTGGCTACTTGAAGACAGCTTTACCAGCTCGTCTTCACTAATAGATGTTACTGATTGTGGAGTGTCTGAAATAACACGCCCTTTACTGGTACCAGAGACGATAATACGCTCAACGTTGTTAGCTTTTTTTACTGTATCTGGTGCAGCTTCTTCTGCTGCATAAGCGCCCTGTGCGAGGCATAAAGATACAATAGAGGCGATCGTTGTTTTATTCACGGGTATTCTCCAATTGTGCTAGTTGTCTGTGTGTATTTACTTAGAGTGTGGCTAAGCAAAGCCGAAATAATCAAGTAAACATGTTAGTTTTTTGTTACTTCGAACAGGATTTAAGCACAGAAAAAAAACATTTACAACCCATAATGAGTGCTTTAATATTATCCAAATCGGAAATAACACACAAAGAGCACCCAATATGACTACTATAAACAGCGGTAAAATTGACTCAGCAACGGCTTCATCGCTTGCAGACCTTGCTACTAAAACACTTATAGCAAACGACTTAGGTGGCTATACAGTACCAACACATGGCCTATACCCGTTTCAGTGGAACTGGGATTCAGCCATTACAGCGCTAGGCTGGATGAAATCAGACGAAAGCCGCGCATGGCAAGAAATTGATGTGTTATTTTCAGGCCAATGGGATGATGGCATGGTGCCGCACATCTTGTTTCATAAAGATTCTGATACTTATTTTCCTGGCCCTGACGTATGGGGATCAGATAAAAAAATTAAAAGTACGTCTATTTCACAGCCGCCAGTAGTTGCCACCGTAATGAAAGAAATGCTTGCCAGCGCTAAAGATAAAGCACTTGCAGAACAAAAAGTTAAAGCGTTATTTTCACAAGTAGTTGATTATCATTTATGGTGGTACAACGACCGAGATCCTGAAAAAACAGGTTTAGTTGTGACCTACCACCCGTGGGAATCGGGCATGGATAACAGCCCATCGTGGGATGACGCTCTTCATGCTGTGCCATGTGTGGATTGGGAATATACGCGCCGTGATACAAGTCATGTAGATTCTTCTCAGCGCCCACATAAAAGTGAGTACGACTGCTTTTTATACCTTGTAGACTTTTTTAAACGTAACAACTTTGACAGCAAAGTAATTTACGAAACCAGCCCGTACAAAATGAATGACCTAGGTATTATTGCTATTTTACACCGTGCAACCAAAGATTTACTCAAAATGGGTGAACAACTTGGCTTAAACGATGCTCGCACTGATTACTTAGCACAGCGCTTACAAATAACAGAGCAAGCCATAAACACTTTATGGTGTGAACAAAGCCAGTACTTTTATTGCAGAGATGTATTAACTAACAGCTTGGCTAAAGTTAAAACATCAGCTGCACTATTAACTGTATATGCAGGTTTAACAAGCGATGAGCAAACTAAAATAATTAATACAGCCACCGAAGATTTTATTGAGTCGAGCCAATTTAGTGTGGCATCTACTCACCCTAAAGAAGAAAAATACGAGCCACAACGCTACTGGCGCGGCCCTATTTGGCTACACATCAACTGGATGATAGCCATAGGCCTTAAAGAAGCCGGCTTTGCAACAACGGCTGACAAAATTCAAGATGATACGCGCAACCTAGTTGTTAAGTCAGGCTACTACGAATATTTTAACCCAGAAACAGGTGCAGGCTGTGGTGGTAAAGATTTCTCGTGGACGGCTGCAATAGCATTACATTGGCTACTTGACTAACAACTAAGGCAAGATCATGAAACACACAATATGCTTTGGTGAAGTACTGGTTGATTTACTTTCAAATAAATTGAGCCAAAACAGCAACGAACACGAAGCGTTTACAAAGTTTGCAGGCGGTGCGCCTGCAAACGTAAGCGTTGCCATTGCAAAGCTAGGCGGTAATGCCTACTTTGCAGGAATGCTAAGCACTGATAGCTTTGGCGACTTTTTACATAATGCATTAAAAGAGCAAGGTGTAAAAACCGACTTTATGCGTTTTACCAACCAAGCCAAAACCGCCCTCGCGTTTGTATCACTCGATAACGATGGCGATCGCACGTTTGAGTTTTACCGTGATAACACCGCCGATTTGCACTTTAGTAACGATGACTTTAGTAGCGAATGGTTTGAGCAATGCGATATTTTTCATATTTGCTCAAACACATTAACCGACAAAAACATCAGAAACACCACCGCTTACGGTGTTAAATTTGCAAAACAAAATAACTCAATTGTGAGCTTTGATATTAACTTGCGCCTCAATTTATGGCCAAGCGATGCCAACCCTCGCGAGCATATTTTACCGTTATTAAAAGACTGCTCAATTATTAAAGCCTCAAAAGAAGAGCTTGAATACTTAGCGGGTGAGCAATCGAGCGATGAGTTTATTGCCCAAACACTTAATAACGGTTGTGAGCTATTTGTAGTTACCGATGCAGGCAACCCTATGCATTGGTATACAAAAAATGCCAAGCAAACGCTTCACCCTAAAAAGGTTACTATGGTTGATGCCACCGCTGCAGGAGATGCGTTTGTAGGTGGATTGCTGTATCAACTAGGCTTACACAACCTGACACCCAGCTCTTTTAGCGAGCTTTGCAATACGCCCGAAACACTAACAACTATTTTTGAATTTGCTTCGTTATGTGGTGCCCATGCCGCATCTTACAAAGGGGCATTTAACTCCCTACCTAACCAAAAGTCTCTACACGATTTTAGGAGCGAACTATGAAAAGCACACCTGATAACTTTAAAAGCCGTGAATTTTTAACACAGCACATTAGCGACACGTTAGCGTTTTATGAGCCAAATATTGACGATGAACACGGTGGTTTTTACCAAAACTTTTCTGATAACGGTGAGGTATTTGATAAACACACGCGCCACTTAGTAAGCTCTACTCGTTTTGTATTTAACTATGCACGCGCGTATCAAATCTTTAATGACGAAAAGTATCTTAATCGTGTTAAATCGGGGATTGAGTTTATTCGTAAGCATCACCTTGTTGAGCAAACAGGTGGCTACAACTGGTTATTAAAAGTTCAAAACGGTCAAGCTACCGTGCTTGATAACACCAATCATTGCTATGGCTTTGCATTTGTTATTTTAGCGTACAGCTGGGCATACCGTGTGGGCGTTACAGAGGCGCGCGAATACCTAAACGATACATTTCAAACAATGGAAACACATTTTTGGGATGCAAAAGCCGGTTTATATAAAGATCAGCACAACAGCGACTTCACAAAGTGTGATTCATACCGCGGCCAAAACGCCAACATGCACACCTGCGAAGCACTTATTGCCGCCTATGAAGCCACAAAAGACGAAATATTTTTAAACCGTGCGCTCACACTTGCCGACAACATGGTTAATCGCCAAGCTAATTTAATGGGTGGGCTAATTTGGGAGCATTACGATATAAATTGGCAGGTCGATTTAGAGTACAACAAAGACGATCCTAAAAATTTATTTCGTCCGTGGGGCTTTCAACCTGGCCATCAAACAGAGTGGTCAAAACTGCTTATGTTTTTAAATAAGCATAAGCCACAAAAATGGCTTATTGAACGCGCTCAAGCCTTATTTGATAACTCGATAAATGTAGCGTGGGATAAAAAGTACGGCGGTATTTGCTACGGCTTTGCTCCTGATAAAACTATTTGCGATGACGATAAATACTTTTGGGTTCAAGCCGAAACTCTGTGTTGTGCCGCGTATCTTTATCAAGCAACAGGGGATGAAAAATATCAGCAATGGTATGACAAAATTTGGCAGTATTCGTGGCAGCATTTAGTCGATCATAAATACGGCGCTTGGTTTAGAATTTTAACCGCTGACAATAAAAAAATAGACACGATGAAAAGCCCAATAGGTAAAACTGATTACCATACAATGGGTGCCTGTTTTGATGTGCTCGAACTATTAAAGTAACTATGTAGTTATAACTTTTACAGTATTGTGTAGACCTTTTAACCGCCAGTTTGGCGGTTTTTTTCTTAATGGGTGGCCAAAATCACTGTACCACTTGTATCTTGAGGTTTTGGATGCAATCTCATCAGAGAAACAAACTCAGGCTAAAAAAACTGGTAAGGCTCGTAAACGCTCTGTTAGCACTGACTTGGAGAGAATTAAAGAAGATAAATCAAAAGAAAAAAGGCTAAAAGATAAATACCGACATGAGTTAGATGTTGCTAATCAAAGGCTAGATGAAGCATATGCAGAGCAAACAATGCTGTTAACTGCGATGATGAATTTTCTAGATATAGAAGATAGAATTAGATTATTACGAGAATCAAAACCTAAGATCGTTAGCATTAAATAGCTAGAGGTTATTAATAATTGCCGCTACATTGTAGGGAAAATATAAATGAAAAAGATAACAAGGAAGCAGCACTTCGTACCCTGGTGTTTACTTAAAAACTTTAGCTATAACGATGGTGCTATTAATATATTCGATTCAACTAGGAATAAGTTACGGCCATCTAATGTTGGAGCTGAACTATTCGAGAATAACTTCTATGATAAAGACAACACGATCGAAAATTTTTTGCGTGATTATATTGAAGGGCCAGGCGCTCAGGCTTTAAAAATAATTACAAGGGAAGTTGATGGACAATTGGATTTTGAAGGGCGAGTAGACCTTCTTCGGTTTATTTTAGTTCAATTAAGCCGTACACCAAATGCATATTCTTCCTCGCTAGATAATATTGACAATTATTTTAATGAATTAATAAATCAATTAGGTCAATTAAATGGTTTTGATAAAGAAGCTCTAGACGGTATAAAAGTTTCTTTTGATAACCCAAAATATTTTCTTCAACTGCAAACACTGGAAGCTACGCTCAAAGTACCTCTTCTCTTAGATTTAGAGTGGCACATACTAATTAATGAAACAGCCACTGAGTTTGTGATATCAGATCATCCTGTGGTTCATTACAACTGGTATCTTCGTAACTTACACTCAATAGATATCAGTGGTTTGTCTAAATGTGGATTGCAAGTTTTCTTACCAATATCAAGCACTATTACCTTATGTTTATATGATAGTAAGATCTATAAAATGGGAGCTAAAAATAGTTCCTGTACCATAATTGAAAACTTACCAGATATACATCTGCTAAATGAACTTCAATTTAGGAGTCGAGGCTCATTTATTGTTTTTAGGTCTACAGATGACTCAAACTATGTTAAAAAAATGAGCGATAAGTTTCCAGCGAATAGCATTTATAGTAATACAGTAAAAGCCATAGCTCCCACAATTATTGGAAGGGAAGCTAAAAGTAAAATCACCCTCTGGCGTAAATCTTATATTTTTGATAGATGGTTGTCATTTTGCAAAGTTAAAAACAAGAAAAAAAGTCAGGATATAACCTGTTATGATCGAATACCTGAAGAATTAGCTAAACATGAACAATTCATTAAAGAAATGAGGTCAAAAAAAGAATAAAAATATGACTTATTTGCTTGTTTTTCAATCGCTATTTTATTGCTTTTATGACTTAAATTATGACTTTATTTTTAAGGAATAAAATACATTAAATTCAAGTGGTTAACTTTTAATCATATTTTAAATAATATTTTTTACCAAGGTTAAGGGGTGAAGCGATCACCCCAGGGTTACAAACTTTATTGTCTCTACACAACCTAAGCGTACTGCCCACAAGCAAATCCACAGCTCCAAGCATACTGGAAATTGTAGCCCCCAAGCCAGCCCGTTACGTCAGTTACTTCGCCTATAAAGTATAGGCCTTTAGCTTTTTTAGCTTCAAAGGTTTTTGAGCTCAACTCGTCGGTATCTACACCGCCCAATGTTACTTCTGCTGTTCTATAACCTTCTGTGCCATTGGGTTTAATTTGCCACGCATGAATGTAATTTACTAACTCATCTATTTGGGCATGTGTAAGCTGATTAATATTACAATCTGGTATCGCTTTGCTTTCATGCAGTATTTCTATAAAGCGTTTAGGTAAAATAGTCGAAAGGCTGTTTTTTAACGACTTTTGGGCTTGCGTTTCTCGCCAATCAGCAAGTTGTTGCCTTAAATTAATTTCAGGTAATAGGTTTATAGTTACAGCCTGCCCTGCTCGCCAAAATGAGCTTATTTGCAATATTGCAGGGCCCGATAACCCTCGGTGAGTAAAGAGGATATTTTCTTTAAATACGGTGCCGTCTTCGCTTGAAACTTCACAAGGGATACTAATTCCCGAGAGCCCTTCAAAACGCTCTTTATCGTGCTGATGCAAAGTAAATGGTACAAGTGCTGCCATGGTTGGTAACACGCTTAAGCCATACTGCTCTGCAATTTTATAGCCTATTGGTGTAGCCCCTAGTTTTGGCATGGTTAAGCCACCTGATGCTATAACTAACGACTCACAGCTTAAGGTTTCTTGCTCTGTGGTAACGCTATAGCCGGTTTCGGTTTTTGATACGCTGATCACTTCACTGCGTAGCTTTATATTTACTCCGGCCCACTCACATTCGGTTAGTAAAATATCAACAATGTCTTGTGCATTGTTATCGCAAAAAAGCTGGCCTAGTGTTTTATGGTGATACGCCAAGCCATGTCTGTCCACCAGCTCAATAAAGTCATGCTGTGTATAACGGCTTAAGCATGATTTAACAAAATGAGAGTTTGTGCATAAGTAGTTATCCGGGGTTGCATTTTCATTTGTAAAATTGCAACGCCCACCACCACTTATTAAAATTTTACGACCTGGTTTTTTCCCCATATCAAGTACTGTAACGCTTCGGCCACGGTATCCAGCTTGCGCTGCACACATTAATCCTGCTGCTCCCGCACCTATTACAATTACATCTACTTGGGTCATTTATTTATCTCATTAAAAAATTTGCTCGATTATAGCAAAGTTTAATAGCTAACAACGCAGCATTTGAATTATTAGCAATAACACAACAAAAACGCATCAGTAATAAGTAGGGAATAATTACCCTCACAATAAAACAACCCTTTATGCTTATTTTTAATTTATATGACAAATACTAAACAACGAGTAAACCGCTAAAAACCTGGGTTATAACTAAATGAAAGAGGTACCTAATAAATTGATATTTTAACCTAGTTAACATATCGTTTACTTTTGTTCCCGCATCGTGATCTTATATCACGAAATAATAAATAAAAATCTAGGGATAATTATGACAACTAGTAAAACTTTTAAAAGATGCGCAATTGCAATTACAGTTAGTACGCTTTTTGCAGCAACATCTGGCATGGCTCAATCAGTTTCAAGTTCAATGGCTGAAACATCGGCTAAACTACAAAGCCAAGGCAGTTTCGAAACTCAGTTCATTATTAAATATAAAAATAATAACGAAATGGCGAGCTTTTCAACTGCTGACGCAAGCCCGTCTAGCATGAAAAAGCGCGCACAAAGCTTTGTTAAAAACTTCGCTTCTAAAAAAGGCAAAGTAAAAGCAAAATATATTCGTGCAATGGCACTTAATAACCACCACGTAATGCGTGCTGATAAAAAATTAAGTGCGGCAGAGGCCCAAGAGTTTATGCAAGAAATGGTTGATTCAGGCAATGTTGAATACATTGAAGTGGATCAAATGTTAAAGCCGTTTTCAACTCCTAACGATCCACGCTTTGATGACCAATGGCATTACTACGAGCAAGCCGGTGGTTTAAACTTACCTACTGCATGGGATACCGCAACGGGTAGCGGTGTAGTTGTAGCTGTACTAGATACGGGTTACCGCCCACATGCCGATTTAAATGCTAACATTTTACCGGGTTACGATATGATCTCTAACCTATCGGTAGCTAACGATGGCGGTGGTCGCGATAGCGATGCACGTGATCCTGGTGATGCAGTTGCTGCGAATGAATGTGGCACTAACGGTGCACAAAACTCTAGCTGGCACGGCACGCACGTAGCCGGCACAGTTGCTGCGGTAACCAATAACGGTGAAGGTGTTGCAGGCGTAGCTTATAACGCAAAAGTAGTGCCTGTTCGTGTACTAGGTAAGTGTGGTGGTTTAACCTCTGATATTGCAGATGGTATTATTTGGGCATCTGGCGGAAGTGTTTCAGGCATTCCTGCTAACTCAAACCCTGCAGATGTAATAAATATGAGTTTAGGCGGCAGCGGTTCATGTAGCTCGACAACTCAAAATGCAATTAACACCGCGCGTAGTAACGGCACTGTGGTAGTTATTGCTGCAGGTAACGATAACGATAACTCAGCAAACTACAATCCAGGTAACTGTAATGGTGTAGTAAACGTAGCATCAGTAGGTCGTAATGGCGGTCGAGCTTATTACTCAAACTACGGTAGCAATATTGATGTTGCAGCACCGGGTGGCGCGCAAAGCTTTGCAAACGACTCAGAAGGTGTTCTATCAACTTATAACTCAGGTTCGTCTACACCTTCAAGCGACAGTTACGGTTATTCGCAAGGTACATCAATGGCTGCGCCTCACGTAGCAGGTGTTGCGGCACTTATTAAGCAAGCAAAACCAGATGCAACGCCTGACGAAATAGAAAGTATTTTAAAATCAACAACCCGTTCGTTCCCTGCGACATGTACTAGCTGTGGTACGGGTATTGTTGATGCAGCCGCAGCTGTTGCAGCAGCAAGTGGCGGCACCACTCCGCCTACAGGCGGTGATAGCGAGCTTATTAATGGTGAAGCTAAAACAGGTTTAAGTGGGGCTGCAAATGCACAAGCATTTTACATGATGACAGTACCAAGCGGTGCAACTAACGTAACATTCACTATGAGTGGTGGTACTGGTGATGCTGATTTATACGTACGTGCGGGCAGTAAACCTACAACTACTACCTATGACTGTCGCCCTTATAAAGGCGGTAATAGCGAAGAGTGCTCTATTGATAACCCTACAGCAGGCACTTACCACGTAATGCTTAACGGCTACTCTGCGTATTCAGCTGTGAGCTTGGTAGGTAATATTACTGGTGGTTCATCGTCTGGTGGCGGTACAGGCACTCCACAAGCTGGCGGCGGCACTATAAGCGATGTGACAGCCAATACTGGTCAGTGGAAACATTACACGTTAGATGTACCTGCAGGAATGAGTACGTTTACAGTAACAACGTCGGGTGGAAGTGGCGATGCAGACTTATTTGTAAAATATGGCAGCCAACCAACAACCACTACGTACGATTGTCGCCCTTATAAAAATGGCAACGCAGAAACATGTACATTTACCAATCCACAAGCAGGTACTTGGCACTTGAGTGTTAACGCTTATAGCACTTTCTCTGGTTTAACACTTAGCGGACAATACCAACCGTAACTTAAAGTTTGAGCCGTAAATAAAAAACCGATGTTGTTTCCAACATCGGTTTTTAAATAGTAAGTAGCTGATTAATTAAAGCTAGAACCTACACTTTATTACTGTTATAGCTTCTCTAGTACTGATTCTGCGCGGCTTACAACAAACTCTTTGTCTTGCTCTACAAATAAACCAGTTACTACTGCATTTTCAACAATCATAGCGTAACGCGTTGAACGTAAACCACCAAAACTAGCGGTATCTTTATCAAGCCCTAACGATTTAGTGAAACTTCCATCGCCATCGGCAAGCATGGTAATTTCTTGCGCGTTTTGCGAGTCGCCCCATGCTTTCATAACAAATGCGTCATTAACAGATACACAGTAAATAGCATCAACACCTTTTGCATTAATTTTATCAGCAAGAGTAATAAATTCAGGTAGATGTGCATTTGAACACGTTGGTGTAAATGCACCTGGCACTGCAAATAACACGACTTTTTTACCTTCAAACAACTCTTTATTTGTAAGAGATTGCATACCGTCGTCAGTTAATTGCGTTAACGTAACCGATGGTAATTCTTGGCCTTGCTCAATCATGGTGGTTCCTTTAAAAGATCAATACAGAATAAGTAACAATCATACTACGTAACCTATTACAGTGTAGGTAAAGTGTAACTAACTTAGTAACCCAGAGTAGTCTAGCAGAGGTTTATAGACCGAGTTCACTACATTTTATGAAAACTATTTTAGCTTCTATAGTTTTCATAAAATTTATTGCTCTGTAGTTAAGGTAAATTCAAATCATTTATAAAGCGAGAAAAGTCATTACCTAACTTTTTATCCCGCATGCTGTACTCTACAATTGCTTTTAAATAGCCTAACTTATCTCCGCAATCGTGAGAGCGACCACTCATATGGAATGCTTCAACGGTTTCTTGTGCCATTAATGCGTCAATAGAATCTGTAAGTTGTATTTCACCGCCAGCACCTACAGACGTTTTTGCGAGTAGAGGCCAAATATTCTTACTCAGTACATATCGCCCTACAACAGCAAGATTTGAAGGTGCTAAATCTGCATCAGGTTTTTCAACCATTGCTTTAATTGCAGCACTTTTACCTGGCATTAACTCAACACCGTTTATATCAGCAATACCATATTTACTAACGTCTTCTTTAGCTACTGGCTCAAGCATTATTTGACTTGCTTGAGTTTCTTTAAAGCGTTTAATCATGGCCGCTAAGTTTTCAGTTTTTTGGTCCGCTGTATAAGCATCAAGTATCACATCTGGCAGGAGCACTACAAAGTTATCGTCACCAACTATTGGCTTAGCACACAAAATAGCATGCCCTAGCCCTTTAGCTTCACCTTGGCGTACACTCATAATGGTGACATCAGGCGGACAAATAGAGCGAATCTCATCTAATAAAGCACGTTTAACACGTTTTTCAAGAGTAGCTTCTAGCTCGTAACTTGTATCAAAATGGTTTTCGATTGCATTTTTAGAGCTGTGTGTAACTAATACAATATCTTTAATACCGGCAGATACACATTCGCTGACAATATATTGAATTAGAGGTTTATCAACTATAGGGAGCATTTCTTTTGGAATAGCTTTTGTCATAGGGAGCATTCTCGTCCCTAAGCCTGCTACTGGAATTACAGCTTTCATATCTATCCTTAGTGATTAAGTTTGTAAATAAACTAGCAGATACAAAATAGATACCAGCTGAATAAAGTTACTTCTTTTGAAGGAGTAAATTTGAAGCTGCTTTTAAAGTGAAGACTCTACACTTTGGGAATATAAAATAGATAGGTAAATAGTGAACTTATTAATGATTTTGTTGGGGGGGGGGTGAGATTACATTAGCTAAATAAAAAAGTCTGAAGTTGTTATTAATAACAACTTCAGACTAATCAATATTTAACAATACCTTACTGAAGGTAGAGTTATAAAACCTTTTTATAATTAAAGACCAGCGCGATCTTTAATCACTGCAATAAGTGGTGAGCTAGCAAAGTTGCCTTCAGCCCAAGCAATATCAGCACCATCTGTTAACGCACTTTTTGATAAGTTTTTAACTATATACTCACCAGTATCCACTGCATTACTAGCAACAGCATGGCGTAATAAGTTATTACCATTACATTGTACTGCATCATAAATATTACGAATTTTTACACGAGAGCTTTTAAGCTTGCTGCGTAATCGGTTTTTATCGTCTGCCGCAATATATTCACAAATAGATACTGCTAATTGATCTTCAGCATTTGCAGGTGCTGTATACGAAAAAGAACTTACAGCGACAACAGCAGTAAGTGCAACTAGCTTTGGTAATTTAAACATGACAAACCCTTTATAATACTTTGTTCTTATATAGACTATCAAATATTATATCAATCTATCAAAAATTACGCAATAATGTTAATGTTCTTTATACAAAGTTACGAATTTATAACTAGATTTGTTTTTTTCATCAGGGAGGTTTTCTTGCTCTTCTTTCACGTCCCAATTAGCAACTTTATTGTAATCAGGAAACTGTGTATCGCCTTTAATATCTAAATCAATAAAGGTTAAATACAAGCGTTCTGCTTTTGGTAAAAATTGCTCATAAATATTACCGCCACCAATAATCATTACTTCTTCAACAGCACAAACTAGTTCTAATGCGGCCTCTGGTGTAGTTACCACTTCAATACCCTGTGCAGTATATTCGCTGTTTCGAGTAATAATAATATTACGACGCCCAGGTAAAGGACGGCCTATTGACTCAAAAGTTTTACGACCCATGATCACAGGTTTACCCGTAGTTACTTTTTTAAAATGCTGAAGATCCGCAGGTAAATGCCATGGCATTTTATTATCTAGGCCAATTACACGGTTATTTGCCATTGCTGCAATCATTGAAATTATCATAATAAACACCTAGTACTTTATTCTTAAACAAAGAAAAAGGAGCATAAGCTCCTTTTTAATAAATTCTATTTAATTAACGCTCGTAGACAACTTCTACGTCGTAATCATCTTCATCCCAGTCGTCCCAATCATCATCATTGCCTTTACCTTTAGTGGCTTTTTCATGATAGGTATCCCACTTGAATTCAACTTCTTCATCTTCAACTTGTACAAACTTCTCTTTAGGCATGCTATCAAGTAGTGTCATTATGTTGTGGATTAAAGGTTGAGTATTAAGTTTATTAATTGCTGAAATGTGATAAATATTTTCAGTTTCGCCCAGCTCTTCTGCAATCGCTTCGCATAGCGCTTTTGCTTCATCTTCTGGTAATAAATCTATTTTATTAAACACTAACCAGCGTGGTTTTTCAGCTAATTTAGGACTGTATTGGTGTAGCTCGTTAATAATCGAGAATGCATTATCAACAGGGTTTGAACCATCTACCGGCATTACATCAATAATGTGCAATAACACACGACAACGCTCTAAATGCTTCAAGAAGCGAATACCTAGGCCTGCACCATCAGATGCACCTTCAATTAGACCCGGAATATCGGCTATAACAAATGATTTATTTGCTTCAGGACGTACCACACCTAAATTAGGAATAAGCGTCGTGAATGGGTAATCAGCTACTTTTGGTCTTGCTGCAGATACACTGCGGATAAACGTAGATTTACCTGCATTTGGTAATCCTAGTAAGCCTACATCAGCTAATAATAGTAACTCTAACTTTAAGTTACGTACTTCACCGGGTGTGCCCAATGTTTTTTGACGAGGTGCTCGGTTAGTACTTGATTTAAAACGTGCATTCCCCAAGCCGTGGAAACCACCTTTTGCAACCAAAATTCGTTGACCATCTTGAGTTAAGTCACCAAGTCCCTCTTGGGTATCAACATCCATGATGCGCGTGCCTACAGGCACCATAACAAATAAGTCATCGGCTTTTCGGCCTGTACAGTTACGGCTACGACCGTTAGTACCACGTTCAGCTCTATGAAAGCGCTCAAACTGATAATCAATTAGGGTATTTAAGTTTTCATCAGCTTGTAGATAAACACTACCACCGTCTCCACCGTCACCGCCGTCTGGTCCACCATCTGGAACATATTTTTCACGACGGAAAGACACGATGCCGCTGCCACCGTCTCCAGCTTCTGCGCGAATTTCTACTTCATCTACAAACTTCATGATTACTCACTTTAGGGATTGGCTTGTTTAATAACTCTATTATATACCCAAGCCAACACAAATGCAGGCTTGGGTATATATTTTGACTGACTACAAAACAAAAAACCCCGCAAAGGCGGGGTTTTTAACTACCTTACTGATTACTCAGTTACGATAGTTACGTATTTACGGTTTAAAGGACCTTTTTGTTCAAACTGAACTTTACCATCTGCTTTTGCGAAGATAGTGTGGTCTTTACCGATACCTACGTTAGTACCAGGGTGGAAACGAGTTCCACGCTGACGAACAATGATGCTACCCGCTAGAACTGATTCGCCACCAAAACGCTTAACACCTAGGCGTTTGCTTTCTGAATCGCGACCGTTACGAGTACTACCAGCTGCTTTTTTATGTGCCATTTCTAAGTACCTCTAATTAAGCGCTAATGCTAGTGATTTTAACTTCAGTGAACCATTGACGATGGCCCATTTGCTTACGAGAATGCTTACGGCGTCTAAATTTAACAACCTTAATCTTCTCACCGCGACCATGTGAAACAACCTCAGCTGTTATCTTGCCACCGTTTACGAACGGTACACCGATCTCGATTTTCTCACCATCAGCAACTAAAAGTACTGAATCAAATTCTACTGCCGCACCAGTTTCAACGTCTAATTTTTCAAGACGAATCGTTTGACCTTCAGTCACACGATGCTGTTTACCACCACTTTGGAAAACCGCGTACATAATTAACTCCGTCTGTGCACCCTCAAATCGGCGCAACTAAAATATTCTTCGATAGGGCGCGAAGTTTACGCTAACGCGAAATAACTAGCAAGCCTATTTTGTAATTAAAATGAATAAAAAGTAGCTGCTTTGAGAGCAATTCAATATTTACCCCATTTTATATTAATTAGCCCTTTTGCCAAGCGCTTTTTAACTCTTAGTCGAAATAAATTAATGTACTCAAATATGACCCTCACAGCTTAATATCTAAGCACACCACAAACTGTATATTGATTATCAATTAATCAGTTATCTTGGCTAATTCAGTCTAAATTAAGTACTTTAATAGTGTTTTTTCAATCAATCGTCACAAAATATCGAGCTAGTGCATTTTTTGTTGTACAATCTGCGCCGTTCACACATAAAAATTGGCTCGGAGATCAATGGATATAAAAGCTATCCAGGCGTTAATCGAAAGCGATATGAATGACGTCAATCAACTTATACATGCGCAAATGCGCTCAGATGTGGCGTTAGTTAATCAGCTTGGTTTATATATAGTTAGCAGTGGCGGCAAACGCGTTCGTCCAATGCTGGCGATTTTAGCAGCCAAAGCGCTCGGTTATCAGGGTAAAGATCACATAACACTTGCAACAATTGTTGAGTTTATTCATACAGCAACGCTATTGCATGATGATGTTGTAGATGAATCAAACTTACGACGTGGCACACCTACAGCAAATGCTGAATTTGGTAATGCTGCTAGCGTATTGGTTGGTGACTTTATTTACACTCGTTCATTTCAGCTTATGGTTGGCCTTGGAAAAATGCAGGTTATGCAAGTACTTGCCGATGCAACAAACATTATTGCTGAAGGTGAAGTATTGCAGTTAATGAACTGCAACGACCCAGATACAACCGAAGCCAGTTATATGCAGGTTATTTACTCTAAAACAGCTAAGTTGTTTGAAGCAGCGACAGGGCTTGCTGCCATTATTACTGAGCAAGACCAAACTACTCTCGATGCACTAAACCTATATGGTATGCATTTAGGTACTGCGTTTCAGCTAGTAGATGATGTACTCGATTACAATGCAGATGCTGAGCAGTTGGGTAAAAACATTGGTGATGATTTAGCTGAAGGCAAACCAACGCTTCCACTTATTTATGCTATGCAACATGGTAGTGAGCAGCAAACGCAGCTTATTCGTGATGCGATAGAGCACAGTAATGGTATGGAGCATTTAGAAGACATTCTATCGGCACTAAAGCAAACTAATGCGCTTGAATTTACAATGCAAAAAGCAGAGCTTGAAGCTGACAAAGCTATTGCGTGTTTAGACTTTTTAGCTGAGTCTGACTATAAGCAAGCACTCATAAGCCTTGCTCGTATTGCGGTTGACCGCGACCACTAGTTTTAACTAGTTACACAGTGTGAAATTAATTCTGAGCAATAAAAAAGCCTGCAAATGCAGGCTTTTTTGTTATTCTACTTTGGCTATTACGCCATGAAATCAACACCTTCTTTGATGTCTTTTTTCAGTGTTTCAAGCATGTCATTTTTTGCTTTTGTTTCAAATGCGCTTAGTTCGCCGTAAGAAAGAATTTCTTCTACGCCGTTTTTACCTAAACGTACTGGATGTGCAAAGTACTCTGCATCGCCATTTTCAACAGCAACGTAAGCGTAATCTACAACTTCTTCACCTTGTAGGCCTTTAACTAAAGACATACAAAAACGAGCTGCAGCAGCACCCATAGATAGCGTAGCTGAACCACCGCCTGCTTTAGCATTTACAACTTCAGTACCCGCATTTTGGATACGTGGAGTAAGTGCAGCAACTTCTTCATCAGTGAAAGAAACACCTTCAACTTGAGAAAGTAGAGGAAGAATAGTTGTGCCTGAGTGACCACCAATTACTGGTACTTTAACAGTTGCTACGTCTACGCCTTTAAGTTCAGCAACAAATGCTTCTGAACGAATAACGTCAAGCGTAGTAATACCGAATACACGTTTAGCGTCGTAAGTACCTGCTTTTTTGAATACTTCAGCAACGATTGGAACTGTGCCATTTACTGGGTTAGTAATAATACCTACTAACGCTTTAGGACAGCTGGCAACAATGCCTTCTGCTAAAGTTTTGATGATACCAGCATTTACATTAAATAAATCAGCACGATCCATACCTGGTTTACGTGGCATACCCGCTGGGATAAGAACGATGTCAGAGCCTTCAAGCGCTTTGTTTAATTCGTCTGCGCCAAAGCCTGCTACTTTAACATCTGTTGGGATGTGAGAAAGGTCAACCGCAACACCTGGTACTACTGGTGCAACATCATAAAGTGATAATTCAGAGCCAGCTGGTAAGCCTGTTTTTAATAATAAAGACAACGCTTGGCCGATACCGCCTGCAGCACCTAATACAGCAACTTTCATTGGAATTCTCCGTAATTTGAGGTAGGAAACATTTGTGGCTCTTAAGATAATGAAATTAGCGACTAAAAACAAATTTATCCTGTCTATTTCAAGTATATTTTCGACCATAGTCGTAAACTTTTGTGATTTAACGCATCAAACTGGCAAGTTAACTAAACAACTGCTGCATAATTATTCATTTTTGTGTAGAATTTGCGGCATAAATAACAAAAACGAATAAAGGCTATGCAACCACAAGATAAACAAGAAGCACTGGTAAAAGCATTTAAATCACTATTAAAAGAAGAAAACTTTGGCTCTCAAGGCGAAATAGTTGATGCATTAAAAGATCAAGGCTTTGACAATATAAGCCAAAGTAAAGTATCGCGCATGCTAAGTAAATTTGGTGCTGTACGCACACGTAACGC
This sequence comes from Pseudoalteromonas sp. NGC95, assembly GCF_015864705.1. Classification (NCBI taxonomy): domain Bacteria; kingdom Pseudomonadati; phylum Pseudomonadota; class Gammaproteobacteria; order Alteromonadales; family Pseudoalteromonadaceae; genus Pseudoalteromonas; species Pseudoalteromonas sp. NGC95. Next base: position 155,960 of record NZ_JADYWR010000002.1, read on the forward strand.
CAAACAAGAAATGGTTTACTGCTTACCAGCTGAAATGGGCGTACCTACGGCTAAAAGCCCATTACGCCAATTGGTAATCGATATTATGCACAACGAAATGATGATCATTATTCGTACCAGTCCAGGCGCCGCTCAGCTTATTGCTCGTTTATTAGATTCATTAGGTAAAGCAGATGGCGTACTAGGAACAATTGCAGGCGACGATACTATTTTTATCGCTCCTGCTAAAATATCTGAAATAGATGTAACACTTGAACGTGTTCGCATTTTATTTGATACGGTTTAATAGCAAACTAAATTTGTTTTAAAAACCCGACTGAAGGCGCAAAGAAAGCAGAACCCATATCGGCTTGAGTAAAATCAAGCCAGTGGTCGTAGCAATCCCCTTCTCCTAAACGACTATTAAGTACTTTTTCAAATGCGGTGCCCTTACAAGCGCATGTAATTGATAACATTCCCTGCTCATACACATCGCCATAAGGCATGCTCTGATTTAATAATAGCGGTTGTCCGTCCTCGTCTTTTAGCTCGCTACGTGAAGCATGGCTGGTTTCGATCGCTGGGGTAATTAGCGTGTTATCAAGGCGCGTACGTCCCATTATTTGCTCTTGCTCGCTCAATGATAAGTGCTGCCACATAGTTAAGTCATGCTTATAACGCTGTACATGAATATAACTCCCCTGATCTTCAAAATTGCCAGGGTTACTAATTAAAGCCGTAGCGCGCTTTTTTCTTCCATGAGCTGTATCGCCACCATAAATAAAACCATTAAAATCACGACCATCTAAAAAGCGAAAATTACGAATTTGCTCCACCAGCTCAACATCGGGGGCAAATAATTTTAAAATTTGCAGCGCAAATAAATGGTTAACGTCTTCACGGTCAGAGCGAATTTGCACAAATAAATCGCACGGTTGTACGCTCATTTGATGATCGCTATGGTTTATATTAGGAAAGCTCTGTAGTTCGCTTGGGATGTATTCAGGGAGGATATGCGGCCAATATTGCGCACCAATAGCAACCATACAAGAGAGCATTGATTCTGAGAACTGATCGCTAAATTCTTCTTCAATAGCGCTTACTTGTTTTAACTTTGCGCGAAGTGATTCATCTTGACCATCAAACACATTAAAAAATAAGTGCAAACCGTGTAAGTTTGCTTCAGCACAAATCCCTGATTGCGCTTGCGCCATTGTTATTCCTTAGTTTTACAGATAAAAACACAGCGAATAACAAATTAATTACGATTCGAAAAAATTCACCGTGTGAGGTTTTATTTTTATTATAACCTGCTCATTATTTTCAAATGACTGGCCATATTGTGCAGCAACTTCAATTTCTTGTTCATCAATAACAAGTGAATAAACATACGCCGAACCAATAAAGCGACGACTTATGATTGTAGCTCGCTTGCTGAGTTTGTCACTTTGGTTATCTGCCACTAATTCTATTTGATGAGGGCGCACATATATAAGCCCTACGCTTACGTTTTGCTTACTCTCAACATAGGACTCGACTAAACCAAATGGTGTTTTGTATTCAGTTGCTGTTAATACTTCTGCACTCAAGTATATGCCTTGACCCAGAAACTCTGCAACCTCCTTTGAACATGGAGCTGCAAAAAGCTGCTCAGGCGTGCCTTGTTGCTCAATTTTACCGCGATGCATAATGGCAAGTGTATCTGAAAACGCAAACGCCTCCTCTTTTGAGTGTGTAACAAACACAGCAGACACTTGAGTTGCCTTAATAATTCGACGTATATCGGCAATTAATTCAAAGCGTACTTGTGTGTCGATATTTGAAAAGGGCTCATCAAGTAGCAATAAACTAGGCTTATAAGCTAATGCACGAGCAATAGCTACGCGTTGCTGTTGACCACCCGATAACTGATGCGGGAACCTGTCGGCACAGCCAATTAAATGTACCAGCTTAAGCATTTCATCAACGCGTTGCTGCTTTTGAGCTTTACTCATTTTACTAAGCCCAAATGCAATATTATTTGCTACCGTTAAATGCGGAAACAACGCATAGTCTTGGAACATCATGCCGATGTTACGGTGCTCAGGCGAGACAAACGATTGCTCATCACTCACTAATTTACCGTCTATAAAAATAGCCCCTTGCTTAGCTTCAATTAAACCTGCAATCGCTTTTAACGTGGTCGTTTTGCCGCACCCACTCGCTCCGAGTAGGCAAACAATTTCATCTTTACCCACCGTTAAATCTAAATCGTGAATAACCTTTGTGCCGTTATAGTGATAGCTCACTCCTTGTAAAATTAAACTACTCATTTAACTACGCTGCTCCATAGAACGATTAATAAAATACAAAGGAATAAACCCAACAATAACAATAAATAATGCCGATATTGAAGCAAGCTCTAATTGCTCGTCACTCACATACTGAAATACATGAGTAGCTAAGCTTTCAAAATTAAATGGCCTGAGCAATAGCGCAGCCGGCAGTTCTTTCATACACTCAATAAATACCAATAAGGCTGCAGTAAGCAATCCTCTTCGCAGTAAAGGTAGATGCACTAAACGCAGCGTTTGCCCTTGGCTTTTACCCATTGATTGGCTTGCCATATCAAGTGATGGGCTAATACGTAAAAAACTCGACTCAATTGCTCCGTGTGCAATGGCGTAAAATCGAACAATATAAGCAATAATAATAGTAAGAATGCTACCTGTAAGCAGCAAGCCAATATCTAAATTATACGGCTCGAGCGCTGTGTTAATGGTGTTCTCTAATAACGTAAGGGGTAACAAAACCGCAATAGCGAGTACTGTACCAGGTAATGCATAGCCTGTGCTTGCTAAACGCCCAGGAATAAGCGGATACGCTTGCTTTGCCACACGCTGATAAAACACCACAAAAACACTCAACGTAATCGTTATTAGGCTCACAACCCCTGCCACTTTTAAACTTTGCCAAGCGTAACTAAAAAACTCTACATTCCATGCTTTATCAAAGTAGGTAATGGCGTAATTTATAAGTACTGCAATAGGGATTACAAACGCGATAAATAAAATAAAGCTGCAAAATGCCGTTGCGAGCCAAGCTGACTTTCCTTTTAATACATAGAGAGATTCACTATTTACACTTGATTGGCGCTCAAATACCGCTTGGTTACGACGACTAAAGCGCTCCGCCATTAATGCTAAAAATAACAGTAATAACATCACACCCGATATTTTAGCTGCCGCTGTAAGTGAGTAATAACCAAACCACGTATCGTATACGGCGGTTGTTAATGTACTTACGGCAAAATAACTCACTGTTGCAAAGTCAGCCATGGTTTCCATACTTATAAGCGCAAGAGCCGCCACAATAGCCCCACGAGAGAGCACTAAGCTTACTTTAAAGAAACTTTGCCAAGGGGATAACCCCATTAACTGGCTAGCTTGTACTAATTTGAACGACTGCTCGCGAAGAGCCGTTTTAAAAATCAAAAATAAATACGGATAAAGCACCAAGGCAATCATAACGATGGCGCCGGGTAATGTACGTATATCAAAAAACCAATAGTCATTAGGCGATTGCCAGCCAAACCATTTTCTCAATGCTATTTGCACCGGGCCCGCATAATCTAATAAATCAGTGTATACATAGGCAATAATATAGGTGGGCATAGCAAGGGGCAGCATAAGTGCCCATTCAAACTGTTTTTTACCCGGGAAACTACAGTAAGCGGTTAGCCACCCAAGTGGCAAAGCTATGGCGCAGCTAAGGACACAAACACCTAAAACAAGCAATACGGTATTGGTTATGTAATCCCAAAGCACAGTATCCCACAGGTGAGAAAACACCTCAGAGCTACCTTGTAGAGATTCAAAAAGAAGAAAAAACAACGGGGCCGATAGTATTAAGCCAGTTGACCATGCAAAGAGCTGCCATTTAGACAGCTTAAATTTATTAGTCATTAAAGATCGAACTTCACCTCATCAATTAGCTTAAGTGCTAACGGACGATATTTACTAATCTCATCAAGTGGCAAGCTGTCTTCTTTAAAGCTACCCCAAGAGGCAACCAAACTTGATAGTTCAACACCCGACTTAACTGGATACTCCATATTTAATGAGGCATACATGTTTTGTGCTTTGCTGTCGGTCATATATTCTATGAGCTTTAATGCATTTTCAGGGTTTTTAGCATATTTGGTAATAACCGCACCCGATACATTTATGTGTGAGCCACGATTAGTTTGATTCGGAAAGTTAATATTTACGGCTTCAGCCCAACCTTTTTGTTCTTTATCTTCTAGCATTTTACCAAGGTAGTAACTATTACCTAATGCCAAGTTACATAAACCTTCTTTAACGGCTTTAACTTGAGCACGATCGTTACCTTGAGGTTTACGTGCTAAATTAGCCTTAACACCTTCAAGCCACTCTTTGGTTTGCGCTTCACCATGGTGTGCAATCATAGAAGCCACTAAACCTAAGTTATATGGATGCTTGCCAGAACGCGTACAAATTTGTCCTTTGTATTTAGGATCTGCTAAATCTTCATAAGTGAGCTTAGGTAACGCACCAATTCGCTCTTTTGATGAATACACATTACGCACTCGCTTAGTAAGCGCGACCCATTGGCCATCACCGTCACGAAAAGCTGCAGGCACGTTATTATTTACACTGTCACTTTTTATAGTTTGTGTTAATTTTAAATCTTCTAATTGAATAAGCGCACTAAAATTAGAGGTTAATACTAAATCGGCTTTACTATGTTTACCTTCACGTTTAACACGCTCAATTAACCCTTTTTTAGCAAAAACAACATTGGTTTTTATTCCCGTTTGTTTTGTAAAATCTTCTAAAATTGGCTGAATCAAAAACGGCTGACGAAAAGAATATATATTAACAACGTCACTTGCAAAGGCTGGTGCCGATGCTGCTAATCCTAAAACAAGTGTAAATACTGTCTTCATTATTTCACCTAAATAATTTTTATTATCATCGAATTCTACCGCGCTCATTCAAAAAGTGCACACTTTAAATAAATGTAAATATGTAAATAACGCCCAAAAAGGAAATGCAGTGTAAGAGATGTCTCACGGATGTGACAGCTAATGAGTAAAAATCAAGATAAAAAACACACAAAAACAACCTAACAACCTGTATTTATTGAACTTTTACATTGTTACTATTGCATAAATACTAATTGAATGTAGTTTTATCCCTATTTTAGTTGCTCTATTGACCTATAATTTACGCATCAACCAAGCAATGACGCTTATTGAGTAAAAGGAAATGGACTGCTTACTCAACCAACCAATGATTAGGTTACCAGGACAACACGGATTTTAGGACAGGCTCAGGATGAGTATCACAACGCAATGTTGTAAAAAGGACAGCGTCAGGAAGATGCGAAAAGGATAACAACACGGCTAAGTTGTTTAACAGGATGTTGAGGGAATAAATGGACAGGCCTTTAAGGCAACACAATGGATTGGTTAAAATAGGGATACACTAGGAAGTGTAATTAAGGATTTGGTAATAGTATTTACCCTACAGGATGTTTAGGAATTTAAGGATACAGGCCCGGATGGTCTACATTACATAGAACTAAAAAGTAATATAGTAATAAACATGGATTAGTAAAAATTGGAGTTGATTAAGTTCAATTGCAGGATGCAGAAAATTAGAAGATTCCGCAAGCGCGCCTAGAGATAGAGCGCGCTTTTCTTTGCCTAAAATTTGGGTTTAGTAAAGCTCTAAGCAACTACCACTAACTTTTGCAGGGTAATACTGCATCCCAGCTAATCAATATTAATACCTTCAAATACTTTATTAATATTTTAAATTTCGCTAAGTTTTTCATTAATTGCGCCGATAACTAAGTAACGCAAGGATCATAAATACTCAATGGATATGAATTTTAAAATGCCGCAAAGCAATACCTTTTTATGTAAAGTATCAGACGCAAGTACAGTAAAACCAATTGGTGTTTTTAGTGCCCAAACTCCCAACGAAAATCCGTATAAAGCTTTATTTAGCCCTAAAGGTTATAACTTTTTAAATATGCCAATGAGTGAGTTTAAAAACATACTTAACGTAATTATCCAGTTAGAAAGCGATATTTCTATTAGTAAATGGGGTGAGGGTTCTCGACCTGATGAATTTAGTTATCAGCTTAATAGAATAGCAAACGCTATTGCGACTACTCACTTTAAGGGAAAAACCGATATTAGCTGTTACTTTTTAAAGCGAGTCGAAGAGGCTAAGGATATGATTGGTGAGGACTGCACCTCGTTTATTCAGGCTCACAATAGCGTAAGCCAATTATATAATACGGTTTTACAATTAACATCTGAAGAAGGCTTCAGAGCAATTCAAAATAAAGCACTTGCTCACTTAAAAGAGCAGCAAGCTTTCGCTTAACTGCGTAAAACTACTCTTCTAGCGGTCGGCCTTTGTTGCGCTTACCAAGCAAATACGCATCACGAAACTTAATAAAATGCTGTTCTAATTTAGAAGATGCATCCATTTCGCCCGCAAGTGCTAATACCATAATAGCCACTTCAGCAGTGCCTAGTTGATGCGCATGAGGGGCAACACGTAATCGGTAATCAGATAGTTTATCAGCAGTAACAGAAAGTACAGGCAAGTTATCTAAGTATGGGCTTTTGCGAATCATTTTTTTAGCTTCACGCCAGGTACCATCTAAAAATATAAATAGCGGTTTTTTACCCTCTTCAATACTTATTTCGGTAATGGCCCTGCCCTCTTCTACATCTTCAGCAGGGAATACTACCATTGGCTGATATTGTGAATCGCTTATTAAAGCCAAAAGCGCTGGATTAGGGTCTGTTCTGTCCCACCTAAAGGCGTGGTTATCTGGCACTATTTCAGCAATTAAGCGCCCAGTATTAGAAGGTTTAAAACTTTCATTGTGATACATTAATAAGCACACAGCTGCTTTACAATCTGCATGCTCAACACCTTTACAAATACAGTAGTGCTTAGCTATTAAGCATTGCTCACAGCGATCTAATTTACCGCCTCGAGCATTAAACTCTCGACGGGATTCACTTATTTGTTGAGCGCGTAATGCTAAAACTGAGTTTTTCACTGTATTTACCTTCAATTAATTAAGCGCGCATTGTAACGACTTATCGCAATTTAATCTTATATTTATAGCCATACCAACCTGCATAAATCTTTGATCAATTTAACGAATTAAATTGCACTATAACTTCGTTAAAAATTTTTTATTTAGAACAACTAGATACAAAAACTTTTGCCTAGTTCTAGCGTAATTTTCTTAACGTTAAATAGACCCCATATATAAGCAGATTGGTATCATTGAATTAATTCAACATCTCTCAAATTAAAAACCAGGCATAAAAAAACCCAACCGAAGTTGGGTTTTTCAAACAAATGCTAAAAAGTTAAATTACTTCTTTTTAACTGCTTTTTTGTTTGGTAAGTCAGTGATCGAACCTTCAAAAATTTCAGCTGCAAGGCCGATTGATTCATTCAATGTAGGGTGAGCATGAATAGTAAGCGCTAAGTCTTCACCATCAGCACCCATTTCAATACCTAAACCGATTTCGCCAAGCATTTCGCCCGCGTTAATACCGATCATAGCACCACCGATTATACGGCCACTTTCTTTATCAAAAATAAGTTTAGTAGAACCTTCAGTACGAGATGATGCAATAGCACGACCAGAAGCTGCCCACGGGAATACCGCAGTTTCAATTTTTAGGCCTTGCTCTTTTGCTTCTTTCTCAGTAACACCTACCCAAGCGATTTCTGGGTCAGTATACGCAATCGAAGGAATACATTTAGGGTCGAAGAAATGCTTCTGACCAGAAATAACTTCTGCAGCAACATGACCTTCATGAACCGCTTTATGCGCAAGCATAGGCTGGCCAACTAAGTCACCAATTGCAAAAATATGGCTTACGTTAGTACGTAATTGCTTATCAACATTAATAAAGCCACGCTCATCAACGTTTACGCCCGCTTTTTCAGCATCAAGTAAGTTACCGTTTGGAGTACGGCCAACTGCAACAAGCACTTTGTCGTAACGTACAGGTTCTGCTGGTGCGTTTTTACCTTCAAACGTTACGTATAAGCCATCTTTTTTAGCTTCAACACCAACAACTTTAGTTGAAAGCATTACGTTGAATTTTTTGCTTACGTATTTTTGGTAAATTTTGATAATGTCTTTATCAGCTGCTGGAACTAATTGGTCAGCAAATTCTACAACATCAATTGCAGAACCTAGTGCACGGTAAACCGTACCCATTTCAAGACCGATAATACCACCACCAAGTACAAGTAGTTTTTCTGGTACATCTTTAAGCTCTAGCGCGCCAGTTGAATCAATTACACGGTCATCTTGTGGAATGAAAGGTAAGTTAACTGGTTTAGAACCTGCTGCAATAATCGCGTTATCAAACGTGATAGTTGTAGAGTCTTTCTCGCCTTCAACTACTAAAGTATTGCTGCCAGTGAATTTGCCGTAACCAGATACAACTTTCACTTTACGCATTTTAGCCATGCCCTCTAGTCCACCAGTTAACTGGCCAACTACAGAATCTTTCCAAGTACGAACTTGGTCAAGATCGATCTTTGGTGCGCCAAAAGTAACACCATGAGATGACATTTCAGCTGCATCATCAATCACTTTAGCTACGTGTAAAAGTGCTTTTGAAGGAATACAACCAACATTAAGACATACGCCGCCTAATGTTTCACGAGATTCTACCAATGTAACTTCTAAGCCCAAGTCAGCAGCGCGGAATGCCGCAGAGTAACCACCAGGACCACCGCCTAGTACAACAACTTGAGTTTTTAATTCGTTGCTCATGCTATTACCTTAATTGTTTGAACGGGACACTGCCCTAAAGTTTAACTGCCATGTTTCTGCAAGGCAGAAAGTGAGAGCAGATCACAAATTTGTGCAAAGATTGTATCATTGCAAATGGTAAAAATCCCAGCTAAAAACAACTGGCTGGGATTTGATTCTATTCATTGTCCAGCGATTACATCACCAATTGGCGAATATCGCTCATGTAACTTGCAAGAGTCACAGTAAAGCGTGCAGCTAAGGCTCCGTCAATAACCCTATGGTCGTATGACATAGACAGCGGAACCATTAGTTTTGGTTCAAACTCTTTGCCATTCCATTTAGGTTTCATTTCAGATTTAGACACACCTAAAATAGCCACTTCTGGTGCATTAACAATCGGCGTAAATGCCGTACCGCCAATACCGCCAAGGCTAGAAATAGTAAAACAACCACCTTGCATATCAGACGATGTAAGCTTCCCGTCACGTGCTTTAACAGATACTTCCATTAATTCGCGTGATAGTTCAATAATGCCTTTTTTATCAACATCTTTAAACACTGGTACAACTAAACCGTTTGGCGTATCAACTGCAACACCAATGTTAATGTACTTTTTAAGGATTAAGCTTTCGCCGTCTGCAGAAAGCGATGAGTTGAATTTTGGAAATTCAGCAAGTGCTTTTGCAGCTGCTTTCATTACAAACACAAGCGGCGTAATTTTAACACCCAGCTTTTTCTTCTCGCTAAGCACATTTTGCTCTTTACGGAATACTTCAAGGCTTGTGATATCAGCTTCGTCAAACTGTGTAACATGTGGGATTTGCACCCAGTTACGGTGTAAGTTTTTGCCTGATAGCTTTTGAATACGAGACAGCTTTTGCTCTTCAATTTCGCCAAACTTAGCAAAATCAACTTTAGGCCATGGAATAAGACCAAGCTCGCTACCACCAGCGCTACTACCTGCTGACAATTGACCAGACTCAACTTGCTTAACTAAGTTTTTAACGTAGTTTTGCACGTCTTCTTTAACTATACGGGCTTTGCGACCAGTGCCTTTAACATTAGCTAGGTTAATACCAAACTCACGCGCTAAACGGCGAACAACAGGTGATGCATGAGCATACGCGCTGTTTTCTGTGAAGCTTTCATTACTTGCTTTTGCAGGTGCTGCTTGAGCCGGTGCCGACTCAGTTTTAGCCGCAGCTGCAGGTGCTGATTTTTCAGCTGGTGCAGGTGCTGCTACTGGCGCGCTGCCTGCAACTTCAAATACAAAAATTAATGAGCCAGTCGATACTTTATCGCCAGCGGCTACTTTAATTTCTTTAACTGTACCTGCAAATGGAGCTGGTACTTCCATTGCAGCTTTGTCGCCTTCAACGTTTAAGATTGATTGATCTTCTTCAACCGTATCGCCAACTGCAACCATAATTTCAGTGACTTCAACTTCATCGCCACCAATATCAGGTACATTAACTTCTTTAGTACTTGGTGCTGCATTTGCTGTTGAGCTAGCTGCTGGCGCTTCTACAGGAGCCGACTCTTTAGCCGGTGCTGCAGATTCACTTCCTGCTACTTCAAAAACAAACACTAATGAGCCTGTTTTAACTGTATCGCCAGCGGCGACTTTAATTTCTTTAACTATACCGGCAAATGGAGCTGGAACTTCCATTGCTGCCTTGTCGCCTTCCACGTTTAAGATAGATTGCTCTTCTTCAACGGTGTCGCCAACAGCAACCATGATTTCAGTTACTTCAACTTCATCATCGCCAATATCTGGTACGGTTACTTCTTTAGTTGAAGAACCTGTAGAAGCAGCAGGTGCTGCCTCTTCAGATTTAGCTGGAGCAGCGGCTGATGCTTTTTCTTCACCAGTGCTTTCACTCTCGCCTTCAAACAAAAATACTAAAGAGCCTGTTGTAACGGTGTCGCCAACGTTTACTTTAATTTCTTTAACTGTACCCGCTTGCGAAGCAGGTATTTCCATTGATGCTTTGTCGCCTTCAACATTTAATAATGATTGGTCCACATCTACTTTGTCGCCAACGCTTACTAATATTTCGGTTACTTCTACTTCATCGTCACCAATATCTGGTACTTTAATTTCAATACTCATTGCAAACCTCTTATGCGTACAGTGGGTTAAGTTTGTTAGTGTCGATGTTGAACTTTTTAAGTGCTTCAACAACTACTGACTTCTCAACTTCACCGCGTTTAGCAAGTTCAGATAACGTAGCAACAACAACGTAGCCCGCGTTAACTTCAAAGTGACGACGTAGGTTTTCACGGCTATCAGAACGACCGTAACCATCTGTACCTAACACTTTGTAGTTGCTGCTTGGAATGAATGAACGCGCTTGTTCTGCGTAGTTTTTCATGTAATCCGTTGCTGCAACAGTCACAGAGTCGTTTAATACGCTTGTGATGAATGCTGTTTTTTGCTCGCCTTCAGGGTTAAGCATATTGAAACGTTCAACATCTTGACCTTCACGCGTTAATTCATTGAAAGACGTAACAGAGAACACGTCAGACGCAATGCCATACTCTTCGCTTAGAATCGTAGCGGCTTTACGTACTTCAGTCATAATAGTACCTGAGCTTAATAGCTGTACGTTGGCTTTTTTACCTTCGTAACTTTCAAGCTTGTAAATACCCTTACGAATACCTTCTTCAGCGCCTTCTGGCATAGCTGGCTGATGGTAGTTTTCGTTCATAAGCGTTAGGTAGTAGTAAATATTTTCTTGGTCATCACCGTACATACGACGAATACCGTCTTGTACAATAACAGCTACTTCAAACGCGTAAGTTGGGTCATATGAAATACAGTTAGGAACCGTATTAGCAAGAATATGACTGTGACCATCTTCGTGTTGCAAGCCTTCACCATTTAGCGTTGTACGACCCGCAGTAGCACCTAATAAGAAACCACGTGCTTGTTGATCGCCCGCCATCCATGCCATGTCACCAACGCGTTGGAAACCAAACATAGAGTAGTAAATGTAGAACGGGATCATTGGTAAATCGTTAGTGCTGTATGAAGTTGCAGCAGCAACCCATGATGACATTGCACCTAACTCATTAATACCTTCTTGAAGCACTTGCCCTGATACAGTTTCTTTATAGTAAGAAACAATATCACGATCCTGTGGTGTATAGTTTTGGCCATGCGGATTGTAAATACCGATTTGACGGAATAAACCTTCCATACCAAATGTACGCGCTTCATCGGCAATAATTGGTACGATGTTTTTACCAATGCCTTTATCTTTTAATAAGATATTAAGTGCACGAACAAAGCCCATAGTGGTTGAAATATCACGTTTTTGCTCTTCAAGTAACGGCTTAAATGCGTCTACTTCTGGCAACGTAAGTTTTTCACTAAAACGTGGAATACGCTTAGGTGTATAACCTTTAAGTTCATCACGACGAGCATGTAGGTATTTATACTCAGGTGAACCTTCTTCAAGCTCTAAATAAGGTAGCTCTGCAAGTTGCTCTTCAGATACTAAATCATCAAGACCAAGGCGTGAACGTAGATGCGCAACATGCGACATATCCATTTTTTTCACTTGGTGCGCAATGTTTTTACCTTCAGCTGCTTCACCCATGCCGTAACCTTTTACAGTTTTAGCAAGAATTACAGTTGGACGGCCTTTAGTGTCTTCTGCTTTTTTAAATGCAGCAAATAATTTTGATGACTCATGACCACCACGCTTAAGCGCGAAAATTTCGTCATCTGTCATGTCAGCAACAAGTGCTGCTGTTTCTGGGTAACGACCAAAGAAGTTTTCACGTACGTACGCGCCATCTTTAGCTTTATATGTTTGGTAATCGCCATCCACAGTTTCGTTCATTAACTGTAGTAATTTACCCGTTGTGTCTTTAGCTAGAAGAATATCCCAACCGCTGCCCCACACTAGTTTAATTACGTTCCAGCCAGCGCCTTTAAACAAGCCTTCTAGCTCTTGAATAATTTTACCGTTACCCATAACTGGGCCGTCTAAACGCTGTAAGTTACAGTTAACTAAGTAACAAAGGTTATCTAGTTTTTCACGTGCAGCAAAAGAGATTGCACCGCGTGATTCTGGCTCATCCATTTCACCGTCACCTAAAAACGCGTATACACGTTGGTTTTTAGTATCTTTTAAGCCACGACCATCTAAGTATTTTAAGAAGCGTGCTTGGTAAATAGACGAAATAGGACCTAAGCCCATTGATACCGTAGGGAACTGCCAAAATTCAGGCATTAACTTAGGGTGTGGGTACGATGGTAAACCTTCGCCATCAACTTCTTGGCGGAAGTTATCTAGTTGTGCAGCCGATAAACGACCTTCAACAAATGCACGTGCATAAATACCAGGAGAAATATGACCTTGGTAATAAACTAAGTCACCACCGTCTACATCATTTGGCGCTTTAAAGAAGTGGTTAAAACACACTTCATAAAATGCAGCAGATGATTGGTAAGACGCCATATGACCGCCTAAGTCGAGATCTTTTTTCGATGCACGTAGAACGATCATAATCGCGTTCCAACGTATGATCGAACGAATACGGCGCTCAAGGTTTACATCACCTGGGTAAGCCGGTTCTTGATCTACAGGAATAGTATTAACGTAGTTCGTGGTAATACCCGTTGGCATATCAACGCCGTCTAAACGGGCTTGCTCTAATACTTGCTCAAGTAAAAACTGAGCTCGTTCAACACCTTCTTCGCGCACAACTGATTCAAGAGCTTGTAACCACTCTTGTGTTTCTAGCGCGTCTACGTCAATTTTATTGACTTCAGACATATGGAGGTTTCCTTATGTTTAAAATACGAATATTGTTAATTTAATATCACAGCTACTTAATTTGTGTGTTCAAAGTAGTTATGTACTAACTTAATTTTGTTTAGTGCGTCTTAAACTACGTTCAATTCGCGAATGTTCTTTGCCTGCTTCAAGTAGTGCTTCTTCTATAAATGCTAAGTGCGCATTACTTGCTAAACGGGCTTGTTCTGGATTACCGTCAATAACGGCATCCATTAATAAACGCCTGTGTTGGGCTAATTGACTGCTAATATCTGACTTTTTTAATAAAACAGTTAAATTTTGCAATACATTTTGCTCAAGCAGCGCTTTCATGCCTCTTACTAAATGCAGTAACACCACATTATGCGAAGCTTCTGCTACGCTAAAGTGAAATGCATTAATTGCTTTTGCTTTTTGCTGTAAATCATCATTAACTAGGGCAATTTTATCAAAGCTTTCTTTCACTTTGCTAAAATCGTTGCTGGTCCCGCGCAGTGCCGCGTAGTAAGCAGCAATCCCTTCTAATGCATGACGAAATTCAAGTAAATCAAACTGCGACTCAGGGTGTTTACTAATCAAATCAAAAAGTGGATCAGTAAGCCCTTCTTCGAGCTGATTTTTTACAAACGTGCCGCCACCTTGGCGACGCGTAACTAAACCTTTCGCTTCTAATTTTTGAATTGCCTCACGCAGTGACGGGCGAGACACTTCAAATTGCTTTGCTAGTTCACGCTCTGGTGGCAACTTTTCACCTGGTGCTAACGAGCCTTCAAGAATCATGTTCTCGAGTTGCTGTAAAATAACATCAGATAACTTTGCTGCTTTGATCTTTAAAGACATGAATCAACGTCCGCGTTGTATAAATACCAAGAGCCCATAAAGCGGGGCTTTGAGTAGTATGATTTACCCAAAAGGTAAATTGGTCATACCAAAAATTTTCAATACGGTATCAAAAACCTTATTAGCTGTCAATTTACAGGTAACTTGAGCAATTAAAGTAGCGTAACGCATTTTGAACGAAGATTAAACAATGCGCAATTTACAAAAATTGTTATAACGTTAATAGGATGAAAACAATTGGTCTGACCAGAAGGAATTAGAATGTTAGCTCTATTTTATTGTGTTTAAATATTGCAGGAAGAGATTAAAGCACCTTACATTGCATAAGGTACTTTATTAAAAAGGTATTAACTTAAGACAGTCCACCAAATAATGTAAGTAGCGCTATAAGTACTAAGTAAAATAATACATTGCGCTTAACAAGCTTAATCATACAAGTGGCCTCGTAGGTACAGCCGTAATAACGTTTTTCAACTTGCTCTGCAGCCAGCGCAGTACATGTTACTACTTCTCGGTTTGGAGATTTAAAGTTAAGTACGTAACGTAGCCAACAGCTTGTGCCTTTATTAAAGTTACCTATTACTAAATAACCAAAGCTGGTAATACGTGCAGGTAACCAGTCGAGCCAAAACAATAGTTTATGTATAAGTTTAAAACGCTTAGCAAATATTACTTTATGATCTTCTCGTACTAAATCAGCTAAAGTACGTACCAGTGCATATAAAACCGCACCTGGCGCGCCTAAAACAACAAACCAAAAAATAACCGCACAGTAAAATCTAAAGTTTACCCACGCCAATGTTTGCCCAAAGGTTTCGCCACCATCTTGATCATCAGTACGCTTTTGACCTATTTGTAACGCATATAAAGATGCAGCAGTACCGTCATCTCGCGTTAACGCATTTAAATACGACTTATATAAAGCACGCTGCTTAGCACAACCAAAGCAAACCAAAAGCACCGCGATATTAATGCCCAACTGCCACAAAACAAAATCAGATAAACAATAAATTAGTGCCATCGCAATCACTGGAAGTAAAAGCCAAATTAAAAAGCCCGGTGCTGAGCTAAATAAGCCCTTATCACCAAGTAATTTATTAGAGCGATTTAAATAACCATTTGCGTAATAACTTATCTGCCAGTAATTAGACCGAGCACCTAAGCGCTCTAGTATTAATGCAATTATTATAGAAACTAAAATCATGGGAATAACTCTCTTAACTTAGTTGTTCAAGCATATTAAAAAACAATGGCCAATTAAAGCTACTGCCAGGATCTGTTTTACGCCCAGGGGCAATATCGCAATGCCCAACAATACGCGAAGGGGTAATTTTTGGATAGCGTTGCATTATAGATTTACTAATAATAGTTAATGTTTTGTACTGTGCTAAAGAATATGGAGCGGTGTCGGTACCTTCAAGCTCAATGCCAATGCTAAAGTTATTACAAGCAGGTACCCCCTCAAACTCGGATTGCCCTGCATGCCAAGCACGCTTTTCAAAAGGCACATATTGTGTAACCTCACCGGTGCGCTTTATAAAGCAATGGGCCGATACACGTAAATTCTTTAAGTCACTAAAACTCGGATGAGCATTGCAATCAATGCACCCCATAAATAACTCATCAACGAAAGGTGTACCAAACTGCCCTGCTGGCAATGATATATTGTGAATCACCAATAAAGAAATATCAGCCTCATCAGGGCGCTCATCAAAATGCGAACAAGGCCGCTGCGCTACCGTACTTAAAACACCGTTTAAATCTATTTTCATGATACGTTTATTATATAAATATCAAGATATACATAGCACTGATGCTAATGGATTTATTAAAAAAATGATAGTAACAAGCGAGGTATAAAACCTCACCTACAAATAATTCAAACCCACACGTAGGTGCTAATTTACATCCGCTCATGTAACGTAACTTTTGAAATTAAAAGCGAGGTATAAAACCTCACCTACAGATAATTCAAACCCACACGTAGGTGCGAATTTACATCCGCTCATGTAACGTAACTTTGAAATTAAAAACGAGGTATAAAACCTCACCTACAGATAATTTAAACCCACACGTAGGTGCGAATTTACTACAAGCGCTTATCTTTATATTGGCGAAAAGGCAATCGCTTCTCTTTCTTTTATAAACATAGTAAAATTTGCTTAATTTATTAACGCTTATGAGCTTTTATTATGTCTATCCCGCACTCTTTAGTTAGCCAACTTGTCACTCTTGCACTCGACGAAGATCTAAATTATCAAACCGCGCAAGCAGGCGATATTACCGCGCAGCTTATCCCTCAGAGCGAGCAAGCCAACGCAAAAGTAATCACCCGCGAAGACTGCATTTTTTGTGGAAAAGACATCATCCTTGAAGTATTCAAACAAGTAGACCCAAGCGTTAAAGTTAATGTACTAATAAACGACGGCGACGCAGTTAAAGCAAACAGTACATTATTTACCGCTATTGGCTCGGCTCGTTCAATATTAACTGCCGAACGAACTGCCCTTAACTTTGTGCAAACCTTATCGGGTACAGCAACTACTACAGCGCATTACGTAAAAGAGTTAAGTGGTACAACTACGCAACTACTCGACACACGTAAAACAATTCCAGGCCTGCGCGCTCTTCAAAAATACGCAGTAAAATGTGGTGGGGGTGCAAATCATCGCATTGGGTTATTTGATGCTTTTTTAATTAAAGAAAATCACATAGCTGCTTGTGGCACAATAAACAAAGCAGTAGTTCAAGCTAAACAAAACCACCCAGACAAACCTGTCGAAGTCGAAGTAGAATCACTCCCTGAACTTAAGCAAGCGATTGAGGCTGGTGCCGACATAATAATGCTCGACAACTTTAGCGTAGAACAAATTAAACAAGCCGTAATTTTGACCAACAAGCGTGCAAAATTAGAGGTTTCAGGCAATATGACCCTAGAAACGCTCAAAACTTATTCACAAGCCGGCGTCGATTTTATATCAAGCGGAGCGTTAACAAAAAACTTACAATCAATCGATTTATCGATGCGTTTTGAACAATTTCAAAGCAACAACTGCCAATTAATACCGCTAATCGATTGACAAGTTAAGTAAAAAAGCATTAAATAACCCGAAAGGCTTACTTTGTAACATTTTGTTAAATAAAATCGCTTTTTTATAAGAAGATACGTGCTAAATACTAAAATAAAATGGTAGACTAATTCTGTTGTATTATTTTATTTTAAAAGGTAGTCATAAATAACTAGTACCTTTAGTTTTTAAAAACATAATTAAAAACTAAAGCAACTAAACTACTTACTTTATGCCTATACTATTTGTTGCTACAACATGTAGTGCTCTTAGTAAACTTTTATAGTTAGTACTAAACATAATGAATTCACATACGGCTTTTGTGTTTCATACCCTAAAGCTAAAGTGTAATAAAATTAATTTTAAGTAAAACTGTAAAGTAAATCAGTTAAATTAAGTGAGGCATTTTGCCGCTTAAGTGATTTAAGTTACAAAAATCTATCCTTTAGGAGAGGAAACATGAAAACAATGACTCAAAAACAACAGGGTTTCACCCTAATTGAATTAATGATTGTAGTAGCAATTATCGGTATTCTTGCTGCTGTAGCACTGCCGGCTTATCAAGACTACACTGTTAAAGCTCGTGTATCAGAGTGTATTAGCCTAGCAGGCGCAGCAAAAACAACTGTTGCAATGAATGCATCTGAAGGTGCTGACTTTAACTCTGGTTTTAACGCGAATGCTAAAACTGAAAACTGTGGCATAGTTGCAGTTGCTGCTGATACAGGCGTTATCACAGTAACATCTGAAGCAAAAGCTGGTGCAGTTGCAATAGCAATGACTCCAAAAACAGGCTCAGCAGCTTTAGTAAAAGGTACTCCACCAGCCGGTGAGATAAATTGGACTTGTTCTATTGATACAACGGATAAAAACAAGTACGTACCGAGCTCATGCCACAATGTTACTTCGAAATAATTAGAAAATTACAACTTTAAGGTAGCCATCTTTGGCTACCTTTTTATTTGTATTGATTAGTGAGATTTATAGATGGCAAGACAATCTGATTCAAAAAAAATTGATATTTTTCAATGGGTCGGTGTTAGTGCTAGAGGAAAACGACTGGAGGGAGAGCTCTCAGGAACCAGCATTGCCCTAGTAAAAGCTCAGCTTCGTAAACAAGGAATTACACCCTCAAAAGTCAAACGCAAAGCAAAACCTTTGTTTGGCATTCAAAGTGTTCAAAAAATAACGCCAAAAGATATCGCACTAGTTACTCGACAAATAGCAACCATGCTAATGGCGGGCGTTCCGTTAATACAGTCTATTGAAATGATAGGTTCTGGCTCGACCAATAAAAGTGTCGCCAAATTAATGGAAACAATTGCTGACGAAGTAAAAGCAGGCCAGCCATTATCAACAGCACTAAGAAAACATCCCCGCTATTTTGATGATTTATATTGCGACCTAGTAGCATCGGGCGAGCAATCAGGCGCACTTGATAGAATATTTGACCGTGTTGCTATTTATAAAGAAAAGTCTGAAGCACTAAAATCAAAAATTAAAAAAGCGATGTTTTACCCTATTTCAGTATTAGTTATTGCACTTATGGTTACCTCAATTTTACTTATCTTTGTAGTACCCCAGTTCCAAGATATTTTTGCAGGGTTTGGTGCAGAGCTTCCTGCATTCACCTTATTTGTAATTAGCATATCTGAATTTATGCAAGAATATTGGTGGATGATGCTGATAGCGATTGTTGGTGCAGGTTGGCTTTTTAAAGAAGCTAAACTAAAAAGCTTAAAACTCAGAGATGCTACAGACAGAGCAATACTAAAACTCCCTGTGATCGGTATGATTTTAAATAAAGCGGCTGTTGCTCGCTATGCGCGAACTCTTTCGACCACGTTTGCCGCTGGTGTGCCACTGGTTGATGCACTTGATTCTGCCGCAGGCGCTTCAGGTAATGCTGTTTATCGTTACGCTATTTTAGATATAAAAGCAGAGGTTAGCTCTGGTAATCAGATGAACTGGGCAATGCGTAACTCTAAAATCTTCCCTGATATGGTAATACAAATGGTTGCGATTGGTGAAGAATCTGGCTCATTAGATGGCATGCTTGCTAAAGTAGCGACTATTTATGAGCAAGAAGTTGATGATGCAGTAGACGGCCTTTCAAGCTTGCTTGAGCCACTTATTATGGCCGTACTAGGTGTACTTGTTGGTGGTTTAATTATCGCAATGTATTTACCTATTTTCCAATTAGGTTCTGTAATTTAATACCTTTAAAAAATATAAACACCTATTTAAAAACACACGTAGTCGCGATTCTACATCGCGCTGTTAATTGGTATTATTAAAAAATTTTAGTTTTAGGTAAACAAATGCAAAGTATTATTGAAGTAATGCAAAGCCAATTGTGGTTTTATTTAACCACAATTGGCTTAATTAGTTTATGTATTGGTAGTTTTTTAAATGTGGTTATTTATCGCTTACCGCTAATGATGCAACGTGAGTGGCAAAGCGAATGCAGGCTACTGCTAGAGGATGAACTTACAGGGAATAAACCTAAACAAGCCAATATCAACGAGCCTTTTAACTTAGTAAAACCCAACTCTACCTGCCCTAAATGTAAAACTGCCATTAAGCCTTGGCAGAATATTCCTATTATTAGTTGGTTAATACTTAAAGGTAAATGTGCAAGTTGCAGTAATCCTATTTCGGCCCGATACCCTGCTGTAGAGCTAATTACTGCCATATTAAGTTTAATTGTTGCCTATAGCTTTGGTGCGACCGAGCAAGCCCTTTTATATATTTTTGTAACGTGGATATTGGTAGCACTAACCTTTATTGATATTGACCACATGCTGCTGCCAGATCAACTTACACTTCCGCTTGTATGGCTTGCACTTATTGCCTCTGTAATGGGTTACACAATTACACCAACCGATGCAATTATTGGCGCGGCTTGCGGTTATTTAAGCTTATGGAGCGTATTTTGGCTATTTAAGTTATTAACCGGTAAAGAAGGCATGGGCTATGGCGATTTTAAATTGCTTGCAGTATTTGGGGCATTACTTGGCTGGCAGTCATTACTCACTATTATTCTGCTTTCGAGCGTAGTGGGTGCCATTATAGGTATTGCACTATTGAGCATACAAGGTAAAGACAAAGCGACCCCTATCCCTTTTGGGCCTTATTTAGCGATAGCTGGCTGGATCACTATGCTTTGGGGCAACCAAATTCAAAGCTCTTATTTTAATTTAATTGGTTATTAAAATGAGTGAACAAATTACTAAAGTTAATAGCTGGGTATTAGGTTTAACAGGTGGTATTGGCTGTGGTAAAACAGCCGTAAGCAATATGTTTGAAGAGCTTGGTATTACAATAGTTGATGCCGATATAATTGCGCGCGAAGTAGTACTCCCAAATAGCAAAGGGCTAAAAGCGATTACCCAACACTTTGGTGAGGATATTTTATTGCCTGATGGCACATTAAATAGAGCAAAGCTTCGCGAAAAAATATTTACTAACAACAATGAAAAAGAATGGCTTAATGCGTTGCTACACCCTCTTATACGAATAAAAATACTAACCGATTTAAACAATGCAACCAGCCCTTATGTTGTTTTAGTAGCGCCTTTATTATTTGAAAACAACCTTGATAAATATTGCGACCATACCTTACTTATTGACGTACCAACCTCAGTACAAATAGCGCGTACAGTAAAACGTGACAACACAAGTAGTGAGCAAGTTAAAAGTATTATTGCCTCGCAAATGTCACGTGCCGATAAACAACAAAAAGCAGATGATATTTTAAATAACGACCGTAGTTTAAACCTAGTGCATATAGAACTTGTTGATCTTCATAAAAAGTACCTACAATATGCATTACACAACAAAACTAACTCACATTAACACTGTCCTAACTCACACAAACTCGTATTTTAGTTAGTAAAATCACAACAAAGAATGAAAGGTGATGTAATCACCTTCTTTTTTCTGATAAATTGCTTACTATTGAAGGAATAAAACAGGTGCGCAATGAATATTAACTCACCGTTATTGAGAAAATTTATAACCCTTGGCCGCATTGATGCCGACACGGTTAAAAACAAACAAAATGAATTTGCCTCAACAGCTGAGCTTATTTCTAAATGTGGAAAAATCGATAGTAAAGATTTAGCTGAACAATGTATTGATTTGTTTCGCGTACCTTATTTTGATTTAAAAGACTTTGATCCTACAAGAATCCCGGCCGATCTCGTAAAAGAAAAACTTATACGTAAACATCATATTTTGCCGCTTGTTCAAAAAGATCGAAAAGTTTATATAGCAGCATCAGACCCAACAGATTACGGCGCATTCGAAAACTTTGAGTTTAGTACCGGTCTTTCATGCGAAATTGTTGTTGTTGATTATATTCAACTCGATACCAAAATTGAGCAATTACTAGATGCTACTGGCAGTTTAAATCTAACCGATGACGAGTTTCAGGAATTTGCTGATTTAGACTCAGAAAGCCAAAGAGATACAGCACCACAAGATGATGATAAAGATGATGCGCCTATCATCGTATACATCAACAAAATTTTAATGGATGCCATTAAGAAAGGGGCGTCTGATTTGCACTTTGAACCGTATGAGCACAAATACCGTATCCGCTTTCGTATTGATGGCATTTTGCATGAAGTGGCAAGCCCACCTAATACATTAGCAACCAAGCTTTCTGCACGTATTAAAGTAATGTCGCGACTCGATATTGCCGAAAAACGCAAACCACAAGATGGTCGTATAAAACTAAAAATTACTGAACGCAAAAGTATCGACTTTCGTGTAAGTACTATGCCTACCTTGTGGGGCGAAAAAATAGTAATGCGTATCCTTGATTCATCAAGCGCTATGTTAGGCATTGATGTATTAGGCTATGAGCCTGAGCAGAAAAAGCTCTATATGGATGCACTTGCCCAGCCCCAAGGGATGATACTTGTAACAGGGCCAACGGGTTCTGGTAAAACAGTATCGCTATACACAGGTTTAAATATATTAAATCAGCCAGAGCGCAATATTAGTACTGCGGAAGATCCGGTTGAGATTAACCTTGAAGGTGTAAACCAAGTACAAATTAACATTAAAGCCGATATGACTTTTGCCAATGCACTGCGTGCATTTTTACGTCAAGATCCTGATGTAGTTATGGTAGGTGAAATACGTGACCTAGAAACCGCAGAAATATCAATAAAAGCGGCGCAAACAGGTCACTTGGTTTTATCAACATTGCATACAAACTCAGCGCCGGAAACAATCACCCGTTTATTAAATATGGGTGTGCCGGCTTATAACGTAGCAAGTTCGATCAGCTTAATTATAGCCCAGCGTTTAGCACGTCGTTTATGCCCTAAATGTAAAACGCCAGAACAACTTCCGAGTGAAGAACTGGCTCGCCAAGGATTTAGCGCCAAGCAAATTGAAGAAATGACGTTATATACGCCTAAAGGGTGTGATAGTTGTACCGATGGTTATAAAGGCCGAGTGGGTATTTACGAAGTAATGCAAATTACTCCTGAAATTGCCCAAATTATTATGCGCGGTGGTAACTCGCTTGAAATAGCTGACGTTTCACTTAAAGCCGGATTTAATAATTTACGTTTATCGGGTTTACGCAAAGCAGCCGATGGTCTTACATCCCTTGGTGAAATTAATCGCGTGACTAATTTTTAAAGATCCATAGTAAAAGCTACAAGGTTCTGAACACTAAATTCAGAGCCTTACTTATACCTAGAGACTCATATCTAAGTAATGTAAAATGCAGAAAAAGATTGTAAAGAGTAAATTATGCCTACTATTGTAAACTGCCCAACCTGTAAAACTAAAGTTGAATGGTCAGAGCAAAGCCCATTTCGTCCTTTTTGCTCAAAACGCTGTCAGCTAATTGATTTAGGTGAATGGTCGTTTGAAAATAACAGAATTTCTGCACCAATCACGTCCGCAGAAGAGTTTAGCCAAGACATGATTGAAGATATTGAAGCTATGCTGGCTAAAAATGAAGATGACTTTTTTAAGTAATTTATCTTCATCATGCCCTAAATACGAAAACCAGCATTAAGCTGGTTTTTTAGTATTTACAAAAAGTATAATTAACTTTTTTGTTTACTGTGCTTTTTATTCATACGCTTTTGCATTTTAGCAAACTTCTCTTTTTGCTCAGCGTTAAGAACTTGCATTACTTGGTGCTGCGTTTTTAGTTTAATTAAACCAAATTGATCACCTTTTTCATGACGTTCATTTAATAGCTCTTTTGCTGCATTTTCGTCAAATGTTGCCGCCGAAAGTAACGCATCCATTTTAGCTTTATGCGCTTCACGCATCGCTTTACGGGCTTCTTTATCGTCGCCACGCAACGCTTTCATCTGTGTTTTTTGCGCTTCAAAAATAGCCTTTAGCTTAGTTTGCTGCTCATCTGTTAGGTTTAATTTTTCAACGCCGCGCTCAGAAAGTAAAAAACGAGCTTGAGAATGGCCTTGTTTATGTCCGTCGCCTTTAGCTAATACGCTACCAGCACCAAGCGTTGCTGTTGCTAAGCCACAGATAAGTACTAATTTTGAAAGTGTGTTTAATTTAGTCATAATCATTACCTTAATATTGGGTTGGTTGTGGCTGCTAAGCCAGTGAGTTAACTATACCTAACTCAATGCAAAGTAACGCAAAGCAGTGTAAAGGTTGTGTAAAGATTCACCTTTGCACTATTTAGCCGGTAAAATAACGCTATAAACAACTCTAAGGGTTTGTAAATGAAACTATTAATGATTGATGACGACACTGGCCTTTGTGAGCTATTAAGTGAGTATTTAACTGCCCAAGGGTTTGAAATACAAAGCGTACACGACGGTGAGCAGGGCCTTAAACTAGCACAAGCAAATGACTACGCCCTTATATTGCTAGATGTAATGTTACCAACGCTTGATGGTTTTGAAGTGCTTAAACAGCTTAGGCAAACAAAACTCACACCGGTAATAATGCTTACTGCAAAAGGTGAAGACTTTGACCGTATTTTTGGTCTAGAGCTAGGCGCTGACGATTACATACCAAAGCCTTTTAATCATCGTGAATTACTAGCCCGCGTAAAAGCAATAACACGCCGTATTGAGCACATTAATAGCTTAAATGCAGCTACCACGAGTAAGTTACTCGTTAATGGTATTACTGTTAACCTTGCAGCGCGAGAGGCCTCAATCGACGGCTCTACACTAACCCTTACCGGTACAGAGTACGAAATACTCACGCTATTGTGTAAAAATGCAGGCGAAGTTGTTAGTAAAGAGCAAATTAGCGAAGAAGTGCTAGGCAGGCGCTTAGCTTCTTTTGATCGCTCTATCGATATGCATGTAAGTAATATCCGTAAAAAAATAGCTGAGCATATTCCAGGTGAGCGAATTAAAACAATGCGAGGTACGGGTTATGTCTTTATCCAAGGCGAATAAAAGCACTTACTTTGCTTGGTTAAAACATCCTGGGCACTACCTGTTTTTTAAAGTATTTATTTGGTTTTGGTTAACTATAATCGGCACCGTAGCAGCGCTTATATTTTTAAGTAATATAACCGCTATTAATGCGGTATCTAACGAGCCACTTTATGGCCCGATGAAAAAAAACCTAATATACACCGCCAAAAGTATTGAGCGCACTGCTATTAAACATAAGCGCAGCCTAAGCGAAGTATTAGTACACCCTCGCCTATCAAAGCGTAAACTTTTATACTTAAGCGCAGCTCAAAGCGAGGACTCTCTTAGTAGTAAAGAGGTGCCAGAGAGCATCGACTTAAGTTTATTAAACTTCACTCAAAATATGTCACCGCAAATTATTTTCACTGAGAAATATCAAGCCTTCGGCCCTGTTAATATAAACGTGCCTGAAGGCAGTTTTTATCTTTACGAAATAGATATTAACCATCAACCACCGCTAATAATGCGCTTTAAGCTTATGCCTAATTGGATGAAAATAGTCATCGCAATTGTTGCCTCTCTTATTTTAAGCTTTGTATTTAGCCGTAACTTAATAGCCCCTATAAATAGCCTTAAAAAAGCGGCAATTAAACTATCAGCGGGTAACCTAAGCGCAAGAGCCGACATTTCTGTAAACCGAAAAGATGAGCTAGGAATACTAGGGCGAGATTTTAACAGCATGGCTAATCAGTTAGAGCTTTTAATTAGTTCACAAAAACGCTTATTAGCCGACATATCACATGAATTACGATCGCCTCTTACACGTTTAAAAATGGCTACCGGACTTGCACAAATGCAAGCTAACGACGCTAGCCAATCGTATTTATTACGCATAGAAAAAGAAGCTAACCAACTCGATAAAATGATTGCCGACGTGCTGCAAGTTTCTCGCTTAGAAGCAAAAAGCCAAGCGCTTTCACTGCAAAAACAATCACTGCAAATAATTGTAGATCACGTTATTAACGATGCGCAGTTTGAAGCAAAACAAAATAATAAGCAGCTAAATATAGTGGGCGCTGTAGACGTAAACATTAATTGCGACGAAGGCCTTATTGCCAGTGCGCTTGAAAACCTATTACGCAACGCTATTAAATACGCAAATAATACAATTAGCATTACTCTAAAGCATGCTGATGCCATTTATATAGAAATATGTGACGATGGCTCTGGTGTGCCAGATGATCAACTGAGCAAGCTTTGCGAGCCCTTTTTTAGACAGTCAGATGCGCGGGATCGCGTAAGTGGTGGCACGGGTTTAGGTCTTGCGATTGCTAAAAATGCTATTACTGCGCATGGCGGCAGTTTAGTATTATCAAATAAAGAACTAGGTGGCTTGTGTGCTAATATAACCTTGCCATTAATAAAAGAGTAAAGCATGTTTTATAGTAGTGAGCGTGAGCTTAAGAGTAATCAAATAACAATTAATAACTTTTATAAAAACACGCTAATTAAAGCTTATTTAGATACACCTAACGGGCAATTATTTTATGCTTATGCCATACCAGATAAAGCCAAAAATGCCATTGTAATAAGCTCTGGGCGCCTTGAAGGGTTAGATAAATATAAAGAGTTGTTATGGGAGCTGTATAACAATAATTTTGCCATATTCATAGCCGATCACCAAGGACAAGGCCGCTCTTATCGCCACCTACTAAATAAGCACAAAGGCCATGTTAATCAATTTAAAGATTACAGCGCAGACCTAAACTTATTTAATACACAAATAGTGGATACTCATTGGCAAGGTAAAAAGGTGTTAGTGAGTCATTCAATGGGCGGCGCCATAGCATTTGACTATCTTGCGCATTTTGAACACAACTTTAGTGGCGCGTTTTTATCAGCGCCTATGCTTGATATTTATACAAAAAACACACCAAAGCCTTTAGCTAAATTAATAGCAAGTACTGCAACCCTTTTGGGTCAAAAAGACAATTACGCACTAGGGCAAACCGATTACATACCCGATGAGTTTGCTACAAATGTATTAACCAGCAGCCCAGTGCGTTACGAGCTATTTAGGCAAACATATCAAGAAGAGCCATTACTACAGCTCGGCGGTGTTACTTACGGCTGGCTAAATGCGACGTTTGCATTTATAACTTCTGTGGATAACTTAAGCGTGACTATTCCACTTTATATTGCCAGTGCGCAAAACGACGAAGTGGTTGATAACAATGCCCAATATAAATTAGCAAACAGGCACGTAAACACGGTACTTAAAAGCTTTGAAGGCGCTAAACACGAGCTGTTTTTTGAACGTGATGAAATACGCCAGCCATTGCTTAAAAGCTTGTATCAGTTTTGTGAGTCGGTGACGGCTTAATAAGTACCGACAAAGGGTCGAGGTGGATCAGTATATCTACCTCAGACTCAAAGCGTTCTTTAAGCATTGCCTCTACTTCATCAGCTACGTTATGTGCGCGAATCAAACTTAAATGATCATCAAGCTCTAAGTGCATTTGGATAAACTTAACTTTTCCGCCTTGGCGCGTACGAATATCATGCACACCATGTACATCAGCATGGGCTCTGGC
Organism: Pseudoalteromonas sp. NGC95; assembly: GCF_015864705.1. Lineage (NCBI taxonomy): Bacteria > Pseudomonadati > Pseudomonadota > Gammaproteobacteria > Alteromonadales > Pseudoalteromonadaceae > Pseudoalteromonas > Pseudoalteromonas sp. NGC95. The sequence continues at coordinate 183,436 of NZ_JADYWR010000002.1, forward strand.
TATATCAAATATGCTTTGCTTTTCATCATCTGGCAGTTCTTTATCCATTAAATGATCGGCACTATCGCGAGCAATATCCCAGCTGTTATAAAGTAAGTAACCCGCTACACCTATCGCAAAAACAGGATCGGCATACAACACACCATTATAAGCTAACAAAATAGCTAATAGCACAGCAGCATTTAATATTAAATCACCTTTGTAATGTACTGAGTCGGCTTTTATAGCAATTGAATCGGTGTATTTAACCACCTTGTTTTGTACAAATACAATGACGAGCGTGCACGCAATAGCAAAAATACTTACCCACACACCTAATAAAGAATGGCTTAACTGTATAGGGTTAAATAATCGCTCAATACCATGAAAAGCAAGTAGGCAACCTGAGCCTGCAATAAACGCGGCTTGCCCAAGTCCAGCAAGTGCTTCAGCTTTTCCGTGTCCAAATCTATGGTCATCATCTGCTGGGCGCAGTGCGTAACCTAACACTAAAAAACTCATGGCGGTGGCAGTAATATCCATTAACGAATCAGTTAACGAGCCAAGCATTGAGGCAGAGCCAGAAGCCAGCCATGCCCATGTTTTTGCGCCAATCATTAAACTAACCATTACCATGGTAACAATGCTTGAAGTTTTAACCCAAAATTCGTAGCTACGGTTATGCACGTTTTAATCCGATAATTAGGAGTACTCAATAGTGTGAGTATATCATTTTTTTAAAAGGTTTCGTGTATACTGCCCTTCGTCAAACTACAGATTATTTTATAAGGCTCATTATGCTGGATATTGTTTTATACCAACCTGAAATACCGCCTAACACTGGTAATATTATTCGCCTATGTGCCAATACCGGCTATGCATTACATTTAATTGAGCCGCTAGGTTTTGAGTGGGACGATAAGCGCGTGAAACGTGCAGGACTTGATTATCATGAATTTAGTCATGTTCAACGCCATGCCTCATTTGAAGATTACCTTGAAAAATGTAAACCAAAAAAAATATATGCATGTACAACCAAAGGTAGTCAGTTTCACCATGAAGCAAGTTACGAAGCGGGTGACTGCTTGGTATTTGGCCCAGAAACTCGCGGCCTGCCTGACGATATGATCCAAGCACTGCCAAAAGAGCAGCGTGTACGTATTCCTATGCAAGCCAATAGCCGCAGCATGAACTTATCAAACGCAGTAGCCGTGTTTGTTTACGAGTCGTGGCGCCAGTTGGGTTTTCCTAACGCGCAGTAAATAGCTTTGAGCTAAACAACAAAAAACCGACATAACGTCGGTTTTTTTAGTTTTATAAACGCTTATAAAATTATTCAGAACGTTGCTCTCGGCCTAATAGCGCCATTGCAGCTTCTTTCATATCTTTATTTTCATAAAGCACTTTATAAATTTGCTCGGTAATCGGCATTTCTACACCGCTACGCTGCGCTAATAAATACACCTCTTTGGTATTTCTAAAGCCTTCAACTACTTGACCAATTGATTCAATAGCAGCATCAACGCTTTCGCCTTTACCTAACGCTAAACCAAATCGACGATTACGTGATTGGTTATCTGTACACGTTAGTATTAAATCGCCAAGGCCTGCCATTCCCATGAAGGTTTCTGGCTTAGCACCAAGAGCGCAACCTAAACGAGTAAGCTCTGCAAGACCTCGGGTGATAAGTGCGGTACGCGCATTAGCGCCAAAACCAACACCGTCCGAAATACCGGCACCAATGGCAATTACATTCTTAACCGCACCACCGAGCTGTATACCAATAAAATCATCATTGTTATACACACGGAATGAGCGACCACAATGAAGTAAATCAGCGAGCTGCTGAGCAAATTCAGGCGACGTAGAAGACACTGAAATAGCTGTAGGTGACCCCATCGCCATTTCTTTTGCAAACGTAGGACCCGACAGTACCGCAAGTGGAATATCATCACCTAATTCTTGCAAAGCCACTTCTTGTAACAAACGTCCAGTATTAGGCTCAAGCCCTTTAGTTGCCCACGCTACTTTAGCACCGTCTTGCAATGCAGGTTTAATCTGCGCAAGTGTGTCGCCAAAAGCATGGCTTGGCACAACAACAAGTACAATAGCGCTGCTAGCAACGGCATGTTGTAAGTTAGCTTCAAGAGTAAGAGTATCTGGAAAAGGAGCATCAGGTAAGTAACGTTGATTTTTCCGCTCAGCTGCAAGCGTGGCAACGTCGTCGCTATTTCTTCCCCAAAGTGTCACGTGGTGACCATTTCGGGCTAAACAAATAGCAAGGGCGGTGCCGTAAGACCCCGCCCCTAATACAGTAACAGCTGTAGTTGCTGTACTCATAAGTTATGCGTCTGCTGAAGCCTGGTCAGCTTGCGCAGTACGTTGTTGCATGTATTGTGCAAATAACGCATCAAAATTAACTGGCGCAAGGTTAAGCTGTGGGAAAGTACCACGGTTAACAAGGTTTGAAACAGCTTCACGTGCATATGGGAACAACACGTTAGGACAAAATGCACCTAGCATGTGCGCAAGTTGCACTTCTTCAACTTCAGCAATAGTAAAAATACCTGCTTGTTGAATTTCACATAAGAACGCAGTTTCTTCACCAAGAGAAGCGGTTACAGTTAGCGCTAAAACAACTTCAAATACACCTTCGTCTAGTTTATTAGAGCGTGTATCTAGGTCTAGCTTAACTTCTGGCGTCCATTCTTTTTGAAAAATGGCCGGAGAGTTTGGCGTTTCAAACGATACATCTTTAGTGTAAATACGTTGAATAGTAAATTGTGCGCCGGCTTCTGCAGCTGCTACGTTTTGATTTTCTTCGTTCATTGTTATTCCTAACTTGTTCGTTATTATAATTAAATTAAGCGTTTAGCTTGGCGTCAAGTTTACCTTGCGCTTCAATAGCCATCATGTCGTCGCAGCCACCGATATGTTCATCATTAATAAAAATTTGCGGTACTGTGCTTGCACCACCTGCTTTGGCAATCATTTCATCGCGTAGCTCGGGCTGTACACCAATATCATAATTTGTGTATTCAACGCCTTTGCTGTTTAAAAGCGAAAGAGCACGCTGACAAAATGGACAATACGCCTTGGTGTATAAAACAACATTACTCATAATAAATCCTCTATCGGCCTAGCTAAACTGATTAGCGACCTGTTGTAGTTGGTAAGCTGGCAGATTGCCACGCACCCATGCCACCTGCTAATAAGTAAACTCGTTCAAAACCAGCTTTACTCATAGCGGCTGCAGTACCTTGGGCAGTCATACCTGTAGTACATACAACTATAATGGGTTTAGTCTTGTACTTTTCAAGGCTTGAAAAGTCAGATTTTTTCGCATTCTCTGGGCTTAAGTGCTCAGCACCAGAAATACGCCCTGCATTAAACTCTTTTTGCGCACGTATATCGATTACTTGACCGTCATCACGGTTAATAAGTAACGTAAGCTGCTGAGGATTTATTTGACGAACAGCTGAAAGCTTACTTTTTATCCAGCCACTAACAATAAGGAAAACAATACCAACCCAAGCAAGGCTTAAAATGGGATGATTTGTAATAAATTCAATATATTGATCCATTCTACTTCCACTATGAAATTATGTTTTAAACCTAGGGCGTGTTGGCCTTTGTGGATTGAAATTTGTTCAATCTAGGGGCGATTAAATCGCGGCGCGAGATTTGTAACCTAGTGGGCTAAGTAAAAACCGAGCAACAAAGAGGTAATAGTCCCTAGAAAGAACCCAACGGGCAGCGTATGTTTGGTATTTATGCTACGTTATCGCCTATTTATGGGGAGTAACCACATTTCATAGGCTCTGCCTTGCCTAAAAACCAAACATACTGCTGCAAATTCAACCACCAAAGTGCAACACGCCCTAATATTTTAAGGATTTTGTACTTTAGCCACGCAAGTATACCCAAACCAACCTAAAATGCGAGTTTAGGAGCACTTAGAGACGTTTAAAAAACGATAAAGCCCCCCATATATAGTTAACAAGAACTCTGGATAATAAATCTATCTCAAGCAGAGTTCAGGTTAGTCAATGAGGTATAAGTGAAAAAATTTAATATCTTGTTTTCAATGCTGATCCTAGCTTAAAAACACGGTATGCTAAAACCACGCTAATAAACCTTTTAGGTGCACAGTATCCATCAACAGATACTAATTTTCAGGAGCTATTATGACAGAGCATAAAAAACCACTGGTATTAATGATTTTAGACGGTTGGGGATACCGCGAAGATACGCAAAGTAATGCTATTCTTGCAGCTAACACACCGGTATTAGACAATTTATGGGCCACACGGCCACACACATTAATATCAGCTTCGGGTTTAGATGTTGGTCTTCCTGATGGTCAAATGGGTAACTCAGAAGTTGGCCATGTGAACTTAGGTGCTGGTCGCATTGTTTATCAAGATTTTACCCGTATCACTAAAGCAATTAACGATGGCGAATTTGATTCAACCCCAGCCTTAGTTGAAAACATAGATAAAGCGGTAAGTGCAGGAAAAGCAGTTCACATAATGGGTCTTTTAAGCCCAGGTGGTGTGCATAGCCATGAAGACCACATAGTTGCTAGCATAAAACTTGCTGCAAAACGTGGCGCTAAAGAAGTTTACTTTCATGGCTTTTTAGATGGCCGCGATACACCTCCACGTAGTGCTAAAGCGTCAATCGAACGTATTGAAGCGTTATTTAGCGAACTTAAATGCGGTCGTTTGGCGTCACTTATTGGCCGCTACTACGCAATGGACAGAGACAACCGTTGGAACCGCGTAGAAAAAGCTTACAACGTAATTGCATTAGCTGAAGGTGACTTTAATTTTGATAACGGCGTAGAGGCACTTAATGCAGCGTACGAGCGCGACGAAAACGACGAATTTGTGGCCGCTACAACCATTACACCAACAGGCGCCGCTCCTGCTTCAATAAACGATGGCGACACTCTAATTTTTGCCAACTTTAGAGCAGATAGAGCCCGCGAAATTACTCGCGCTTTTGTTGAGCCTGATTTTGATGGATTCGCAAGAAAAAGAACGCCAGAGCTTAGTGCATTTGTAATGATGACAGAGTATGCAGCCGATATAGATGCACCTATTGCCTTTGGTTCAACACCGTTAGTAAACGTACTTGGTGAGTGGTTTGAAAAAAATAACAAAACACAGCTTCGCATTTCAGAAACTGAAAAGTACGCACACGTTACGTTTTTCTTTAGTGGCGGGCGCGAAAGTGAATTTAAAGGCGAAACACGCGAGCTAATTCCTTCGCCGCAAGTTGCAACCTACGACTTACAACCTGAAATGAACTCAGAAATGCTAACCGACAAACTAGTAGCAGCAATTAAAAGCGGTAAATACGATGCTATTATTTGTAACTACCCTAACGGCGATATGGTTGGTCACTCTGGTGTATTTGAAGCTGCTGTTAAAGCTTGTGAAGCTGTAGATAGCTGTATCGGACGTGTTGTTGATGCACTTGAAGAGTTTGGTGGTGAAGCACTAATAACAGCCGATCATGGTAATGCTGAGCAGATGGCTGATCTTAAAACAGGCCAAGCGCATACTGCCCACACTAGTGAACCGGTACATTTTATATATGTTGGTCGCGATGCAGAGCCTATGCAAGGTAAAGCATTAAGCGATGTAGCCCCTACAATGCTTCACTTAATGGGCATGGAGCAACCAAGCGAAATGACTGGTACGCCTATCATGATGTTGAAATAACACATGAATAGACGTATTAACCGGTTAATTAAGTGCGGTTTAATACTAACTTCATTAGTGACTGCATCTGCAGTTGCTAATGAGGATCGTACTAAAAAAGACTTATCAGAAGTTCAAAATGCACTTGAGCAAAGCCAAGCTGAGTATAACGCCCAAAGAAAAAAAATAGCGTCGCTACAAAAAAACCTAAAAAGCCATGAACTCGATATAGCTAAAAATGCTAAAGCACTTAACATGGCAGAACAATCAGTAAAAGAAACTAAAACACAGCAAAAAGAGCTACAAAATAAAGCCGATGAGCTCGATAAAAAGCACACTCAATTTCAGAAAATTTTAGCCGCGCAACTTAAAAGCGCCTATATGGCCGGTGGCGACGACTACTCTAAAATGCTGTTAAATCAAGAAGACACTGCAAAATTTGAGCGCACACTTAGTTATTACAACTACTTAAATAAAGCCCGTATTGAACAAATTGAAGATCTAAAAGACCTTCAAAAGCAAATAGTACAAAACCAAAAAGAGCTTGTTAAAACACAAGAAAAACTAGCGCTTTTATTTGATGAGCAAAAAAGACGTCAAACTGCATTGCTTAATGCACAAAGTGAACGCCAAGCTAATCTTAAAAATTTACAAGCTCAGCTCAACAGCACCAAAAGTTCAATAAACTATTTAAAAGAAAACCAACAAACTTTGGTAGCAACAATTGAAGAGCTCGAAAAAGAAAAAACACAGAAAATTGAATTACTGGGCCTAAATGAAAACAAAGGTAAATTGGACTGGCCGAGCAAAGGCAAGTTAGAGCACACATTCGGCCAACGTAAACATGGTGGTATTGATTGGAAAGGCGTATTAATTGGTGCAAAAGAAGGCACTAATATTAATAGCGTACATAACGGCCAAGTTGTATTTGCCGATTGGCTAAAGGGCTATGGTTGGGTAATTGTTGTAGACCATGGTGAAGGTTTTATGAGCCTATATGGTCATGCCCAAACACTGCTAAGAGATGTAGGCGACATGGTACGCGAAGGCGAAACCCTTGCTTTAGTTGGCCAAAGCGGCGGACAAGCTAGTTCTGGTCTATACTTTGAAATACGCCACAAAGGACGCGCAGTAAATCCTGTAAAATGGTGCAAACGCATTTAATTAAATAAATCGCTGCACCGCTCTGGAGCAGCTGATGACAACTAAAAAAACTGCAGTAATTACCATTGTTCAAAAAAATACAGGCTTTTATATAAGTCTGTATTTACTTGTATTACTAACCTTAATCGCTTTTTCTAGTAACGTACTAGCAAGCTCGATTAAAGATCTTAAAAGACAACAAATAGACGAAATACTCTTTAACATCCATGCCTACTACGTTGAAGATCTCACCTTACAAAATAGCCACCACATTAAATATAATAGCCAACAGTTTGAGCGCTTATATTCAAAGCTCGACTCTTACTCTAAGTACTTAAATGAGCACGAACTAACCTCATTATTTGATAACACAAACGGGCGCTATACAGGTATTGGTATTGAGGTTAAAAATATCGACGAGAATATGACTATTGTTAATGTGGTTAATAACTCCCCCGCAAAAGCAGCGGGTATTTTGCCAAGCGATATTATTGTAAGTGTAAACAACCAAGCAGCCCAAAACCGTACAATCGATGAAGTAGCAACACTAATAAGAGACAGTAAATTTTCAAATATAGAGCTAATTATAAGTCGTGATAACAATAAAAACCCACTCACGTTTCATGTAGCACGCCGCCAAATAAACCTCGAAAGCGTAACAAGCGAACTTCTAGATTTTGGTACTGGTTATATAGCTATCAATAATTTTTCTAACCACACATTGAATGAGATTGCTCTGCAAGTTGCGGCCCTGCAAAGCCACTTTGGTTACCCACTTAAAGGCTTAGTAATTGATTTACGTGATAACCCAGGGGGTACATTACAAAGCGCAGTAGCGGTATCAGACCTATTTTTACAAAGTGGCACTATAGTGACTACTAAAGGACGTTTTTACGATGCCAACCAAGCATTTTATGCAAAGCGTGGAGACATTCTAAAAAATGCCCCCATTGTTGTGCTTATAAATGAAAACTCAGCCTCTGCAGCCGAAATACTTGCAGCAGCACTTAAAGATAATAAACGAGCAACCGTTGTTGGCAGTCAGTCTTTTGGGAAGGGTTCTGTACAATCGCTCATTCCTCTAGGTGACGGCAACACTGCATTAAAACTCACCACAGCTAAATACTTTACGCCGCTAGGTAAATCGATTGATGGAATAGGAATAACCCCAGATATGGCGGTTAATCAAACAAACCTTTCACAAAGTAATAAAGCCGTTATAATAAAAAATGAACACACTAACAGTAACGCGCAATTACTTACTGGTAACTTAGCCGACTTACAGTTAGTTAAAGCAAAACAATTACTCAGCATGCAGTAACTTGTATAAGCTGTTAAACAAAGCTAAAAAGATAATAAAAACTATAAACGTGAAAATAATAAAATGGCTAATATTAGCTATTTGTTTTAGCTCAGCAAGAATTAGCGCTAAACAAATAGCAATAGTGATAGACGATATAGGCTATCATCAACGGGACTTAGAATTCCTTTCCTTACCAGGGCAATTGTCGTATTCAATTTTGCCCCACACCCCTTATTCGCAAATTTTTGCAACGCTTGCTAGTCAATCAAATAAAGAGTTATTACTTCATGTACCTATGCAGGCACTTAACGGTAAAGAACTCGGACCTGGCGCGCTTACTTTAAACATGAATAAAGAGCAGCTTCAGCAAACTCTAGGAACCGCTCTCGCTAGTTTACCGCAAGTTAAAGGCGTTAATAACCACATGGGCTCAGCGCTTACGCAGCAAAGCCAAGCTATGAAGTGGACAATGGAGGTGCTCAAAAAGCGCCATTTATATTTTTTAGATAGCCGCACAACCGATCTAAGCCAAGCACAAAACGCTGCTAACTTTTTAGGTGTTGCCAATATTAGTCGCCAAGTGTTCTTAGACAATATAACTACACCAGAACAACTCCAGCTAAGGCTTGAAGAATTAAAACAACTAGCCACTACTCATAGCTTTGCCATTGCAATTGCTCACCCCTATCCAGAAACAATTGATTTCTTGCGTGAAGCGTTACCCCAGTTAATAGATCAAGGCTTTGAACTCGTGCCGGTTTCGCAGCTGGTTGAGCGTAAATACATTCAGTTGGCGCAGGCTGAGGGTAAAGGGATTAGTGCTCGGTGATATAATCTTTAAATAAGGCTATATCCGAATGATAAACTAACCATTCGATAATACAGAGTATCGGTATTATACCAATCTGCTTAATTAAGTGATCTATTTTGAGGGCGGAAAAACGAGTTGATAGCCAGGCAAAAAAACTGCTATTTAGTTGTTCTAATTGAGAATTTTTTAACGCAGGTAGCGACACGCTTAGCCCCGCAAAATGATTAAGTATTATTGCGGATTGGTACTACTTAATTGGATATTTTATCGTTGGGTTTCGCTTCTCTCAAACCAACCTACGCGAAAGCAAAAAGCCCCGCATTTTAATGCAGGGCTTTTAAATTTGCTGCTTGAGCAATATTAGCTCATAGCACTTTGTAATTTTTTCATCGCTGTTTTTTCAAGCTGGCGAACGCGTTCAGCAGATACACTGTACTTTTGTGCAAGCTCTTGAAGAGTCGCCTTATCATCCGACAACCAACGTGCGCTAACAATATCTTGTGAACGTTCGTCTAGTGTTTTAAGTGCGCTAAATAAACGAGTATGCGCTTGCTCCTTCCACTGCTCTTGTTCAACGTCGTCAGCTAAATCAGCTGCGCCATCTGTTAAATATTGTACTGGAGAGTACGTGCTTGTTGGTGCGTCGTCGTTATCGTCGCCCGTTAGGTCAAAGCCCATGTCTTGGCCGCTCATGCGCGATTCCATTTCACGTACTTCTTTTTCACTCACACCTAGCTCGCTAGCAACGGTACTAACCTCAGCTTGATTAAACCAACCTAAACGCTTTTTGTTTTTACGAAGATTAAAAAACAATTTACGTTGCGCTTTAGTGGTTGCAACTTTAACTATGCGCCAATTTTTAAGCACAAACTCGTGAATTTCGGCTTTAATCCAATGCACTGCAAACGATACTAAACGCACACCCACTGTAGGGTCAAAACGTTTAACCGCTTTCATCAGGCCTATATTACCTTCTTGAATAAGGTCAGCTTGTGGTAAGCCGTATCCCGAGTAGCCTTTAGCAATATGTGCTACAAAGCGTAAATGCGACATAATGAGTTGCTTGGCAGCACTAAGATCACCTTCTTCCTGAAGCTTTTTAGCAAGTTCTTGCTCTTGTTCAACTTTAAGCATAGGAATAGTGCTTACCGCTTGAAGGTAACCGTCCATGCTTGCGCTTTGTTGTCCGACTGTAAGTGCCATTGCGTATAAATCTTTACTCATTTTTCACCTCGGTGATAAACATTTGAAACTATCTTAGCACTCTTTCTTTAAGAGTGCTAACCCCAATTTAAAACTTTTTTAAAGTATAAATCAAGCAGTTTTTAGTATGTGTTTAGTCTACTACAAGCGACTGAATAAGTGATGAATTGAGGGGCAGCAGCAGGTTAACCTCGCTGCATCACCTTATTTACAACTCATTACTTCATGGGAGGATAGTACATAAATATGACAGTTTTAATAACAGGAGGTACAACCCAGTTCGGTACGATACGCATATCAAGCTGGGTTGGTTCACTTATAGTTTGCAGGATTGTTTATACTTTATCGGGTTCTATTTCTTTAATATATCGATTTACAGAAAGGTACGAGCCTACAAATCCTAAGCTTGTTGCAAGTAACACTAAAAAGCCGAGCTCATTAAGCGATAATCCAATTAACGAGAAGCTTGTTTGATACACCCCCGCTACACTGCTCACAGCGCTTGAAAGCCACCACATCATTAGTCCTACGCATATAAAGGCAAATAAACCACCTATTACACCATACCAAATACCGGTCCACAAAAATGGGGCATGTATAAAGGTGTTAGTTGCGCCGACTAGCTTCATTACTTGTATTTCTTCTTTTTTATCCATGATCGACAAACGGATGGTGTTACCAATAATAAGCGTCACTGAGGTAAGCAGTAATAATGCGATGGTTATTACACTTTCTTTCAGTAAATCTAGTAATGCATTTAAACGCTCTAGCCACGCTATATCGAGCTTACCAAAATCAACTTCACGTTCACTTTCTAATTTAGTTAGCAGTACTTTAGCTGCATTTGGGTGTCTGTGACGTTTTGTAGGAGTAACAAGTACCACATCAGGTAATGGGTTTTTATCTAAGTACTCTAAAGCTTGCCCAAAGCCAGATACGTCTTTAAATTCAGTTAATGCTTTTTGCTTTGATATAAATTCAACGCTTTCCACTTCTGGATAAAGTGCTAAACGCTTTACTAATGTTTGCGTTTCTTGCTCGTTCATACTTTCTTTTACAAACAACGATATTTCACTCGCTTCTTCAAAACCACTACTTACTTGCTGGACGTTTTTAACAACGAGATAAAGTGTTGCAGGTAACGTTAGGCTCAAACCAAGTACAGCAATAGTCATCATAGATGCAAGCGGCGTACGCCACATTTCACCTAAGCTATGAACACCTTGGCGAAAAATATTAATAATGAAAAAATAACCGCCAGCTAATACTGATTTTTTTTGCTTGTCGTTACTATTTTGACGACTTTTAAAAAGTAAACTCATAGTGCTCCCTCAGCGAGCGGATCTTGAAGCATGCGGCCATCTTTTAAGGTTAGACTGCGGTACTTCATACGTGCAACCAAACCTAAGTCATGCGTCGCTATAAGAACAGTGGTGCCGTGTTTATTAAAGTCCTCAAACAGCTTTAGGATTTCCATTGAAAGCTCAGGGTCTAGGTTACCTGTAGGCTCATCGGCTAACAGAATTGGCGGGGAATTTACGATTGCTCTGGCAATACCAACACGTTGCTGCTCGCCTCCAGAGAGCATAGACGGATGACATTTTATTTTGTCTATCAGGCCTACTTTATCAAGCGCACCATGAACACGTTTAGCTATTTGCTTATGGTGAGTACCCTCAATAATAAGAGGCAGTGCCACGTTATCAAAAATAGTATAGCGCTCTAGTAAACGGTGGTTTTGAAAAATAATACCTATATCACGGCGAGCATAAGGAATTTGACGCGAGTTTACTTTATTTAAATCAACACCGTTGATAAATACACTGCCTGCCGATGGACGTTCCATTAAGCTAATTAACTTAAGCAACGTACTTTTACCCGCACCACTGTGGCCGGTTAAAAAGGCAAGTTCACCCGGTTTAACATGAAAATTAACTTTTTCGAGGGCGCGGTGCCCTCCAGGATAAGTCTTACTTACTTGCTGAAAATTTATCATCTTTTTATTATGCCAATTCAATTAGTTTACTAATAAAATTGGTATTCCTCGCAATTAAAAAGGGAGCAAGCTCCCTCTTTTGGTAAATTAAACGTCGTCCTCATCTTGGCTAAATAACGCATCAATAAAGTCATCGCTTTTAAAAGCGCGTAAATCATCAATACCTTCACCAACACCAATGTAACGAATTGGAATATTAAACTTATCTGCAACCGCAAAAATAACACCACCCTTTGCAGTTCCATCAAGTTTTGAAAGCGTAATACCAGTTAAGCCAACGCATTGATTAAATAAGTTCACTTGGCTAATTGCATTTTGACCTGTGCCAGCATCAATGGTTAACATCACTTCGTGCGGCGCATCAGGATCAATTTTTTTCATAACACGAGCTATTTTTTCAAGCTCTTGCATTAAGTTATCTTTATTTTGCAAGCGACCCGCTGTATCTGCAATTAACACATCTATATTACGTGCTTTTGCAGCTTGGAATGCATCAAAAACAACCGATGCACTATCTGCACCCGTATGCTGTGCAATAACAGGAATGCTGTTACGTTCACCCCAAACCTGAAGTTGCTCAACAGCAGCCGCTCTAAACGTATCGCCAGCAGCCAGCATAACCGACTTACCTTCGCTTTGAAATTGCTTAGCCATCTTACCAATAGTCGTTGTTTTACCAACGCCATTTACGCCCACCATTAAAATAACAAATGGCTTTTTATCTTTGGTAATTACTAAAGGCTGTTCAGCCGTTTTTAGCATCGCCGCCATTTCTTGTTTCATTAACTCATAAAGCGCATCACCATCTTTTAACTGCTTACGGTTTGCAGCATCAGTTAAGCTATCAATCAACTTCATGGTGGTATCAACGCCTAAATCGGCGGTGAGCAGCTGTGTTTCAAGATCTTCAAATAATTCGTCATCTATTTTTTTACCACTAAAAATAGATGCAAAACCAGAACCTATATTAACGCGAGTTTTTAACAAGCCCTTTTTAAGACGAGAGAAAAACCCTTCTTTTTTCGGCTTTTCTGCTTTTTTAGCTTCTTCAATTGCAAGCTCTGCTGTTATACGTTCTTGTTCTAAACGCTCGTTTTCTGCTTTTCCCGCTGCAATGCGCTCTTGCTCTAAACGTTCGTTTTCTGCTTTCTCAGCCGCAATGCGCTCTTGCTCTAAACGTTCATTTTCTGCTTTTTCAGCTGCAATGCGTTCTTGCTCTAAACGTTCATTTTCTGCTTTTTCAGCAGCAATGCGCTCTTGCTCTAAACGTTCGTTTTCTGCTTTTTCAGCCGCAATGCGCTCTTGCTCTAAACGTTCATTTTCTGCTTTTTCAGCCGCAATGCGCTTTTGCTCTAAACGTTCATTTTCTGCTTTTTCCGCAGTAATGCGTTCTTGCTCTAAACGCTCGCTTTCTACTTTTTCAGCAGCAGTACGTACTTGCTCTAGACGTTCGCTTTCTGCTTTATCAGCTGCAATGCGTTCTTGCTCTAAACGCATTTGCGCTTCTTGTTCTGCTAAACGTTTTGCTTGATCTTGTCTTTGTGCTTCAGCATCTGCTTGTTCTTTTGCTAATAACTCAGCATTCGCTTGCTCTATTGCAAGCTTTTCAGCTTTTACAGCTTCATCCTTTTTTTCAAGGCGTATTTGCTCTAGTCGCTCAGCCTCTACTTTTTCTGCAGCCAATCGCTCTTGCTCTAAGCGCATCTGCGTTTCTTGATCGGCTAAACGTTGTGCATATTCTTGTCTTTGCGCTTCTGCATCAGCTTGTTGTTTTGCAAGCAATTCAGCATTGGCCTGCTCAATGGCAATCTTTTCTGCGTTTTCAGCACGCTCTTGCTCTAAACGTTTTGCTTCAATTTGTTCAGAAGCAATACGCTCCTGCTCTAAGCGCTCTGTTTCGGCCTCTGCTTTTAAACGTTCAGCTTCAGCTTGCTCCTGTGCTAGCTTTTCTTGCTCTAAACGTTTAGCTTCAATTTGTTCAGCAGCAATACGCTCCTGCTCTAAGCGCTCTGTTTCGGCTTCTGCTTTTAAACGTTCAGCTTCAGCTTGCTCCTGTGCTAGCTTTTCTTGCTCTAAACGTTTGGCTTCAATTTGTTCAGCAGCAATACGCTCTAGCTCTAAACGCTCTGTTTCCGCCTCGGCTCGTAAACGTTCAACTTCAGCTTGCTGTGCAAGCTTTTCTTGCTCTAGCTTCTGCGCTTCTTCTTGCGCTAATGCTTGTTGTTTATCAGCGGCTGCTTTTTGCTCTGCTTCTTTTTTATCTGACTTGCCAAAACCGAGCCACGACATGAATTTACTTTTTTTTGTCATACTTGCTAATAACCACTTATAAAAATCTGATAAACTAAAATTTGAAATAGCTTGGCAATGCCCAGCAATAGTTGCTAATAAATACAACCATTCAAAACGTAAGTGTTCAATAGTAACACTTTTAATACGGTTGAAAAATGAAGCTACACGTAATCACCCATAATATTATCTGAGCTAGATACCATATACCATTTTTTAGTGAGCTAAATGAGAAAAAAAACAACGCAAAATAAAGCTACTAACAAGCCCAGTGATGGCTTTATTAGAGTGATTAGTGGCCAATTTCGAGGCCGAAAACTCCCTGTTAAAAATGTAGAAGGCTTAAGACCTACTACCGATCGAATTAAAGAAACTGTATTTAATTGGCTAATGCAAGATACGCGTGACACAAATGTACTTGATTGTTTTGCAGGTTCTGGTGGGTTAGGATTTGAAGCGCTATCTCGATTTGCTAAAAACGCCACATTTATCGAGCTCGACTCGTCAGCTGCCAAGCAATTAGAACAAAACATTAGCACTTTAAAACTCGACAACGCATACGTTAAACATACTAATTCACTCTCCTTTTTAGAGCAAAAAAACACAAACGAAGCGTTTAATCTTGTATTTGTTGACCCACCATTTCGTAAAGATTTAGCGCAAACAACCTGCGATTTATTAGAAAAAAACCAATGGTTAAGCGATGATGCATTAATTTATGTTGAAGTAGAAACAGAGTTAACCACCTTCAATAACCCGAGCAACTGGTTGTTAATTAAAGAAAAAAAGGCAGGCCAAGTGTTTTGCAAACTCTACCAGCGCCAAGCAAATTAATACTGTTTTACATGATGCGTTTCTGTTAATATTGTCCTTTACATGTGGTGTTGCTTCGGATTACAATACCGCACCATTTTTGAACCACTTGATCAATGTTTGATCAACTTGAGCAACGCTCATAATTTAGGTAGGTGAATTTTTAATGCCAGTAATTAAAGTAAGAGAGAACGAACCGTTTGACGTAGCACTTCGTCGCTTCAAGCGTTCATGTGAAAAAGCAGGAATCCTTTCAGAAGTTCGTCGTCGCGAGCACTATGAAAAGCCAACAGCTGAGCGTAAGCGTAAAAAAGCTGCTGCAGTAAAACGTCACATGAAAAAACTTTCTCGTGATAACGCACGTCGCGTTAAATTATACTAATATATTAGGTCTTGTATAAATGAGCCTTTTAATAACGCTAAAAGATGCGCAAAAAGATGCGATGAGAGCTAAAGACAAACAACGTCTTAACCCTATTCGTATGGTACTTGCTGCAATCAAGCAACGTGAAATTGACGAGCGCATAGAACTAGACGACGCAGGTATTACCTCCGTTATAGTGAAGCTTGTTAAACAACGTCGTGACTCTTACACTCAGTACAAAGATGCTGGGCGTGATGATTTAGCTGATATTGAAGCCAATGAAATAGTGGCACTTGAAACTTTCTTACCTCAAAAATTGAGTGAAGAAGAAATCATTGCTCTCATTGATGCGGCTATTGCTGATACTAACGCAGCAGGTATGCAAGACATGGGTAAAGTAATGGGTATAATCAAAAGCAAAGCCGAAGGTCGTGCCGATATGGGCAAAATCTCTGGTTTAATTAAGCAACGATTAACTGCCTAATACTCCCACATACATTAAAGTATGATTGAAGTGAACCGAGCCTTGCGCTCGGTTTCTTTGTTTTTAACTTTAATAAAAAATACACCTACTAGGTTACTTTAAAATGAAATTTTTTATAGCTTCCCTATTTATTTTGTTATCATTTTGGTAAGTTAAAGCACGCTATACTTTGCATCAAGCAAGTATAAAAAAGTAAATTTCATATTCGTTATTCTTCTTATTATTTCAGGACTGTATTTTACTAATGGCTGGAAAGATCCCACGTAACTTTATAGACGATTTACTTGCCAGAACCGATATTGTCGACCTGATAGACTCAAAAGTAGGTCTAAAAAAAGCAGGTAAGGATTATCAAGCTTGTTGCCCATTCCATAACGAAAAATCGCCCTCATTTACCGTATCGCAAGACAAACAGTTTTATCATTGCTTTGGTTGTGGCGCTAATGGTAATGCTATTTCGTTTGTAATGGAGTATGAAAAGCTTGAGTTTGTAGATGCTATTGAAGAAATAGCAAGCATGCTTAACTTAGAAGTACCTCGAGAACAAGGCACAAACTCAGCACCAGAACGTACTGCTGCGCAAAAGCGCTCTGATTACGATTTAATGCTTCATACTGCGCGCTTTTATCAGCACCAATTAAAACACCACAGTAATTCTGCCGCCGTTATTGAATATGTAAAAGGCCGTGGTTTAAGTGGTGAGACAGTTAAAAAGTTTATGATTGGCTACGCCCCCAGCGAATGGGATGGATTATGTCTTCAGCTTGGCCGTAATAAAGAACAAAAAGAGCAATTAGTTGAATTAAAGCTAGCTTCAGAAAAAACACCGGGCAGACAATTTGATTTTTTCCGCGACCGATTAATGTTCCCTATTCGCGATAAACGCGGACGCGTTATTGCATTTGGTGGGCGTGTAATGCAAGCCGACCAAGGGCCAAAATATTTAAACTCGCCAGAGACCCGAATTTTTCATAAAGGCTTTGAGCTTTACGGACTTTATGAAGCAAAGCAAGCCCATAAAAAACTTGAGCATGTAATGGTTGTGGAAGGTTACATGGATGTTGTTGCCTTAGCCGAGCAAGGGATTGAATATGCCGTTGCATCACTAGGTACCGCAACAACAAGCGAGCACATGCATACGCTGTTTAGAACAACAGATAAAGTAATCTGTTGTTACGATGGCGACAGAGCTGGCCGTGATGCAGCTTGGAGGGCGCTTGAAAACGCACTTCCTTATTTAAATGACGGTAAAGCACTGCAATTTACTTTTTTACCCGATGGCGAAGACCCTGACTCTCTTGTACAAAAAGAAGGTAAGGAGCAATTCGAATTGCGCCTAAGCCAAGCAGATGACTTTACCAAAGTATTGTTTAATAAACTAAGCCAAGAAGTTGATTTAACACTCGACTCAGGAAAAGCTAAATTACTCAGTGCAGCACTTCCACTCATTGAAAAAATCCCAAGTGAATTTTATCAAGAAAACATTCTTGAACAGTTAGGGCGTTTAATCGGAAGAACACGTGAGCAATTAAATAACCGTTTAAAAACGCCAAAGCAACAGCATTCGATTGAACGTAAGTTTAAAATAACACCAATGCGTCAAGCGATTGGTATTTTAATTCAACATCCTAATTTGGCTAAAAATGTGCCATATTTGCCTGAACTCGCACAAATGAATATTGCTGGTATAGGGCTATTATTACGCTTACAAGAGCAAGCTTTAGAAAAAGAAAGCATTACCACAGCGCAACTACTCGAATTTTTTAGAGGAACTGAAGATTACGAGCCCTTAATCAAGCTTGCAACGTGGCAACACGACATAAATGAAGAGCGTTTAGAGACGGTTTTTAAAAATACTTTCAAGTTTATTGAAGATCAGTGTTTAAATTATCGACTCGAGACCCTATTAATAAAGGACAAGACTCAAGGCCTTAGTAGCGACGAAAGACTTGAGTGTCATTTGTTAATGACAGCGTTAAAAGCCACTAACAGCTAGTCAAAATTGATTTAAACTGTTATACTGTGCTATTCACTGCGTCACATTATTCTAGTTGGCTTTAATGCAAACTACATGATGGCGCCTGTTGTATCAACTTATCAGAGTGGAAGAAACAATCTCTATGGATCCAACTCCTCAGTCACAATTAAAACTTCTGATTCAAAAAGGTAAAGAGCAAGGCTACTTAACTTTTGCAGAAGTAAATGATCACCTTCCACAAGACATTATAGACTCAGATCAAGTAGAAGATATCATAAGCATGATTAATGATATGGGTATCAAGGTTAGCGAAAACGCGCCTGATGCTGATGAATTAATGATGCAAGAAACAACGACAGACGAAGACGCAGCTGAAGCTGCCGCTGCAGCCCTTGCGACTGTAGAAAAAGAAATCGGCCGTACAACGGATCCGGTTCGCATGTACATGCGTGAAATGGGTACTGTTGAACTTCTTACACGTGAAGGCGAAATTGTAATCGCTAAACGTATCGAAGAAGGCATTAACCAAGTACAGATTTCTGTTGCAGAGTACCCTGAAGCAATCACTTACCTGCTAGAGCAGTGGGATAAGTTTGAAGCTGAAGAAATGCGTTTAAGCGATATCATCGTTGGATTTATCGATCCTAATGAAGATACAGCGCCAATTTCAGCAACTAATATCGGTTCAGAATTAAGTGCTAAGCAACTTGATGACGATAAAGATGACAAAGATGATGCTGATAGCGATGACGAAGATGAAGAAGAAGTAGACACAGGGCCAGATCCTGAAGAAGCGCGCATTCATTTTGAAAATTTACGTGATTTATACAATAAAGCACGTGATACGTTTGAAGCTAAAGGTCGTTCGCATCCTGAATCACAAGCCGCCATTTTTGAAATTGGTGAGCTTTTCAGAACCTTTAAATTAATACCTAAACAGTTTGACCGCATGGTAAATAACATGCGTGAAATGATGGATCGTGTTCGCGTTCAAGAACGTCTAATCATGAAACAAGCTGTACAAATTGCTAAATTACCGAAGAAAACATTCGTTAAGCATTTTGCTAACAACGAAACTGACGCTTCATGGGTAGATTTAGAAATTTCAGGTAACGAAAAGTATTCAGCTAAACTTGAAGAAGTTAAGCCAGAAATCATTCGTAGCATTAATAAACTATCTGTTATTGAACAAACAACAGGTTTAAGCATTGAGCGTATTAAAGACATTAACCGTCGAATGAGCATTGGTGAAGCGAAAGCACGCCGTGCAAAAAAAGAAATGGTTGAAGCTAACTTACGTCTTGTAATCTCAATAGCTAAAAAATATACAAACCGTGGCTTACAATTCTTGGATTTAATTCAAGAAGGTAACATTGGTCTGATGAAAGCAGTTGATAAGTTTGAATACCGCCGTGGTTATAAGTTCTCTACTTATGCTACGTGGTGGATACGTCAAGCAATCACTCGCTCTATTGCTGACCAAGCAAGAACAATCCGTATTCCAGTACATATGATTGAAACGATTAATAAACTTAACCGTATTTCTCGTCAAATGTTACAAGAAATGGGTCGTGAGCCAAATCCAGAAGAATTAGCAGAACGCATGATGATGCCTGAGGATAAAATCCGTAAGGTACTTAAGATTGCTAAAGAGCCAATTTCAATGGAAACACCAATCGGTGATGATGAAGATTCTCACTTAGGTGACTTTATCGAAGATACAACTATTGATTCGCCAATTGATTCGGCAACAATGGAGTCTCTTCGTGGCGCAACTAACGATGTACTTGCAGGCCTAACAGCCCGTGAAGCTAAAGTACTACGTATGCGTTTTGGTATTGATATGAATACCGACCACACCTTAGAAGAAGTAGGTAAACAGTTTGACGTAACACGTGAACGTATTCGTCAAATAGAAGCGAAAGCGCTGCGTAAATTACGCCACCCTTCTCGCTCAGATTTACTGAAAAGCTTTTTAGACGCTAAATAATTTAGCGCTACTATATAAACTAAAAAGGCCGCTATAGCGGCCTTTTTTCTATTTGAAGGAAATAATCATGGCTTGGATCCAAATTCGTATTAACGCCAATGCTGCAACAGCAGATGCAGTAAGTGACCTATTAATGGAAGCGGGTAGTGCTTCAGTAACCTTTATTGACGCAAAAGACACCCCTATTTACGAACCCAAAATTGGCACCGTTGTATTTTGGGCTGATACAACAGTAATTGGCTTGTTTGAAGCTAATCACGATATGAATGCAGTCGTTGCGTTATTGAAACGCCATGATGAACTAAAAGACAATTTAGTATACAAAATAGAGCAGCTTGAGGATAAAGACTGGGAACGTGAATGGATGGATAACTTCCACCCTATTCAATTTGGTGAAAGACTATGGATTTGTCCAAGCTGGCGCGACATTCCAGATCCTGATGCAGTAAATGTACTGCTTGACCCTGGCCTTGCTTTTGGTACGGGCACACATGCAACAACGGCCTTGTGTCTTAAGTGGTTAGAAAGCCAAGATCTAACAGGTAAAACGGTTGTTGATTTTGGTTGTGGCTCAGGCATTTTAGGTATTGCAGCTATAAAACTAGGCGCAGAGCGCATGATTGGGATTGATATTGATCCTCAAGCGCTTGAGGCAAGCCTCGATAATGCTAACCGCAATGGCGTTGCAGACAAACTTGAAGTATACCTTCCAGAAAACCAACCTGAGTTTACCGCCGACATAGTAGTGGCAAATATATTAGCCCAGCCACTTCGCGAATTGCACAGTGTAATTTTAGGTTTATTAAAGCCTGGCGGCAAAATTGCCATGTCGGGTATTTTAGAAGAACAAGCACAATCAGTTGCTGATATTTATGCACCATTTATTGAACTAGATGATATTGCCGTTGAAGGTGATTGGACTCGAGTAAGTGGCACTAAAAAAGCGTAATAAACTGCATAACCAAATTTAGAGCATTAACTCAAAACCTGCATGTAAAGCCTGTATTTAACAGGCTTTACTATTTTTTTACATATTAAAAGTTTTCTGATTATTGTGTAAAAAATAAAACTTGTATAAATTTCAAACAAATCAACCTACTTGTCATGTGGTTATCAAATGTCAATACGAAAAGGGCAAAAAAAAGTTACTTTTGTTCAATTTATAGCCTTTGATTTTTGTGAAAAAAACCGTAAACTTAGCGCCCCTTGAAAAGAGGCCTATTGAATATAGTGCGTATCGGTAAATACCAACTTGAGAATAATGTAATTGTCGCGCCAATGGCTGGCATTACAGACAGACCATTTAGACAACTTTGCCGTCGTTTAGGCGCAGGGCTAGCTGTTTCTGAAATGCTATCGTCTAATCCTAAGGTTTGGAAAACGGAAAAGTCGATGAACCGTATGGATCACAGCGGTGAGTCGGGTATACGCGCTGTGCAAATTGCAGGAGCAGATCCTGAGCTTATGGCGCAGGCCGCACAATTCAATGTTGCTAACGGTGCACAGATCATAGATATCAATATGGGGTGCCCAGCAAAAAAAGTGAACAAGAAACTCGCAGGCTCTGCCTTATTACAGTTTCCTGAACTTGTGGAAGAGATTATTGATGCAGTCGTTAATGCTGTTGATATACCTGTGACACTTAAAATCCGTACAGGATGGGATCCGGATAACCGTAATGGTGTAGAGATTGCGAGAATAGCTGAACGTTATGGCATTGCATCACTTGCTGTACATGGGCGTACGCGCGCATGTATGTACAAAGGTGATGCTGAGTACGCCACGATTAGGGATATAAAACGTTCAGTGTCGATCCCTGTTGTTGCCAATGGTGATATTACATCACCAGAAAAAGCAAAACAGGTTTTAGACTATACGGGTGCAGATGCCATTATGATTGGCCGAGCCGCCCAAGGTCGCCCTTGGATATTTAGGGAGATAGACCACTATTTGCGAACTGGGGAACACTTACAGCCGCCTGCTATTGCAGAGGTGCGCAGTATTTTAATGGAGCATTTAACAAACCTCCATCTGTTTTACGGTGAGCCAATGGGAGCGCGAATTGCTCGCAAACATGTATCTTGGTATTTGCAAACCCATGACAGTGATGGTCAGTTTAGGCGAGTATTTAATGCGCTCGACAACCCACAAGCACAGGTCGTCGCATTAGAGCAATACTTTAAAACACTAGCAGCTAACTAAGAAAGAAAGAGACTTAATAATGTTCGAACAAAACGTGACTTCTCCATTTATCACTAACCCTCATGTTCAGTCACACGAGAAACCGCAGCCATTGCGTGATGCAGTAAAAAAAGCTGTTCACCACTATTTAAAGCAGCTTAACGGTCAAGATGTGCAAGACGTTTACGACCTTGTTCTTTCAGAGCTAGAAGCGCCATTACTTGAAGAAGTGATGACATATACACGTGGTAACCAAACTCGTGCAGCAATTTTACTAGGTATCAACCGTGGTACTTTACGTAAAAAGCTTAAAAAATACGGCATGAACTAATATGCTGGCTGTGATTTATCACAGCTAATTATTAAAAAAGCACCCTAGGGTGCTTTTTTTATGCCCGTAGTTTAATAGCCGTGTTGCAAAATGCTCACCCTCATCGGCGCTTTATAAGTCGTTTTTTGAGTTGTAATCAGTTAAAATGCCCGCTTCTAAGCTAGCTCATTAACTGAGGAAATCAAACTACAATGGATACTCATCGTCCCATTCGTCGCGCACTATTAAGTGTGTCTGATAAAACCGGTATTGTTGAATTTGCCCGCGCACTAGAAGCGCAAGGCGTTGATATATTATCAACTGGCGGTACATGTAAACTACTTGCTGATAACGGCATAAAAGTGACTGAAGTATCAGATCACACAGGCCACCCTGAAATCATGGATGGTCGCGTAAAAACTCTTCACCCAAAAATTCACGGCGGCATATTAGCCCGTCGCGGACAAGATGAAAGCGTAATGGCAGATAACAACATTTCTGCTATCGACATAGTTGTAGTTAACTTATACCCCTTTGCGAATACAGTCGCTCAAGAAAACTGCAGCCTTGAAGATGCTATTGAAAATATTGATATTGGCGGCCCTACAATGGTTCGTGCAGCCGCTAAAAACCACAAAGACGTAACAATCGTGGTAAACGCGAGTGACTACGACCGTGTTATTAGTGAAATGCAAAACAATAATGGCTCTACTACATATAAAACACGTTTTGACTTAGCGATTGCAGCTTACGAGCACACTGCCGCATACGATGGCATGATTGCTAACTACTTCGGTAAAATGGTTCCTGATTACACCGAGGAAGCTGCTGTAGAGACTAAATTCCCACGTACTATCAATATGCAGTTCACTAAAAAGCAAGATATGCGTTACGGTGAAAACTCACATCAAGATGCTGCTTTTTATGTTGAAAGTGACATTGCTGAAGCATCAGTTGCAACAGCAACTCAATTGCAAGGTAAGGCCCTTTCGTTTAACAACATTGCAGATACCGATGCAGCACTTGAATGTGTTAAAGAATTTGACGTACCTGCGTGCGTAATTGTAAAACATGCTAACCCGTGTGGTGTTTCAATTGGGGACAATATTCTACAAGCATACGAGCGCGCTTTTAAAACAGACCCTACATCAGCATTTGGTGGCATTATTGCCTTTAACCGAGAGCTAGATGCAGCAACTGCACAAGCAATTGTTGATCGTCAGTTTGTTGAAGTAATTATCGCACCTAGTATTTCGAGCGACGCTGCAAAAATTGTTGAAGCTAAAAAGAACGTTCGTTTATTAGAATGTGGACAGTGGACAGGTAAAGCAGCTGGCCAAGATATTAAACGCGTTAACGGCGGTATTTTAGTTCAAGACCGCGATTTAGGCATGGTAACGCAAGGCGACTTAAAAGTTGTTTCTAAGCGCCAACCTACAGAGCAAGAACTTAAAGATTTACTATTTTGTTGGAAAGTAGCTAAGTTTGTTAAATCAAACGCAATTGTTTATGCCCGTGACGGTATGACCATTGGTGTAGGCGCAGGCCAAATGAGCCGCGTATACTCAGCTAAAATTGCAGGCATAAAAGCTGCCGACGAAAACCTTGAAGTTAAAGGTTCAGTTATGGCGTCTGATGCATTCTTCCCATTCCGTGATGGAATTGACGCAGCAGCAGCCGCTGGTATTACTGCGGTAATTCAGCCAGGTGGCTCAATGCGTGATGAAGAAGTGATTGCAGCTGCTGATGAAGCTGGCATGGCAATGGTACTTACTGGTATGCGCCATTTCCGCCACTAATCACACAAAGGGTTAAACGTTGGTTTAACCCTTTTTGTTTGCTATAAATTCACGTATTCTGATTATTCAATAACCTATTTAAAATTATAATGTGAAGGAACAAACAATGAAATTTGCGCTAAAATCGCTACTTGTAGCCACACTAACGATGACATCGACTATGGCGCTTAGCCATAACCACGAATCGAGCCTTGAGCATGCACTTCAATCAAGCGAACGTAGCGCTAAAAACAGCGTTCGTGACGAATATCGTCACCCGGCTCAAACACTTGCATTTTTTGGCTTTAAACCAACTATGACAGTTGTTGAAATTGCGCCAGGCGGTGGTTGGTATAGTGAAATTTTAGCGCCAGCACTAAAAGAGCAAGGTACTTATTATGCCGCGCACTTTCCTGCTGATTCATCAGTTGGCTACTACCAACGCTCTCTTGCGGGCTTTAAACAAAAAGTAGCTGAAGATGAGCGCTTTAGTAGCGTTAAAATTACTGAGTTTGCACCTGTAACACATTTAGATATTGCGCCAGCTGGCAGTGCCGATATGGTTTTAACTTTCCGTAATGTGCATAACTGGTATATGGGCAAAGATAAAAGCGGTGCATTAAGTGCATTCCAAGCTTTTTATAAAGCCCTTAAACCAGGTGGTACATTAGGTTTAGTTGAACACCGTTTAGCTGAAGAGCGTGCTGACGAAGATCAAAAAACATCAGGTTATATGAAGCAGAGCTACGTAGTAGACCTTGCTAAACAAGCTGGGTTTGAATTAGTAGCAAGCAGTGAAATAAATGCAAATCCAAAAGATACGGCCGATCACCCTAAAGGTGTATGGACGCTACCACCAAGCTTAAGACTCGGCGAACAAGATGCTGACAAATATAAAGCCATTGGTGAAAGCGACCGCATGACGCTGAAATTTAAGAAACCGCTTTAAATAGGAATTTTCGCCATGAATGTTTTAGTCATTGGCAGCGGCGGCCGCGAACACGCACTTGCGTTTAAAGCCGCTCAAAACACCAAAGTAAATACTGTATTTGTAGCCCCTGGTAATGCAGGTACTGCACTTGAACCAAAACTTGAAAACGTAGCAATAAACGTTGACGACTTAGAGGGTTTACTTAGTTTTGCACAGCAAAACAAGGTAGAGCTTACTATTGTAGGTCCAGAAATACCGTTAGTACTGGGTGTTGTTGATAAGTTTCGTGAACATAACATGGCTATTTTTGGCCCAACGGCAGGCGCAGCCCAGCTTGAAGGCTCTAAATCGTTTACTAAAGATTTTTTAGCGCGCCACAATATCCCATCAGGCGATTATCAAACGTTTGAACAAATTGACCCAGCCCTTGCTTATTTAAAAGAAAAAGGCGCGCCAATTGTTGTAAAAGCAGATGGTTTGGCTGCGGGTAAAGGCGTAATTGTAGCAATGACGGAAGCCGATGCCGAAGATGCTATTCGCGATATGCTTGCGGGTAATGCTTTTGGCGATGCGGGAAGTCGTGTTGTTATCGAAGAGTTTTTAGACGGTGAAGAAGCGTCTTTCATTGTAATGGTTGATGGCAAAAACGTATTACCATTTGCTACCAGTCAGGACCATAAACGCGCTTACAATGGCGATGCCGGTCCTAACACGGGTGGCATGGGTGCATACTCCCCTGCGCCAGTTGTTACGGATGAAATCCACCAGCGTATTATGAACGAAGTGATCTACCCTACGGTAGAAGGCATGGCAAGCGAAGGCCATCCGTACACCGGCTTTTTATACGCAGGTTTGATGATTGACGAAACAGGTACTCCTAAAGTAATTGAGTACAACTGTCGCTTTGGCGACCCTGAAACTCAACCAATGATGCTACGTTTACAATCAGACCTAGTTGAATTGATTGAAGCTGCTAACCGTGTAGAACTTGATAAAACAACGATTAAGTTTGACCCACGCGCAGCCGTTGGTGTTGTACTTGCAGCTAAAGGTTACCCTGGTGATTACCCTAAAGATGATGCAATTTCGGGGCTAAAAGTTGATTACCCTGCGGGTGAAAAAGTGTTTCATGCGGGTACTAAGCAAAGTGGCAATGACGTTGTAACCGCAGGCGGTCGCGTATTATGCGCAACAGCACTTGGTAACACCGTTACGCAAGCGCAGCAGCGCGCCTATGAGCTTGTTAAACAAATTAGCTGGGATGGTATGGAATATCGTACTGATATAGCTTACCGTGCTATTGCACGCGAGCAATAGCCTGTAATACCTATTCATTGGTATAACCAGTTAATTTAACTACAAAAGCGCAGTTTATCTGCGCTTTTTTAGTGCTACACTAATTAAAAGGTTTTTTAAAAGTAAATTAACGTTGGAACTAAGAACTTTACGTTACCATGCAATTGCTGTTGCCATACTGATATTTATATTTTTTATAATCAGTACATTGGCATCAAACCTTGTCGTGCCTACACGATATACAATTGATAAAACGGCTCCAATGTACCTCGATTACGCCTACTATATTGACGAAACCAAAACTAAAACATTCGATACCATCATTAACCAACCTGAATTACTTACTCATCAACCATTTTCAGATGTTCCATGGAGTTTTAGCCAGCAAAACTATTGGTTGTTTCTTGATTTAGAAAATAAAAGCCTTAACAAGCAAAATGTTGTGGCACATTTTGACAACCCTATGGTCGATCACCTTACGGTTTATCGCCTCGATAAAAACAACAAACTAATTGAAACATACAAACTCGGCGATAAAGAAGAAGCCCTCTCTTTGTTTGAATACAGCGTACCGCATATTCGTTTTTTAGTAGAAAGAAAATCGTCACAGCGCCTAGTAATGAAAATAGACACAGTCGGCATAAGTAAAACACCTGTAAACTTATATCGTGATAAAGAGTTTATTGACTTAGTGCGCTCTCAAACTGGGATCTGGGGTATTTTTGTAGGCGTGCTATTGATGGCTGCGCTTTATAACTTGGTGCTTTATTTTGGCATAAAAGACCGTGTTTATTTAATTTATATTGGCTATATCATTAGTGCGTTAACCTTATTGGGTGCAGTGCTTGGTTTTGGATTTTATTTATGGCCAGTGCAATGGCAGTTATATATTCACGAAAAAGTCATATTTTTTAACTACGCAATATCATTTTTCACTCTCGCCTTTTGTACTATGTTTTTACGCTATCACAAGGACAATTGCTGGCGATACAAAATGAGCGTAAAACTGCTTTTGTTTATGTCAGTAATGGCTATAGCTAGTCTATTTATTCCTGAGTACATTGCAGCCCCGTTGTTTTTTTGTGTAATGGCACTTTTATACGTTGTTTGTATTATTTTAATTTATAACAAGCTACGTAGCGGCTTTAGGTGGGCTAAGTTTTATGTACTTTCGTGGATACCGCTGATATTTGGTGCGGTAATACAGCCTATGGAGCTGACCGGCTTTTTGGCTTATAGCTTTACCTCCCGCCATGCCTTTTTAATGGCTATTTTGTGCGAAGTTATTTTAATGGCAATGGCGTTAGCTGACCGAGTAAGGTATCAGCGCGAACGTGCGCTTTACCATGCCACGCACACACAACAAACAAAGTTACTTAATAGCTCCAAGCTAAAACAAGCATTTATGGCGCTACAAAGCCAAAACCGCTCAACAACTTTATGTTTAATAAAAATACGTCACTTTAATTCGCTCAATACAATTATTACCTCTTCTCAGGGCTACACACTTATAAAGCATGTAGCCAAAGAGCTTGAATTAGAACTCAGCCATGAACGCGAATTTACAAACCTCGAAACAGATTTAAACACCAGCCCACGCTTAGCCGATTTAAGCAGTGGCGTATTTGCCTGTATTTCTACTAAAACACAAAACCAAGAAATGCTAGAAGCACTACTGACTAAAATAATTAGCAGCCTACCAAAACAATATGAAATTAAAGGGCTAAACCTGCAGCTTAGTTACAGTATAGGTATTAGTAGTGCAGGTAAGAGTAACGACTTTGAATATTGGTTAAAGCGTGGTTATTTAGCGCTTAAAAAAGCAAAAGGTAGCGTTAATCAAGTTGGGTCATCGTCAAACGGTAATAATCTAATGATGGACGTTGCTCTAGCCGCTAAGCTGCAACAAGCAATCAAAACAAATCAACTGGCACTTTATTACCAACCTCAAATAAACTTATTAAGTAACCACGTAAGTGGTGCTGAAGCTTTATTACGTTGGCCCGACCCAACTTACAGCAACTTATCAATTGAAGAACTAATAATACTTGCTGAGCACACAGGCATTATTAACGAGCTAACACTGTGGGTAATAGAGCAAGCCTGTAAAGACATAGTCAAGCTTACAAAAAATGGCTATAACGAGCACACAATTAGCGTAAATTTAAGCGCTAAAAACTTAACTATAAATAATTTAGCCGAAAAAGTAGAAAATATTTTAATTAAATACCAAGTGCCGGCACAGTTACTTAAATTTGAACTAACCGAATCGGCCTTCGTAGATAGCCAGGATGCACTTATAAAGTTAGTTGATGAGCTAACCGCATTAGGTATTAAAGTAGTACTGGATGACTTTGGGACAGGCTATGCGTCACTTAGCTACTTAGTCAATTATCACTTTAGTGAACTTAAAATAGATAAGTCATTTGTTTTTGATTTACCTAATAACCCTACTCACCAAGTTATTGTACAAACAGCCATTGATATGGCGCATAACCTCAATTTATCAATAACAATTGAGGGGGTAGAAACCCAAGAAATCCATCACTTACTCAAAGATATGAACGCTGACTACGCCCAAGGTTATTTATACGCAAAAGCACTGCCTTACACCGACTATTTACACTTCTTAAAAAGCCAATATAGCTTAAAAATGTTAGACTCCTCTTTTTAACATCTTTAGGGGCCAAGTAAAGATGCAAGGCACACTGCGTAAATTAAAATCGAGCTTAACCGAACCAGTACAATATCACTTACCTGTAGGTGAACACCTAGTAGACTTAAATGCATTTATAGGTAAGGAGCTTACGCTTACCTTTAGTGGCACTATTTTATGTTCTAACTGCGGTAAAAAAACCAAAAAAAGCTATTCTCAAGGTCACTGTTTTGTATGCATGCGCAAGCTCGCTAGTTGCGATATGTGTATTATGAAACCAGAAACCTGCCACTACGATCAAGGTACTTGCCGAGAGCCACAGTGGGGCGAAGAAAACTGCATGATCCCGCACTATGTATATCTCGCTAACACCTCTGGGTTAAAAGTAGGTATTACCCGCCACACACAAATACCGACTCGTTGGGTTGATCAAGGCGCGACTCAGGCATTACCTATTTTTAAAGTGCAAACTCGCCTGCAATCAGGTTTAGTGGAAGTTGCATTGGCTGAATTTATTGCCGATAAAACGAATTGGCGCAATATGCTAAAAGGTCAAAACGAAGCAATTGACTTAAAAGCAGCTGCAGCCGAGCTGATCCCACAAATTAGTGAAAAGCTAAACGAGCTCAGTGAATTATTTGGCGCAACAGCAATAGAACAACTTGATGAAGATGTGGTTAATTTAAACTTTCCAGTAACCGAATACCCAACAAAAATCAGCTCATTTAACTTTGATAAAGACCCTGTTGTAAGTGGTGTTTTACAAGGTATTAAAGGCCAATACTTAATTTTTGAAAAAGGCGTTATTAATATTCGTAAATTTACGTCTTATGAAGTAACCGTAGGCTAACGGGCTATGTTAAACAGCTACCCACAGTTATTGGTTATTTATAATGAGCTTGAGATAGCCCATAACCAACAAGAGCAACAAGAGTGCTTACACAGCGTTATGCAAAGTGAACTAAGCGATGTGCGAGTACTTAATAAGCAAGGTGACTACCTTAATTTACAAGGCACTGCTTGCCCTGAATTGAATGGCGAGCAACTAGCACAGCTTGTTACAGCTTACTTATTAAATGAAGGACAATGCTGCCTTGGTAAAATCAAAACCCTAAGCACAGCGCAGGCGTTTGATTTATTAGGGCTATAAACACTCTCTTTATTTAGATATCAGTAAGCACTTTTATATGCGCTACAGCACTGCGACCTAAAGCTGATAGCGCATAGCCACCTTCTAAATACGAAATAACACCTTTGCAGCCGCCCTCTTTAGCAACACCACATAGTTGCTCGGTAAGCCAAATGTAGTCATCCTCTACAAACTTTAAGCTCGCCATATCATCTTCTAGGTGTGCATCAAACCCTGCGCTTATAAAAAGTAATTCAGGCTTAAACGCTTTTAATTTTGGTAACCATTGCCCAGTAAATACCTCTTTTAGGTCATCGCCATTGCTGGCAATTGGCAAAGGAGAATTAACTATATGGCTATTATTTTTAACCGCTGTATTTGGGTAAAACGGATACTGAAATAACGAACAAAGCAGTACGTTTTCGTCATCAATAAAAATGTCTTGTGTGCCATTACCATGGTGTACATCAAAGTCAGCAATCGCAATCCGCTTAATCCCTTTGCTTTGTGCGTACTTAACGGCAATAGCTAAGTTATTAAACACACAAAACCCAGATGATGAATCTTTATTAGCATGATGCCCTGGCGGGCGTACTGAGCAAAAAGCAGCATCGAGTT
The DNA here is from genome assembly GCF_015864705.1 of Pseudoalteromonas sp. NGC95. Taxonomy (NCBI): domain Bacteria; kingdom Pseudomonadati; phylum Pseudomonadota; class Gammaproteobacteria; order Alteromonadales; family Pseudoalteromonadaceae; genus Pseudoalteromonas; species Pseudoalteromonas sp. NGC95. Next base: position 214,399 of record NZ_JADYWR010000002.1, read on the forward strand.
TATCGGCAAGTATTTCATCAACAGCTAACAACCCGGCACCTACTGCCCGCTCAATCGCTTTAAACGAATCGGGGCACAACCACGTATCGCCATCTAAATTAGCGAGTCCTTCGGTTGGTAGTGTAGTTTCTACGTGTTTAACTAAAGCCTCATCGTGAGCAAGTAAATAATGCTCACGCTCGGCCTTAGGTGCCTGCAGGTGTGTTAAGCCAACATCTACACCGCTGGCTAATAACCTGTCGGTAATTGCATCTAAGCGCTCTGGGCACTCAGGATGGTCGTCTATCATTTTATGTTTACGGCAATGAGGGTGTGAAATAACTGCAGTACGCATAAAATGCTCCTAGCCAAAGTAAATTGAGTGTTTAATATAACAAAGCCACCTAATGGTGGCTTTGCGACTTTGGTGTATATCGACACTTTAAATATCGACACTTTAAATATCGATACCTTGAATATCAATGTTATTAGCTATTTTGCTTTTAAATGTAGGTTTCTAAAATCAAAGCTAAAGTCGGTAACTTGTGTTGATACTGCACGCATTTTAGCGCTGTTTACACGGTTTTGTGAGCTCATTTCAAAACGAATAAACGCATCCGCCTCAAGTAGCTTTTCATCCCACTTAACTATAAATGTATTTCCAGTGTAATGCTCAAGTGTCCCCTTTAAGCGCTTAGTATGCGTAAAATCAATATGCAATTTACTATCAAGTTGTTCAATAATTACATCGCCATACCAATCATCGTGTAATGTACCGGTGTAATTAATGTTTGGTAATTGTGGTTGGTAGTCAGCGGGGGCTTCTGGTTTTGCATTAGCGTACGCCTGTTGTTTACCTTCAAAATGACTTTTAGCTAAATCCTCTACCCAGTCTTTATCTTCAAGCTCAAGCGCATCTTCAAGTACTTCATGGGTTACTGCCGAAAGTGCACCGAAAGCTTGTTGATTAGATAAAATAACAATACCGAGTTTTTTCTCAGGCAATAAAGTAACTTGCGATACCATCCCTAAAATACCACCGCCATGACCTAGCTTTTTAAAGCCGTGGTAGTCTTCAATACTCCAACCTAACCCATAACCCCTAAACTGCTGATGATACGATTCAAACGCACTTTTAGACGCCATAGACGTAATATGTGGGTGCCACATTTGCGCTTGTTGCTTTTCGCTAAACAGCTGCTCGCCACTTGGCATTTTACCGCCTGCTAATTGCGTACGAAGCCATTGGCTCATATCGCTTACACTTGAAGCAATGGCACCTGCACCTCTAAAATCTTCTAAGTAATTCACAAAAAATGGATGAAGCGTGCCATCCATAGGAATATGACCTGTCGCCCAGTTTTTATTACTTTTTGGAATACGTGAAAATCCCGCGCGTGAGTTATCCATGTGCAGCGGCTGTAATATATTTTTTTCGATGTAATCGTTCCAGCTGATACCCGACACACGTGCAACCACCTCACCAGCGGTAACAAACATCAAGTTGTTATAAGCGTATTTACTACGAAAACTGCTCACTGGTTTTAAATACTGTAATCCCGCTAAAATTTCATCAACTGACTTATCGGTACTTGGCCAAATCATTAAATCGCCCTGCCCTAGCCCCAGCCCACTGCGGTGACTTAATAAATCACGAATACGCATTTCGCGTGTTACGTATGAGTCGTATAATCTAAACTCTGGTAAATGATCAATTACGCGGTCATCCCAGCTTAACTTCCCCTCATCAACCAACTTGGCAAGCGCTGCTGTTGTAAACGCTTTCGTGTTTGAAGCAATACCAAACAAGGTGTCTTTGTTTACTTTTTTGTTGGTATCGAGATTAGTTACACCAAAGCCTTTAGCAAATATTACTTTATCGTTTTCAACAATGGCGACTGCCATACCGGGTACGTCAAAACGCGCCATTGACGCTTTAATAACGTCGTCAATTTTGTTGGTATCAACTTGTGCCCAGCTACTAAACGAAGTGCCTGCTAGTAGTGCAATTGCGGCAAGTTTGGTTAATTTCATATCAATCCTATTTTATTATTTTTGATGAACTGCAAATTCAATTGCTGCGCGCTCTTGATTGGTATCGCTTTTTTGTGCGCGATTTAATATCGCATCACTGTATTCTTTTGGTACGCCCGCTTCAAGTGATCCGCGATGAACGTGTTTTATGTACCAATCGTATGGGAGTACATCGCTGTCATGGGTATTAGCTATATAACAATGTGCAGTTACAGTCTCACCCGTTAAAAGCGTTGGGGCTATATCTACGCAGTCGTAACCTACGCCCTCAATACCATCTAAAATAACTTTTTCATCTTCATTAAGCTCATAAATAACGCCGTAAACCAGCGCGCCTTCTTTATCGCTTGGGCAAATACTGCATTTGCCAGAGCCATCTTTAAATAGCATATCAAAAGTTAGCTCGTAACCTTTAAGTACCGCTGTTCCTACACGCTTTACATTAGGTAAGCGCGCTAACAAACGATTAGATGACATATTGGAGCCAAACGAAAAATTATATAACGGCATTTTATCTCCTGTACTTTTTAAATAAGTTAAATAACAACACGTACTGCAAGAGCAATTAAAATAACGCCAATTCCACGGTCAAACCAATAACCGCGTTGTTGGAAAAAACCCCTTACATTATTTCTAGAAAGTATTATTGAAAGCATTGAAAACCACGCCCAAGTAGCCAATGCCATGTACACACCGTAACCGACCTGTACGCTAGTCGGTGTTGTTGGGCTAATCACGAGTGTAAATAATGACATAAAAAATAACGTGGCTTTTGGGTTTAATGCATTTGTGAAAAAGCCGCGCCTAAAAGCAAGCCAAACGGATTCTTCTTGGACGGTTTTTTTTTCAACATCTTTTGCAGCCTCGCCTTCATTACTTGCTGGAGGTTTTGCAGCTCTGAGTGCTTGTACGCCTAAATAAGCTAAATATGCACCGGCAAGATACTTAAGCGCCATAAATAAACTAGGCGATTGCGTTAAAATAAGCGCAACACCTAAAACGCAATAGGCAACGTGCAGTAAAATAGCAGCGCCAACACCGGCGCTTGTCCACAATGCATTGCGCCTTCCTTGTTGCACACTTTGCTTAAGTACTACGGCAAAGTCGGGCCCTGGGCTTGCTACTGCAAAAAAATGAGCAATAACAATCAGTAAAAATTCATCTAAGTATTCCACGCAGATCCTTGCTAGTTTGGCGAATAAGCTAATAACAGCGGGTTAGCCGAGTTATTTACCAATGCTTTAATTTCTTTTTGCGCTTTTTTAAACTGACCACGTAAATGCGGCTTTAAATGCTTTTTAGACACTTTATCGTTTTTAAAGTAGCTAATCAGGGCATGCATAAATACCGTATGTGTTTCACTTAACTTAGCTTCACGGTTAGCGTATGGATTATAACAAGAGCCACAACCGCCTTTAAACTGATACACCGTGTTGCTCATCATCACACCAAATCCTAAAAAACAGGCAAGTGCATCGGCAGCTTGTGGTAAATACTCCCTACCTCCTGGCGGTAGCACCCCAACGTGATGAATAAGTATGGTGGCCAGAGTACCCGCATAACTTGCCACTAAATCTTGTGGCTGATTAATCTGATTAGGATTAAAAGAGATACTGACCTTATGGCTTGGCGGCACAATTAGATGGCTGCCTTCGCCACGTATTCCATCACTAAATTCAAAGTGCGGAAAAACTTGCGGTTGTAACTGCTGAGGTGCGACTAATTGAATAGGCCATGCATTCATACCCGCGTAATTAGTAACCCGGGTAAAAACATTACTCGCCATTTCCTCAATGCTCGATACCGAATCAGGGAAAAAAGTGGCCGTTGGCAGTATTATTTGAGTGTGCTTTGTAAAAAACTCTGCATCAAAATTTTCTACAGCCCAAATAAATGTATCAATAAGCCATTGCTGCTCTTGATCTTCCAATAAAGGTGCCGATTTAAATAAAGCTAACATAAGGTGCTCTTATAAGTTTTAGTGCTAGTTTAGTTTTTTTGTGTAAGTGCCCAATCCCACGCTTGAGTATTGTATAGCGGCACTGTTGATAGTGCATGGTGGTGGCTACCACTGGATTCTTTAGTTGAATACGATAAGTACAATAAAGTACGATTCTCAGCATCGTAAATACGGCGCACTTTTAGTGATTTAAATAATATACTTTTAGATGATTTGAATATCACTTCACCTGATTTACTGCGGTCTATTTTTTGTAGCTGCTGCGCTGTAATAGGACCCGTTTGACGACATGCTATAGACATATCAGAGGGATCAGAAAAGTCCAAATTAGCCTCTATATGACTAATATGACAAGTAACACCTTTAAGGATTGGATCTTGCTGCGAATTAACCACAACATCTTTAGTTGTAAATAATCCCAGACTTACCGATGCAACATCGTCAGAGCAAGCACTTAATGTAACAACTGCACCTGTAAGTAAAGCTAAACGTCTAAATTTTTGTGGTAATTTCATACTTATCCTTAATTAATATATAAGTAACTTAACACCTACGTTACTAAGCGAAGGTTCACCTGTTTGTTTTTATACTAACATCAAAAATAAATACGACTAAATTAGTTTAAAGTAAAGATTTTAGATAGCTCAGGGTTTAGCGAACCCTGTTGTATTTGATACAATTAACTCTCGCTCATGCAGTAACTCATAATAGGAAACGCCTAAATGCCGCACATTATTATTGAACACTCAGAAGACCTCCCTGTTTTACCACAAGTACTGGTAGAAAAAATTCATACTACCGCTTTCGAAAGTAACTTATTTGAATTAGAAACCATCAAAACACGCGCCATTGCTTATCAGCAATATCAACTTGGCGCAGGAAAATCAGGGTTTATACATATCGCGGTACATATTTTAGCGGGACGCTCAATTGAGCAAAAACAAATGTTAAGCGAACTATTACTTTCATGCTTAAAAACATACTGCAGAGCATCAGACAGTTTAAGCGTAAATATTTACGATATTGAGCATGAGATATACCGTAAAAATTAGTTAACTCTTGTAGTTTTGAGCAATAGAAGTAAACACTAGCAAGTAAAAAGCCCCAATAGGGGCTTTTTTTGTATTCTGAAATCAGATGCAGCTCATTATTATTTACAAGACAGAGCATGAATAGCGTCCGATCTAACGCTGGAATTTAATAGTGCATTCGCACTCTTTCAAATTTAAGAAAGCTTAGCTTAATCTATGGATTAACTTTATTTAAATTATACTTATTATTAGGGGTAGATAAAGAATAATAAATTACACGATATTAAATTCATATAGCATTAAATAATTTGAGTAGATATTTTTTGGAAAGTTTGTGAAAGTGGTGGCCCCTCCCAGACTCGAACTGGGGACCTAACGATTATGAGTCGTGTGCTCTAACCAACTGAGCTAAGGGGCCAACTTTTATATAACTGCTAGGCAGTTAATTTTTGAAGCGTTCAGTCACAGAGCGACTAAAGCGGGTTGCAGTATAAAAACTTTTTAGGTGCTTGTCACTACCAAACACCTTTATTTTAACAATCAGTAAGCTAACTGCTTAAATAGTAATCTTTTAGGTGGGTATAAGCATAAAATACAAGATATTTCCCATGATATTCTCTGCATTAAATTATAAAACCCTCCTCCCACATGTAGTCTTTTATATTTAACGCTCTACTTTTTAAGTAAAGCTAACATATATGTGTAGGCATACAAGGCTGTAAAAAATATGCTTGGGGCTACTGTAAGTGCCAAATTAGGTGTCTGATTAATTACATTCACCATAATCACTAAGCTCGATTGAATAGTAATCGGAATAATAGGCGCAAAAAGTACACCTGCTATTTTTTTGTTACCTAAATACGAGGCGCTAGAGTTAATTGCATTATTGAAGCTTTGTCGTATTGCTACGTTTTGTGGTGTTTTAGAATGAAACATACAAATAATTGGAGTTACAAACGCAAGCGTTACATAACTAGACTTATACTTGTTGACGACCTTTTCTAAAATAAAAGTAAAAAACAGCGTTACAAATCCACTATACAAACCTTGTACTAATGCAGCTTGAAGCGTGACCGATTTAGCAATATCTGCCGAACTGTTCGCCCAGTAGGCCCAGCTAAAATAAAAAACGAATGACACAACGCCTGACAGTATAAGTCGAATATTCAATTAGCTACCTCAATATGCGTAAAAGCTTGGTTTAATGATAACACTAGAAGTGATGGTAATATTGTCACTAAATAATAGAGTAATTAATCGCGTATTGTAGATATATAAACAAACTAATGTTAAAGATTTCCTAACTGGCATCAATACAGAATCAGAACACTGCAGTTAGTTAGAAAGCTTAATTGAAGTAAGCAATGGTTTGGCTGAGGGAATTTTGGGAGTGAGTTACAAGAAATAATCACTTAGTTTGAGTAAATTAAAAATTAGATTTTGATAAAAATATTTAATTTAAAAACTAATATTGTGAGCCGAACAGTACTGTGGCAATTGTATCATTAGGCCTCAGTAGTCGGCTTACACAATATATAATCTGTCATTATTTTTTCGCAATAATGTAGATTGCATGTATTAAACCTGGGAAATAACCTAGCAGTGTTAATAAAATATTTAACCAAAAATGCATACCTAAGCCAACTTGCAAAAACACACCTAATGGCGGTAATAAAACCGAAAGTATTATACGAATAATATCCATGACTAAACTCCATTTAAATTAAGCATTAAAAAGGCGTAAAGCCCAGTGTTAGTGGGCCTTAACTATACTGTATTATTCAGCAACAATAGCTAGTTTATCAACTACGTCACGAACATCTTCAGCATTTTTAGCAATTTTAACTGCTAGTTGTTTTTCAGCTTCAGACTCTACTGAACCGTTCAGAGTTACAATACCATTGTCGGTATCAACATCGATGTCTGTACCACCAACTTCTGAGTCAAACAGGAAGCGAGTTGTGATTACAGTGGTGATTTTAGCGTCCGTTAGGTCGTTATCATCATCGTCCATCATGTCATTGCTTTTATCTTTGGTATCCATGCTTTTAACAACAGTAAGGCTGTTATCAACATCAGATACACCATCTAGGCTAAGTACAAGTTCTTCTGCTAGCTCTTTATCAAGCTCGCTATTAACTTTACCTGTAAGTACTACTTTGCCATTTTTTACATCAGTGTTAATGTCAAAGTTGTTTAGATTAGTGTTCATAAGTAGAACTGTTTCTGCCTTACCATCAATCCAAGCATCTTTACTTTCGTTTTCCCAGCTGTTTGCTTGGGCACCCATAGCCGTAGTACCAAGAACTAGAGCTGCGATAATAGACTTGTTAAATGTTTTCATAATCTTTCTCCTTTTGATTAAAGACACCTTAACTAATGCGAGCTTTGGGCCAACTTTATTTATACTTAGATTTCAATAGGTTGAGTTTATTTTGGAGTGAGGCATTATCTATAGTTGTGTAACTATTTACAGGCTACTCGGTAAAACTTTCTCAAATAGTGAAAATAGCTAGATAATTGCATTTTTGGTTAATCTATCGTTAATATAACAAAATAAAAAACATCATTATAAATTAACCTACTGATAATTATGGTGATTATATTTGGTGCGTGCTTTGCATATAAACATCAAGAGCAGTATCAATAGTAAATATAATAAGGAATGCCCCATGTCTGTAAAAGTTGAAGACCGCCCAATAGAGCAAGTACGCGAACAAGTAATTGACCAATTAATTTATAATTACAGTCATGGGGTTATTTCTGTTGATGCATTTGAGAGACGACTCGATAGCGCGATGGATGCACCTAATAACGACGCTCTTTTAGCCTTAGTAGAAGACTTAACACTTAATACCGATCAGCAATATAAAGCAGAAAAACAATCGCAATTTAAACCACATTATAGTGCACAGCAAAACAGTGATGATGATTTTACATTACGTAGTATTTTAGGCTCTAACGAACGAAGCGGTCAGTGGGTCGTGCCAAAAAATATATATTTAAGTAACTTTATGGGATCGGTGGTACTTGATTTTACTGATGCCATTTTTGCGCATCAAAATGTAACTATTCACGTTAACTGTATTTTTGGTAGCGATGAGATTTACGTACCAGAGCATGTAAATGTAGTGTCTAAAATGTTTTGTATTTTAAGTAGTCTTGAAAATAAATCTGTGTCGCTTAACAAACGCCAAGGTCCTACTATTCATATTGAAGGAAAGGCAGTTATGGGATCGGTTGAAGTAAAAATAAAGCGCACAATTAAAGAAAAATTTATGAGCTTTGCAAATGAGCTAAAAACCCAGTTTGGCACCGGTAATAATAACCGCTCACTATAATTGAGTAGCAGCACTTTAGCGTGCTGCTTAGTATTTTATTATAAATCGTTATTTCGCTCGCTTGGTACATCACTTAAATACTCTACAAATTCCACCTCAAACCCGGCGGGATCAATAAAGTAGACATTCTTTCTGAAAGGATTCTCGCTACCTTGCTTGCTTAGAGTAAAACCCACTTTATTTAAGCGCATTACTACTGCGCTTAAATTATTAGTTACATAAGCAAAGTGTGCAAAACCAATTTGATGGCCCGATAAGTTTCTGTTTTCACCCTCACCATGATCGCTTATCGCAATGTAATGCGTGTCATCTCCAAAGTGTACCCAGCGTCTTGGTTTTCCATGCCAATCGCCTCTGCCCTCACTTCTAATCGACCAATGTGGAAATACAGCGCGATAAAATTTAAGCATACTATCTATATCACTCGCGACTAAGTTTACGTGCTCTAAATACATAATGTTGTCCTATCAATTAAGTTAGGGGCACGATAAAACCTCAAGCTAACTTTAGGTAAAGCGTTATTTAAAATTAATTCAATTTAATTAACACACAAAGGAACATAATGACTTATTAATTGCTCATTATTATTTTTTAAAAAATATAGACACTTTTCAATCTTGTATAAAAAACAAACATAAGTATTTGGGGTTTATTGTTTACTTTATGTCAAAAGTCGCTAAAATACGCCTGCTGAAATATATAAACGTTCTTTTACAACCCAAAGGTAATACCATGCATCCAATGTTAAACATTGCGGTTCGCGCTGCGCGCAACGCAGGCAAAATTTTACTTCGCGCAAGTGAAGATTTATCAAAAGTTGAAGTGCAACAAAAAGGCGCTAACGACTTAGTAACTAACATTGATAAAGAAGCCGAAGCCGTAATTCGTGACACTATTTTACAGTCTTACCCTACTCACTCTATTGTTGGTGAAGAATTAGGTGAGCATAAAGGCAAGGATGATGATTACCAATGGATTGTAGATCCTATCGATGGAACAACTAACTTCATCAAAGGTATCCCTCATTACGCGGTTTCTATCGCACTTAAAGTTAAAGGTCGTTTAGACCAAGCTGTTATTTATGATCCAATTCGTGGTGAGCTTTTCACTGCATCTCGCGGTCAAGGCACTCAGTTAAACAGCAAACGTCTACGTGTTAGCAAAACTACGGTTCTTGCAGGCACTGTACTTGCTACTGGTTTCCCTTTCAAAAACAAAAACCACATGGATGCATACACTGAAGCGTTTAAAGCATTGTTTGTACACACTGCAGACATTCGCCGCGCAGGTTGTTCTGCTTTAGATATGGCATACGTTGCAGCTGGCCGTGTTGATGGATTTTTTGAAATTGGTTTAAAACCTTGGAACTCTGCTGCAGGCGAACTTATGGTTAAAGAAGCGGGCGGTATGGTTGTAGATTTCGCTGGTGGTAATAACTATAACCACAGCGGCAATATTATCTGTGGTTCACCAAAATTGACTCAAGCAATTATTCGTGAAATTCGTCCAGTACTAACTGAGTCGTTACTTCGCTAATTTGATGCTATTAATAGTATGCTAAAAAGGAGCTCAGGCTCCTTTTTTTGTGCCTAAAAATAAGGGTTATCGAGCTTAATCTCTATCGTTTTGCCTTTTGTATAAGGTAGTGTATTTAAATCCTTTGCGAAGTATTCATTAAATAATGCGTCAAACTCACCGCTTTCCTGCATCATTATTAATCCCTCTTCAACAGCCTTTGCTAATTCAGGTTTACTCTTAGTCACAAAGTAATAAATACCGGTTGGATAACTTATGTATAAATTAGGCACGATTACTAAATTACTTTGTTTGTTTTCAATAAGTTCAGAGTTAACCTCAATAAACGAGCGAGGAAAGTAATCTATTCGACCACGGCTCGTTAAAGTGAACATGGCTTGGTAGTTAGTAAGCGGCCTTACATGTAATCCGTTATAGGACATTACTCTTGTATCTGGCCAGTTGTGCCCTTGTACAGCCGAAAACGTAGCTAGCTGCTCAATATTTTTTACCTTTTTAAAGCGCGCCAAGTTTTGCTTATTAGTTAATAAAGCTCGCTTACCTATATAGCCTTTAAATAGTGGTATTTTTATCGCCAAAGCAAGCGCCTCTCGCTCTGGACTGCTCATACTCCAATACATATCTAATTCGTTATCATCTAGGTTTATTAACTTACGCTTTTGCAGTTCTGATATGGGGGCCATTCGGATAACACCGGGGTAGTTAACACTTTCAAGTGCACGTACTAATAACTCATTGAGGTACTCTTCTCGTGCGTTTTGGGTATCTTGCTTTTGAGCAACATTAATTATTTGCTCTTGCGCCATGAGTGAAAAACTTACAAACAAACTAAATACACTGATAGAAACTTTTATTGGTAACATAATAATTACCTGCTTTGTTTAAATTACCTATTATTGGCTGAAAGGCTAAACACTTCTAAAGCATCCCTTGAGCACATGAATAAATAGATAACTAGAGCGATAACACTTGGCTTATTTTAGCCTCAGTGGCCGGTGCCTTAACCTGTGGCGATTTATATATTATTGCAAAAAGGCCCTACCAATTCACACTACAAAGTTAGCACTGTTTTCGTAAGCTTGCACTGTTACATCCGCTAATGAAAACTTAGACGCCTGAGAAATTCGTAAATTGCAGGTATAAAAAAACCGCTCATAGGAGCGGTTTTTATTTAATGAGACTCTACTACGGCATTGCGTCTAGGTCTGCACCTTCTTTTTCAATTACTTCTGGTATTAAGTCTTCTTTGCTTACGCCCATTGCTATAGCAACAGAGCTCGCAACATAAATCGAAGAATAAGTACCAATAAACACACCAAACAGCAATGCAGTTGCAAAGCCATGAATGGTTTGTCCGCCCCATGCAAACAAAGCAATCAATACTAAAATAGTGGTGATTGAAGTTACAAGTGTACGGTTAAGTGTTTGCGTAAGTGAAATATCAATAATTTCTACAGTATCGTCAATGCGCACTTTACGGAAGTTTTCACGAATACGGTCAGATACAACAATCGTATCGTTAAGTGAATAACCTATTACCGCAAGAATTGCCGCTAATATAGTTAAATCAAACTCTAAACCTAATATCGAAAATAAACCCACAGTAATAATAACATCGTGTAGTAGTGCACCTACCGCACCCACAGCAAAGCGCCATTCAAAACGAAATGCAACGTAGATTAAGATACAAATAAGTGCAGTTAACATGGCAAGGCCACCCTGCTCTTTTAAGTCTTCACCTACACTTGGGCCCACAAACTCAATACGGCGCATTACTACGCTGTCATCAGCTTTTTTAAGCGCATCGATTACTTGGTTACCAATTACTTCAGCTTTAACATCACTACCGCGCGGTGCTAAACGAACTAAAATCTCTTGGCTTGAACCAAATAGTTGTACTGATGCATCAGCAAAACCATTATCAGCTAGCGCAGCACGTACTTTTTTAAGGTCTGCTGGCTGTGAAAAACCAACTTCTACCGCAGTACCGCCGGTAAAATCTAAACCAAAATTTAGACCTTTAACAAAAACTGATGCAAACGACGCTAAAATTAATAACGTCGAAAAACCCATAGCCACTTTACGAAGAGACATGAAACGAAGGGTTCTACTACCCAAACTTAAAATTTGCATGTCAGCTCCTTAAATCGAAAGTTTATCAATACGTTTACCACCAACAAATAAGTTGATTACCGCACGGGTACCAACAATGGCTGTAAACATTGAAGTTAAAATACCAATCGCAAGTGTCACTGCAAAGCCCGCAATCGGACCTGTGCCTACTGCAAACAGTATAATGGCAGCGATTAACGTGGTGATGTTAGCATCAAATATAGTGCTAAATGCGCTATCGTAACCGAAATGAATCGCTTGTTGAGGGCTGCGGCCATCGGCCAGCTCTTCACGAATACGTTCAAAAATAAGTACGTTAGCATCAACTGCCATACCTACGGTTAATACAATACCTGCAATACCAGGTAGCGTAAGTGTCGCGCCTGGAATTAAAGACATAACACCAACAATCAGTACTAAGTTAGCCGCAAGCGCAAGGTTTGCAACCATACCAAAGCCTTTGTAGTACACAAGCATAAACACAAGTACAAACGCAAAACCAAGTGCAACCGCAGTCATACCCGCTTCAATATTCTCTTGACCTAAACTTGGACCTACAGTGCGCTCTTCAACAATTTGAATTGGTGCTACAAGCGCACCTGCACGAAGTAGCAAACTTAAGTTATGTGCTTCAGCTGGGTTATCGATACCTGTAATACGGAACGAGCGATCAAGACGTGCTTGAATTGTTGCTACGTTAATAACTTCTTCAACCTTAATAGGCGGAAGCGCCTTACCGTCTGCATCTTTTTTACCTGATGGCTTGTACTCAATAAATACCGTTGCCATACGCTTACCAATAGCACGTTTGGTAAAGGCATTCATTTTTGCCCCACCTTTGCTATCTAGCGTAATACTCACTTGCGGGCGTTGGTATTCATCAGCGCCAGATTGCGCGCCAGTTATATGGCTACCTTCTAGAATAATACGCTTTTTAAGTACAACAGGGTAACCGTCGCGACTCATGATCATTTCAGTACCCGCAGGGATACGACCTTGAGCAGCAGCGCTAATATCAGCATTTTCGTCTACTTCACGAAATTCAAGTGTTGCTGTCGCGCCTAAAATTTCTTTAGCGCGAGCTGTGTCTTGAATACCAGGTAGTTGAACAATAATACGCTCAGCGCCTTGGCGTTGTACGTTAGGTTCTGCAACACCAATTTGGTTGATACGGTTACGAATAATCGTTTCATTTTGCTTGATAGCGTAGTCACGAATTTCTTTGAGTTTTTGCTCACTCATTGTCGCAAAAAATGCTTTATCGTTACTGCTGTCATCAATGTAGACATTTAGCGGGTAGCGAGTTTCTAAGAAGCTCTCTGCTGCATTTTTGTCTTCTTCAGTACGCATTTCTACACGCATACGATCGGAGCCTGCTACGCGGCGAACACTACGGTAACGTAGTTTTTCTTCGCGCAGGTCGCTACGAAAATCTTGCTCCATTTGCTCAAGCTGGTTATCAACCGCTGTTGCCATGTCGATTTCCATGGTGAAATGTACGCCACCACTTAAATCAAGACCTAGCTTCATAGGGTTACCACCAACTGCTTTTAACCAAGCTGGTTGAGCAGGTGCCATATTAATAGCAGAAATGTAATCGTCGCTCAGCGAATCACGAAGTAAGTCATGCGCTTTAAGCTGTTCTTCAACATTTTTTAAACGAACTAAAATTTGCCCATCTTCAAGTATTGTCGATTTAGCGGTTACATTATTTTTTTCAAGGATTGCGTTTACTTTGTCTACAACACTGAGATCGACATCAGCGCCTTTAGCACCTGAAACTTGTATAGCCGGATCGCGACCATACAAGTTTGGAGAGGCATATAAAAGGCCAATGGCTACCACAGCTAAAACAAGTAAATACTTCCAAACTGGAAACTTGTTTAACACGGGGTCGTCCTTATTATTTTTATAGCGACTTCATTGTGCCTTTTGGCAATACTGCAGATACTGCAGATTTTTGTACTGTTACTTCTGCCTGCTCGTTTAAAGAGATAACGATGAAATCTTTCTCTTCAGAAATCTTCACAATTTTACCCACTAAACCGCCTTGGGTAAGTACTTCATCGCCTTTAGCCATCATACTCATTAAGCTTTTGTGCTCTTTAACGCGCTTAGCTTGCGGGCGGTAGATTAAAAAGTAAAAAACCAAACCGAAAATAGCTAACATTATTAGCATTTCCCAACCACCGCTTGCCGCAGGTTGACCAGCTGCTGCGTGTGCATTTGAAATAAATAAACTCATGATACTTCCTCTTTAATTTTAAAGTTTAATTTTTTATATCTACTAGCTCTGGCACGTCTTGGCCTCGGCGAGCATAAAAATCTTGTACAAATTCTTCTAATTTACCTTCGCTAATTGCATTACGTAAACCTTCCATAACACGTTGATAGTAACGTAAGTTATGAATTGTGTTTAGTCGCGCACCTAAAATTTCGTTACATTTATCAAGGTGATGCAAATAAGCTCGTGAATAGTTTCCACACGTATGGCAATCACACTCAGGGTCAAGTGGCCCTGTGTCTGTTTTATGTACTGCGTTACGTATTTTTACTACACCCGTGGTAATGAATAAATGGCCGTTACGCGCATTACGTGTTGGCATAACACAGTCAAACATATCAATACCACGGCGAACAGACTCAACTAAATCCTCTGGCTTGCCTACACCCATAAGGTAGCGTGGTTTGTCTTCTGGCATTTTAAACGCACAATGATCAAGAATATTCATCATTTCGTTTTTAGGCTCGCCTACTGATAGACCACCTAATGCATAGCCATCAAAGCCAATTTCTTCTAAGCCTGCTTGCGATTGTGCACGTAATTCTGGGTACATACCACCTTGAATAATACCAAACAAAGCAGATGGATTGTCGCCATGCCCTTCTTTTGAGCGCTTAGCCCAACGAAGAGATAACTCCATAGAATCTTTAGCTTCTTTTTCAGTTGCTGGATATGGCGTACACTCGTCAAAAATCATAACGATGTCTGAGCCTAAGTCGCGCTGTACTTCCATCGACTTTTCAGGCGACATCATAATTTCATCACCATTTACTGGAGATTGAAACAACACGCCTTCTTCAGTGATTTTACGCATTGCGCCTAAGCTAAATACTTGAAAACCGCCTGAGTCAGTTAAAATTGGGAAATCCCAATTCATAAAGTCGTGTAAATCACCATGTTGCTTAATGATTTCAGTACCTGGACGAAGCATTAAATGAAAGGTATTACCTAAACATATTTGCGCACCAGTGGCTTTTACTTCATCTGGCGTCATACCTTTTACAGTACCGTAAGTACCAACAGGCATAAATGCAGGTGTTTCTATTACACCACGGTCAAAAATTAAGCGGCCGCGGCGCGCTTTTCCGTCAGTACAATCTAATTCAAATTTCATATCATCCTCAATGTCAGAAAAACAGTCCAACAAGCTATAATTTAACCGCTCGATTCTACCCTTTTTGCCTCATTAATACTATTAGCTGCGATAAATTCAGTTTTGCTTATTATGCTAAACAAAAACCCCAGCTTCGTTGCTGGGGTTTTTAGTGTTTTTTACTGAGTATTAAATAATAAATGGTTACTTACGTGTTAAAAACATCGCATCACCGTAACTAAAAAATCGGTATTTTTGTTCAATTGCCGTATTGTATGCACCCATAATATTGTCTTGTCCGCTAAAAGCGCTGACTAGCATTATAAGCGTTGATTCTGGTAAGTGAAAATTTGTGACCATGGCATCAACAACATTAAATTGGTAACCCGGAAAAATAAATATATCGGTATCACCAAAATACGTATCTAATTTGCCGCCGTGAACTTTAGCTGCCGACTCTAATGAACGTACTGATGTTGTGCCAACCGCAATTACGCGCCCGCCACTTGCTTTGGTTTGTGCAACAGCAGCAACTACATCATCGGGTACTTCAATATACTCGGAGTGCATTACATGCTCATCAACACTATCCACTCGTACTGGCTGAAAAGTACCGGCGCCAACGTGCAAAGTAACAAAAGCCATGTTTACACCTTTATCTTTTAGTGCCGTCATTAACTTATCGTCAAAATGTAAGCCCGCTGTTGGCGCAGCAACTGCACCTGGCTTTTCTCCATAAACAGTTTGATAACGCTCGCGATCAGCTTCGGTATCAGGTCGGTCAATATAAGGAGGCAGTGGCATATGACCAATATCATTAAGTATATCTAGCACGTTTTGGCTATGATCAAACTCAAGCTCAAATAATGTATCGTGGCGTGCAACCATTATTGCCTTGGCTTTGCCCTCTAAAATAACTTCGTTACCAACCTTAAGCGACTTACTTGCCCGTACGTGCGCAAGTACGCGATGTTCATCTAGCACTCGCTCTACAAGCACTTCAACTTTGCCGCCAGAGGCTTTTTGACCAAACATACGTGCTGGAATAACGCGTGTATTGTTAAAGACTAACAAATCGCCTTCGTTTACTAAATCAAGTATGTCGCTAAACACTTTATGTTCTAGAGTTCCGCTTGGGCCATCTAAAGTAAGTAAACGGCTGCTAGTTCTGTCCGCTTTAGGAAAACGAGCTATTAATTCATCAGGTAAGTCAAAGCTAAAGTCAGCCACGCGCATAATTAGTAATCCACATCATTTAAAATCGCGCCAAGTGTATATGTATCGGATATTAAGCTCAAGAAATCAGCCAAACTTATAATATCTTGTTTGCGTGTTTCTCATTAAATTTTCTTGTTCTTATGGTTAAATGTCACTATTCTTGTTCGGCTGAATTATTATAAGTTACATTAGGGGTGTTCAACACGTGCCAAACCAGCTTAAATTGCTAATATTAAACGCAAGTAGTGCTGAACGTCGCGCGATTAAGGGCACTTTAGATAGCTTAAATGTATTTACCTTTATTGATGCGCAAGATAGCCAACAAGCTTTAAAGCTTTTAAAACAACACCCTGTTGATATTATAATAACGGGCATTAATGTTGGGAAAATTGACGGCTGGCGCTTTTCGAGGATGATCCGCTCAGGATTATTAAAAACACCAAAAAACACCCCAATTTTACTTATTCCGCCAATTTACTGTGAGCGTATTGCCGAAACAACAGCCAGAAGCTACGGAATAGATGCTGTACTGCCGTTTGAACATAAAGACATGCTTCCTCAAGTGCTTGCGAATGTTTTATCTACGCACTTAGAAAAAAGTAGCCGACTAAATTTATTGCTATTAGAGCCGCTTCAAAATACGGCCGACAAAATTAGTGAACAGTTAAAGTTAAACTTTGCTATTACTCACGTTACCTCAGCCAAAGCAGCACTAAACGCTTACAACCAACAGCAGTTTTCAATTGTGCTACTCGATGCCACTACATCAAGTGCAGAGAGCTCGAGTGTACTCGTTGAAGAAATCCTACAGCACAATTCTAAACAAGCTATTGTTACGATTATAGAAAGTGATGATGCTGATTACGCTGAGCAGCTTTTGCTGTCTGGTGTTACCGATTTTATTAGAGCCCCATACGACCCTTCATTTTTAAATAAAGTGTGTGACCACGCCGCACGACGTGAAGATTTTATGGTGAGTTATGCTGAATTTGCTTACAAAGTAGAGCAGCTAAGCGTGAGCGAAGTGCGTTACAAAGAGTTATTTTCGGCTCATCAGCGTATTTTATTGCATTTGAATACGGTTGTTTTAGAGCTTGATCAGCAAGGGCATATTCGTTTTATTAACCCTGCATGGGAGGCATTGAGCGGTTTTGGTGTTAAATCATCGCTACAAACCCCATTAAGCGCTTATTGTAATAACGAAGATAAAGGAAGACTAAATTATACTATTAATGACATTTTACATGGTGGCGAGCAACAGCAACAAATAGAAGTAAAGCTCACCCATAAAAATGGCAATTTAATTTGGGTCGAATGCAGATTACAGCTAATCAAAAATAGTCGTAATAACGCGACCATAACTGCCACTATCGACAACATACATGAACGTAAACAAGCAGAGATCCAACTACGTCATTTAGCACACCATGACCCACTAACTGGTTTACATAACCGTTATTACTTTGATCAACAGCTTAATAAAATATGCCAAGATAAATACACGTATGATGGTATAGAGCATGCTGTTATTTATATTGACCTCGATCACTTTAAAATAATAAACGACAGCAAAGGTCACCACCAAGGTGACATAGTATTAAAAGAAGTGGCGCAATTATTTAAAGCAAATATTGGCGAAGACCATTTGGTGTGCCGAATAGGCGGCGATGAGTTTGCAGTCATACTTACCAATATGAATTTACTGGATGCACACCTTATTGCTGAAGGTGTGTGCAGCGCAATAGAAAAACATGCTTTTAAATCAGAAGATCAGATATACACAATTAGCTGCTCTATCGGTTTAACTCAAATTACGACACAAAACAATGATCCTAATGAATGTTTAAAACAAGCCGATATTGCTTTGTATATTGCCAAAAATTTAGGGCGTAACTTAGTACATTGCTACTCAAAAGAGGACGCTCAAAACAATACGCTTCAAACTGGGCTTGAATGGGGTCACGAAATTCGCCAAGCATTGCAGCAAGATAATATTGAACTGCATTACCAACCTATTTGGGATTTTAAAGAGTGTAAAGTTGCTTATTTTGAAGCGCTCTTACGCTTAAAACTCAAAGGTAAACTTGTGTACCCAAATCAATTTATTCCCTCTTTAGAGATGCTTAACGACACATTTTTGATGGATCAATGCGTTATACGTAATGCCGTTGCTTGTGTGTCTAAGCACCCAGAGTTAAACCAAGTTGCTATTAATTTGTCAGCACAATCATTCTTAGATGAACGCTTATTGCCATTAATTGAATCAAACCTTGAAAAGTATAACGTGCCCCCTTCGCGGATAATTTTTGAAATAACTGAATCAGCAAGTATTAACAACTTAAAAGCGACTCGTAAAATGATTGAGAAGCTTAATAGCTTAGGCTGTCATTTTTCTATTGACGATTTTGGAACTGGCTTTAGTACATTTAACTATTTAAAGCAGCTTCCAGCACAACATGTAAAAATTGATGGCTCATTTGTAAGCGACATGCTTAATGACCCTATAGACTTAGCGTTAGTAAAAGCAATAAATGATATTAGTCGGTCTCTCGATAAGCGCTCTGTAGCTGAGTACGTTGAAAACGAAGAGATATTTTTTGCACTAAAAGAGATAGGTGTTGATTATGGACAAGGCTACTTTATTGCACGCCCAGTACCTGTTGAAAAAGTAAAAGATGAACTTGAAAAAATTTCAAAAAATAAAACGTTTTACCAACAACAAGCTAGCCCAAAATAAACAAAATTAAACAATTTGTTACTACCAATATTACCTTTCTTGCCTATACTTTCAGTATCAAATAAAAAATGTCGTGCCTTTTGATGTATTTCACTTTAAAAACATGACATTACCTTTTGGCGACGTAGTACTGATATTTATAGTGGGTTTCAAAGCTATTTAAGCTTTTAAGGAGAAAGGTATGACACAGCTAGTTATGTTATTACTGATTATACATTTTGCAATCGCGTATCAGTGTTATCGTTACGCAAATATTAAAGGCTACCCAGTTAAGGTTTTTACTGTATTAGGTTGCGTGCCTTACTTTAACTTGGTGGTATGGATTTATTTACTATTTTTACCCGAACTTGAGCCCTTTGAAAGCCATCTTCAAAATCAAAAGCAGCCTTTATAGGCTGCTTTCATTCATTTCCTATTCTTATTTAGAAAAATCTAAACTACATTGGCGCTTTAAAAATATCTCAAGCTGTTGACTAAATAACTTAAAGTCGCGGATCCGCCCCGTAGTTTTCCGCCACAATATGCCAATATCTCTATATGCATCGCTTTGTGATGGTGTTGCCACCATATTTTTATTATCTAAAATTCCGGCGTTAATCGCCATTTGTGGTAAAAAAGTCACCCCGAGCTGATGCTCAACCATACTCAATAATGTATGCAAGCTTGCTGCTTCAAATGGGTTAATACAACTAGCACGGTTTAAATGACATGCACTAAGCGCATGGCCTGTCATACAGTGCTCACGCTCGAGTAAGAATACGCTAGCCTCTGGTAATAGATTAAAGTCGACTACGCCCTTTGCAGCGCTGTAGTCCTTATGGTGCACTAAACTAAACTGATCTTTTGCCAATACTTGTGTATGAAATTTATCGGTTTCGTATGGCAGTGCAAGTAGCGCTAAATCAATATGCCCATGTTCAAGCTTATCCAGTAGCTTGTCACTCGTATCTTCTATTAATACCAGCTCTAAATCACAAAAGGTTTCTTTACAAAAGTGATACAGAGGAGCCGCTATAAAGCTAGCAATTGTAGGTATAACACCCACTGTTAATTTACCATTCAGTGGTGTTAAAAAGCTTTTAGTGAGCTCTTTTAAACTAATTGTATCGTTAATTATTTTACGAGAGCGCTCAACAACTTCTTCACCAATACTGGTAAACATAAGGCTGCGATTTTCGCGTTCAATAAGCTGGCAACCCAACGTTTCTTCAAGATTTTGAATAGCACTGCTTAAAGTAGATTGCCCTATAAAACAGGCACTGGCAGCTCTGCCAAAGTGCTGATGTTGATGAACAGCTAATAAATACTGTAGCTGTTTGATACTTGGAAGATTGGTCATTTTTTCTTTCCACAAATAAAAAGACCCCAACACCTAGGGCATTGAGATCTTTTCAAGCTAAAAGTCTTTGAGTACTTTTTTGTTAAACCCCAAATGCGGTTCTTAGTACGTAGAAAATAACAATAGCAAGGGCAGCGCCAACTGGCAATGTAATTACCCAAGAAACTACAATGTTTCTGATAACACCCATGTTAAGTGCACCAATTCCACGTGCCATACCTACACCTAATACCGCACCCACTAAGGTTTGAGTAGTAGAGATTGGCATACCAGTACCTGATGCAATAACAACGGTAGAAGCAGCGGCTAGTTCAGCAGCAAAACCACGGCTAGGCGTTAAATGTGTAATGCCTTCACCAATCGTTTTAATTACTTTTTTGCCCAAAATAGCAAGACCCGCAACAATACCAAAACCACCTAGAGGTAGAATCCACCAAGCAATAGCCGCTTTTTTAGCAATTTCACCATTGTTTTCAACAATATTTACAACAGCAGCTAGTGGACCGATTGCATTAGCAACATCGTTAGAACCATGTGCAAAGGCCATACAACATGCTGTTAATACCATAAGAACAGCAAACACTTTTTCAACATTGTTGAATTGCATTTGTTTATCTGCTTTTGGATCGATATTTAAACGAGAAATAGCAATTTTACCAATTATAGCAACGACAACTGCTACAGCTATTGCTAAGGCGTACCCTTCGGCTGCACCTAAATCAACACCAACATGCTTTAAGCCTTTTTTAATTGTGACCAAGGCCATTATAAAACCTGCTAAACCCATATAAAGTGGTACATAGCGTTTAGCATTTTTTAGTGGTGCATCTGTATTAAAAATAAGTTTTTGTGCACTCATAAATATTAAGTATGCAATAAAGCCTGATATGGCGGGCGTTATAATCCAACTACCAACAATACCACCTACTTTATCCCATTGAATCGCCTCAGTACCAACAGCAACTAACGCAAAACCAATGATTGCACCAATGATTGAGTGAGTCGTTGATACTGGCCAACCCAAGAACGAGGCCATTAATAACCAAGCACCCGCTGCAAATAAAGACGAAATCATACCCAGAACCATAAGTTCAGGAATGTCTGCAAATGGTGCGGCATCGATAATTCCTTTACGAATTGTTGATGTAACCTCACCACCTGCTAAGTAAGCGCCTGCAAATTCAAAAATCATCGCTATAAAAATAGCTTGTTTGATTGTTAGCGCTTTTGAACCTACAGATGTGCCCATGGCGTTCGCTACGTCGTTCGCGCCAATACCATAAGCCATAAAAAAGCCGACTGCTGCGGCAATTAAAATTAATACCGTGCCGTAAGATGCAATGATATCCATTGTAAAACCTTAATCTTTCGTGTTTGAACTGATTTTAAATTAACGAGCTAACATCAGCTCAAGACGTGACCCTACGCGCTCTGCAATATCTGCAAGCTCGCCAACCCATTCAATGATTTTGTATAAAAACATAACATCAATTGGATTTAACTCACCCTCTACATCACGTAGCTGGCGGCGTACTTTTATCTGCATTTCGTCCGTGTCTTGTTCTATGGCATCCAATTCAACTAACATTTTTTCTACTAAGGTGACTTCTCGACCTTTAAAACCCGTTTCTAGCAATTCTTCTAATTCGTTAATTGCTTTAGATGCTTGTTTAGTCGCATCTACACAACGGGTTAAGTAAGCTAAGAAATCAGCTTGCATAACTTTTGGAATGGTCATTTCACGACCAATCACTCGCCCTGCAATATCTTTTGCTTTATTGGCGATCTTATCTTGTTGGGTTACTAATTCGAGAAGATCTGTACGCTCTACCGGCATGAATAAACCACGCGGTAATTGTAAACGTATATCTCTTTTCATATCATCAGCTTCACGTTCTAAATTGCGAATAGTGATGCGAAGCTCTTCTGCTTGTACCCACTCTTCTTTAAATACGTGATTAAAAAAAGGTATCAAAGCTTTACTTGCTTGATGAACCTTCTTGATGTGTTCTTCCATTGGTTTGATAGGAGATTTTGCAAATACTCCTAAAAACGCGTTTGTAGGCATAACTGACCCTTTAATCAAATTGATATGCTTTGCAGCATGAATTTTACAGTATTAACCAAGATTGTGAACGCTTTTTATTACTTCACTAAAGCTTGCAATACACAAAGCGACACTAAGCCGCTTTAATAGAAAAGCATGATGGGTAAAAAATCATAGTGATTTTTCTATATCTTCTTGAGATGTATGGCGAATATCTTTGCCATTAACAAAATAAATAATGTATTCAGCAATGTTCTGACAACGATCACCAATACGCTCTAATGAGCGAACAGACCAGACTAAGTCCATGATTTTAGGTATTGAGCGTGGATCTTCCATCATGTAAGTCATTATTTGACGTGTGATGGCTTCATATTCGCGGTCAACTTTTGCATCTTCTTTATGTACTTGAAATGCACGTTGCACATCCATACGCGCAAATGCATCTAGTACGTCGTGTAGCATTTTTAAAACCTGGCGGCCCATATTTTCAATATTTACTAATAAATCTTGCTGATCTTTGGTAAATGAGTCTAGTGCAACTTTAGCAATTCGCTCAGCTTCATCGCCAATACGCTCTAAATCAGCGATTGTTTTAGCAATTGCAATCACTAAACGCAGGTCACTTGCTGCAGGCTGACGACGAGCAATAATACGCGTACACTCTTCATCAATGCTTACTTCCATTGCATTCACTTTATAATCGTTCTGACGTACCTTTTGAGCAAGCTCTGCATCGTTACGACTCACCGCATCAAGCGCACTATTTAACTGCTGCTCAACTAAGCCACCCATACTTAATACATGATTACGTACATTTTCTAGTTCTTGGTTAAAACGCCCAGAAATATGTTTATTAATATTATGTTCCATAGTTACCTTCTCTCTTAATCTTGCACAACACGCTACAACGGGCTAATTAACCGTAACGACCGGTAATATAATCTTCGGTCTTTTTCTTCGTTGGTGTAGTAAATAAGGTATTTGTGTCTGAGTACTCAATCAATTCGCCCATATACATAAAGGCTGTTTGATCAGATACACGTGCTGCTTGTTGCATGTTATGTGTAACAATAACAACGGTAAATTGGTTTTTTAAATCGTTTATTAGCTCTTCGATTACCAAAGTAGAAATAGGGTCAAGTGCTGATGTAGGTTCATCTAATAAAAGAACTTCTGGCTCAATTGCAATTGAGCGAGCAATAACTAAACGCTGTTGCTGACCACCCGATAAGCCAAACGCGCTATCGTGTAATCTATCTTTTACTTCATCCCATAAAGCAGCACCACGAAGTGATTGCTCTACCACTTCGTCTAACTTTCGCTTCTCTTTAATGCCTTGTAAGCGTAGGCCATAAACCACATTTTCATAAATTGATTTAGGAAATGGGTTAGGACGCTGAAACACCATACCTACATTACGACGAAGTGCTGCTACATCTACGCTCTTATCGTAAATATTTTGACCGTGAAGTAATATTTCACCTTCAATACGACAAATATCAACCAAATCGTTCATGCGGTTAATACAACGTAATAGAGTTGATTTACCACAGCCCGATGGTCCAATAAACGCAGTTACTTGGCCTTTTGGAATGTTCATATTTACTTTATTAAGCGCTTGCTTATCACCGTAGTAAAGATCGAGATCTTTAATCTCTAGCGCTTTTTGGTCATCCGTTAAATTTTCTAGGTCTAACTTCTGGCCTATATTAGCTTGGTTTACTTTTGGAGCGACTGTAATCATTTTTGTTACCTATAAAATCTTTACTAATTAGTGTTCAAGCGATCTGTACTTTTCACGTAAATGGTTACGTATACCAATGGCCGTTATGTTTAGGGTAATAATCACCGACACCAATAAAAAGGCCGTTGCGTATACCAGCGGGCGTGCCGCTTCAACATTAGGGCTTTGGAAGCCAACATCGTATATATGAAAGCCTAAGTGCATGAACTTTCTATCTAAGTGAAAATACGGGAAGTTGCCATCAAGTGGTAATGTAGGGGCCATTTTTACAACACCTACTAGCATTAACGGTGCAACTTCACCTGCAGCACGTGCAACTGCCAGTATTAAACCTGTCATAATTGCAGGGCTTGCCATTGGAATAATTATGCGCCATAACGTTTCAACTTTTGTTGCGCCAAGCGCTAGTGAACCATCACGTACGGTACTTGGAATACGAGATAAACCTTCTTCAGTCGATACAATAACAACTGGCAGCGTTAGTATGGCGAGCGTTAATGCAGACCACATTACACCTGGCGTACCAAATACTGGCGTTGGCGACGATTCTGGATAAAATAATTGGTCTAAGCTACCACCTAACATGTATACAAAAAAGCCGAGGCCAAATACACCGTATACAATTGAAGGAACACCGGCCAAGTTAATCACTGCGATACGAATCATTTTAGTGATTGCATTTTTTGCGGCGTACTCGTGTAAGTAAATTGCAGCAACAACGCCAAACGGCGTCACAATTACAGCCATCAGCATAACCATAAATACAGTACCAAATATAGCAGGGAAAACACCGCCTTCTGTATTTGCTTCACGTGGATCATCGGATACAAACTTACCTAGTTGCACAAAGTAGTGGCCTAGCTTTGCAAAAAAGCCCATATCGTTTGGAAACCAAACATCAAGTACTTGATACATAGGAATTGTAACAACTTCACCGCGCATATCTTTTACAGTTACGTGGTCACGTTTAGCTTGTTTGCGTAGTGCAAATAAATCTTTTTCAAGTACACCATACTCTGCACGTAATTCAGCACGTGCTTGAGCAAGCTCAGCAACACGCTCATCAGTAAGTGCATTATCGAGTAAGTAGCCTTTTTCTTCTAAACGAAGGCGTTCAAGTGCGTAGTTAATATGCCCAATGTCGCCATTTTGCAAATCAAGTGCTTCGTCATTTAAATCAACTGCACGCTCAACAAGCTCATGTAGCGCTTCTATTTTATCGCCATTAACCGGTTGACCGTCTTTAATAACGTTTTGCACATAACCATAAAAGTTACCGTTTTTACTACGCTCAAATACTGCAAGCGCCGCTGGTGCTGTTTTATTTGTTATGTCGGTTTCTAATATCCAACGAAAATCTAAATCTACATATTCGCGGTTACCTGTTTTAATAAGTAAGCGCTCTATTTCTTCTTTTTCAAACCCGCTAACATCAATACCTGTCGCGGCTAAACGCGTTTTTGGTACTAATTCACGGTCGTAAACTTCGCCAATAACGGTTTGCTTTGCAATCGACCCTTCAAGTTCAAACTGTACAACTTCTGAAGGCCAGAAAAAGCTTAACCCTTTCCAGGCTATCATTGCCAATAAGCCTAAAACTGAAATCAAACTGATGCTCACTGCACCACCGGTCATCCAAATCCAAGGAGAACCAGACTTAAACCACTGCTTTACCATGTCATGTCTCTCCGCTTACATTGAGCTGTATTTTTCACGCAGTTGCTGGCGAACAAACTCAGCGACTGTGTTAAAAATGAATGTGAATATGAATAATACAAAGGCTGCTAAGAATAATATTCTATAGTGCGAACTACCTACTTCTGACTCTGGCATTTCAACTGCAATATTTGCTGCAAGCGTACGCATACCCTGGAAAATGCTCCAATCCATAATCGGTGTATTACCGGTTGCCATAAGTACAATCATGGTTTCACCAACTGCTCGGCCAAGTCCCATCATTACCGCAGAGAAAATACCTGGACTTGCTGTTAGTAATACAACACGTATTAGTGTTTGCCACTGCGTCGCACCTAATGCTAATGAGCCATTTGATAAATGCTTTGGAACACTAAATACCGCGTCTTCTGCAATTGAGAATATAGTAGGAATAACCGCAAAACCCATCGCAATACCTACAACAAGCGAGTTACGTTGATCGAATGTCATACCTAGCTCATTTGTTAAGTACTGACGTACATTGCCGTCAAACATCCAAAGTTCAACAAATTCGCTCATAGCAAACGAAAACCAACCAATAAGTAAAACGACCGGAATAAGGATGATTGAATGCGAACCATCAGGAATTCTATGGCGTATTTTTGTTGGTAATTTAGTCCAGGCTAAACCTGTCGCTAACATACCTAAAGGTAATAATATGAGTAACCCAACAATGGCAGGTAAGTGCTCTTCTATTAATGGGGCTAACCAAAGACCCGCTAAAAAACCTAAAATAACGGTTGGTAATGCTTCCATGATTTCAACGGTAGGCTTAACCACTTTACGTAATTTGCTCGACATAAAGTATGCCGTGTAAATAGCCGCCGAAAGCGCGATTGGTACAGCAAACAACATCGCATAAAGTGCTGCTTTTAATGTACCGAACGAAATTGGCACAAGTGAAAACTTAGATTCAAAGTCGTCACTGGCTGATGTTGACTGCCAAATATAACCTGGCTCTGGGTAACCTTCGTACCACACTTCTTGCCAAAGTGCTGACCAAGTAACTTCTGGGTGCTCGTTATGAATATCTAACACTGTTAGCTTATTATCCGCTAAAATTAACGCAGCATTTGAACGTGGTGCAATTGCAAAGTTTTCTATTGCGCCTTCACTTACTTTTCCCTGCCAAAGTTTTGCTTCGCTGGTTGTGTAGTACACACCTAGCTCACCATTATTGCCGGTAGTAAAAAAAGTACGACGGTAAAACTCAGTAAATACACTTAATTTACTTTGCTTAGTTGTTTCAAATGAGCGAATCTTTTGATATTCACGACCTGTGTCAGTGTTTACTTCAAACCACTGCGAAATCTCACCGTTATCATTAGCAAGCATGAGTGAGTTTGCGCCCGCTAGCAGTTGTGCAGATACAATATTTGCATTTTCTTCGTTAGCCGAAAGCAACTGAATTTGCTCTACATCACTTGGGTCACGCGTATCGTATACATACACTTGATTAGCAGAACGTACAAAAGTACGTGTTGTATCTGGCGACATTAATAACTCGTCTACACGTCCATTAACATCAAGTTCTGTACGCTCAACAACCCACTCTACTTCACCGGTAAACATATTCTCTTCAGCAATAAAGCTGCTAAATAATACACGCTTATCTTCTGTAAGAGCTACAACCGCTGTTTTGTCTTCATAGTGACTAAATGCAAAGCGTTTAATAGCTGCACCTTGTTCATCTACTTCTAAAGCCATTTCCCCTAGAGGAAAACCTAAGCGAGGTGTTAATTTACGCTCGTTATTTGGAAAGGTAACTAAAAATTTAGGTGCAACAACCATTACGGTGCCATCTTCTAAACCAAACGCATAATGCCCTTGAAAAGGCGCGCTTGTTGCAAAGCTTGTTGCATCACTTGGTAAATCTGCATTAAGTGTTTTGAGTTTTTTACCAAAACTACCTGACTCAACACTGTAAAAATCAACCTGACCCTGCTGACTTAGTAAATAAGCTACTTCAGTTTGCTCTTCTACGCCTAAACCTACTATTTGCTGTGAATTAGCAACATGAAAGCTATCGCGCTTTTCTACTTTTGCTGATTCAAAAATTGGCTGTACTACATAAAGAAGGTAAAAGAATATTAATAGCAGCGCTACCAATACCATTATCCCACCTGCGGTTATCCCAAATTTAGCAAACCGATCTTTAAATAGACGGCTTCGATCCGTATTAAAAGTCGGCTTATTCGGATTTGAAGTCATCAAAACACCCTTAAATCTTAACGTTGCATAAATTATATTTCATCAAGATGACAGTATTGTTACAACGGTAACAATAAGCACTTTAAAACGGTTTTAAATAATACTAGGGAGATAAATGTCTAAATTAACTTCAAATCGATGATTTATAAGTGAACTAAATTATAAAATAATTGGACAAAGTATTTATCGAGGTCAATACTAAAAGAGTACTTAGTAAATAATAATGACTATTAATACTGCGTATAGTCAACACAACTATATTCATTTTTTTAATTTATAATCAAAGATTTATAAAAAAGTGAAACAACACACAATTTAAATTAGACAACATACTTAATGCCTATGCATTTACTTTCTTTGGGCTTAAAAAGAGAATTATTTATGAAGCAGTTGGTTATAACTATTTTAGGGAAAGATCGCCCTGGTTTAGTAGAGAGCATCTCATCAGTCGTATTACAAAATCATGGCAACTGGCTTAGTAGTAACTTAAGCCATTTATTAGGTCATTTTGCAGGTATTATTCAACTTGAAGTTGCTGAGGAGCATTTTCAATCATTACAAAGTGCTTTAAATAAGTTACCTAAGTTAGACGTTCGTATTGAAACCGGAAACACAGAGATTGAACCATCAACACTAGAGCAAATTAATCTAGTTATAACAGGTAACGACCGTCCTGGTATTGTTCAGGAACTGGCAAGTGTAATACGTCATAAAGGCGCTAATATTACTCACTTAAATTCAAGACAACAAAGTGCACCTAATTGGGGAGTGCCTATTTTTAGCGCTGTAGCTACCGTTACTTTGCCAAATGGTATGGATAAAGACGAAGTCATTGAAGCATTGGAATCAATTACAAGTGATTTGATTGTAGATACAGACGAAGTTTAACCTCACTTTGTGCGTGTCATACAACTGACACGCATGTTATTTTAGTCTCATCAAAATGCTCTGCAGGTTATTTAACGCAGACATAAAATAAGCCGATGTAAACATCAGCTATTTTAAATAATCACCTTAAAGCTAATAAGAGCGAGATAAACTCAGTAATCCCGCTCTTTTGTAAAGCTACATATCCATATGACGATTAGTACTTTGCATCATTTGCTTTATACCTTGCTTTTCAAGCTCTAGTATTTGTTGAAGCTTTTCTTGCCCACTTTCGGTTTCGGCGCGTTCAAGTAAGTATTCATATAACTCAATCACTTTTTGATGTTGCTGTGCTAAATAGCCTTGAATGACTTCTTCATCGAATTGCTGATCTTTACTAATGTCTTCAAAAGTAATTAGCTCAGGATTTTTAGCAAAGTATTCATAACTGTACGTATCGAGCGTATTTATTTCAGTTATCGCTTTAAACCCGACTAAATCTTCGGCGAGTTTTTTTTCGTAATTTAGGTAGTAGTCCACCAGCATTGCATTATGTTCATCGAGTAAATCCTTTACGCTATAAAAATTAGCCGCCATTTGCGTATGAAACAAAACGGTCCAATCGTATACCTCTTTAATTGTTTTAACTTGCATGTGCATTCCTTACTTAGTTGACTGTATAGGTAATACACTGCGTAAAGCGTGCCAATTAAAAAGCTATTTAAAAACAGTTAGTTAATTTAAACATGAGTAATAACTCGCTATTTAATAGAACAACTTACAAATTATAGGTAATTTTTATAGAGCAATGCGTGAGTAGTAACAGCATTGCTCTATCGTCTTGTTGTTTTATATTATTTAAGTCCTTGTTTGCGCCACAGCAAGTAAACCGCAGGAATAACAAGTAAGGTGAGTACAATTGCACTGCCCATACCGCCAACCATAGGCGCTGCTATTCGGCTCATTACTTCGCTTCCGGTGCCCGTGCCATAAAGTACAGGTAATAAACCGATAATAATTGTCGCGACAGTCATCATAACCGGGCGTACTCGAAGCCCTGCTCCTTCAATAATAGCTTGCTGTAATTGCACTAAGCTAAGTGGCTTACCTGCTTGCTCTGCTTCGAGGCACTTTTCTTGATAGGCTTGGTTTAAATACACCAACATAATGACCCCAATTTCTACCGCTACCCCAGCTAAGGCAATAAAGCCTACACCTACTGCAACTGAAAAGTTAAAGCCCTCTAAATACATTAGCCATACGCCACCAATCATTGCCAGTGGCAACGTAGCCATAATAATAGTGACCTCAGCAAAGCTTCTAAAATTAAGGTAAAGCAATACAATAATAATCGCTAATGTAAGTGGTAATACATAAGTCAGTTTTTCTTTAGCGCGCTGCATGTATTCATACTGCCCAGCCCACGTAATTGAGTAGCCAGCAGGTAGTATTAGGTCTTTATCGAGCACTTGCTGAGCGTGCTCAACGTAAGTACCAATATCAACGCCATCTATATCAATAAAACTCCAACCGTTTAAACGTGCATTTTCGCTTTTTATACCAGGCGGTCCATCTTCAATAAATACATCGGCTACATCACCAAGTGCTATACGCTGCCCTGTAGGAGTTACAATAGGTAACAACATTAACTCTTCTGGCGAGTCTCTGTATGCTTGCGGATAACGTAAATTAACAGGATAACGCTCTTGCCCTTCTACCGTTTGTGTTACGTTTGTACCACCTATTGCAGTAGATACAACTTGCTGTACGTCGCTAATGTTTAAGCTATAACGCGCGGCTTTTTCACGATTTATATCTACTTTTATATAACGTCCACCGGCTACTCGCTCTGAGTAAACCGATGCGGTGCCTTGCACATCTTTTAATAGCACTTCTATTTGCTGACCAATTTTTTGAATTTCACTCAACTTTGGTCCCGCAACTTTAATGCCCACGGGAGTTTTAATACCGGTTGCGAGCATATCAATGCGTGTTTTAATTGGCATTACCCACGCATTAGTTAGCCCCGGAAACTTAACCAAACCGTCGAGTTCTTTTTTAAGTTTTTCAAGAGTCATACCCTCGCGCCATTCGTCTTTTGGTTTTAACTGAATAAACGTCTCTATCATTGTAAGCGGCGCAGGATCTGTTGCAGTTTCTGCTCGCCCAACTTTACCAAATACTGTTTTAACCTCGGGTACTGTGGCAATTAACTTGTCGGTTTGCTGTAGTATTTCGCGCGCTTTACCTACCGATAAACCCGGATACGTTGTGGGCATATACATTAAATCGCCCTCATCGAGTGGCGGAATAAATTCACTGCCTATTTTATTTACCGGGTAAAAGCCAATAACAGAAACAACCACCGCGAGTACCAGTGTCATTTTTGGAAATTTAAGCACCCAGTTAAGTAGTGGTCGATACGCTGCGACGAGTAATCGGTTAACTGGATTTTTTTGCTCCGAAATAACTTTACCTCTAATAAAGTAACCCATCAATACCGGCACTAAGGTAATCGCAAGCCCAGCAGACGCTGCCATAGCATAGGTTTTAGTGTAAGCGAGTGGCGCAAACATACGTCCTTCTTGCGCTTCTAAAATAAATACCGGCATAAAGCTGACGGTAATAATTAATAAACTAAAAAATAATGCAGGACCCACTTCACTCGCCGATTTAGCCACAACTTCCCAGCGGTTTTCGTTGGTAAGAGGCGTTTTTTCCATATGTTTGTGCATATTTTCAATCATGACGATAGCGCCATCAGTCATTGCGCCTATCGCTATTGCAATTCCTCCTAAAGACATAATATTGGCGTTAATCCCCTGCCAATACATAATTATAAATGCCGTTAAAATTCCAAGCGGTAATGTAATAATCGCCACCAGCGATGAGCGCACATGAAACAAAAACACCACACACACTAAGGCAACTACAATAAGCTCTTCAATTAGCTTACTTGTTAAATTATCTACCGCGTTATTTATTAAGTTGGAGCGATCGTACACAGGGACTATTTCAACGCCCTCTGGCAATCCCTTTTTAAGCGATTCTAATTTTGCTTTTACAAGCTCAATGGTTTTTTGTGCATTTTCGCCATAGCGCATAATAACAATGCCGCCGGTTACCTCGCCTTCACCATTTAGCTCTGCAATACCACGGCGCATTTGCGGTCCGACTCTAATATCGGCTACATCACGTAATTGCAGCGCAGTACCGTTGGCGTTTACACCAAGCGGAATAGCTTCCAAGTCGGCAACACTCTTAATGTAGCCTGTGCTTGTTACCATGTATTCTGCTTCAGCCATTTCAACTACTGAGGCGCCCATCTCTTGGTTGCCTTGTTGAATAGCGGTTTGAATGAGGCTAAGCGGAATACCATATGCGCGTAATTTATCGGGCTCTACATTGACTTGGTATTGCTTAACCATGCCACCAACAGCAGCCACTTCAGATACACCGGGCACAGTTTGTAGTTCAAACTTTAAAAACCAATCTTGTAAGCTTCGTAGCTGACTAATATCGTGTTTATTTGTTTTATCAATTAGTGCGTATAAGTAAATCCAACCTACGCCTGTTGCATCAGGGCCAAGCTCTGGCGTAGCGCTATCGGGTAATCTACTCGCTACTTGGCTTAGGTATTCTTGTACTCGGCTACGCGCCCAATACAAATCGGTTTTTTCGTCAAAAATAACGTAAACGTACGAGTCTCCAAAAAACGAAAAACCCCTTACAGTTTGTGCACCCGGCACAGAAAGCATTGCTGTGGTGAGCGGAAATGTAACTTGGTCTTGCACTACTTGCGGCGCTTGCCCCGGGTAAGTGGTTTTTATAATGACCTGAACATCAGATAAGTCAGGCAAGGCATCCACTGGAGTATTTTTTACAGCAAACAACCCTCCACCCAGTAAAATTAATGTAAGCAACAACACAAAAAAGCGATTGCTAACAGACCAGCGAATAATGGCAGTTATCATAATGGCTCCTAGTGAGAACTATGTTGCATAGTAGAATGATCAATCGGCTCTGCGTTTTGCGCTTTAGTAATTACAAATTCATCGTTAATAATGCTAAAAGTAAAATTAATATACTGGGCATTTTCAAACTGACTAATATCAATATCTGGCGCTAATACAAAGTCCATTGTTGCGGGTTCTCGATTCCATTTTTCAATGGCTTCTCGGCTAATATTAATAATGCGATTTTGTGTATCTATGGCATTAATAGTGCCGTTAACCGTGG
Source organism: Pseudoalteromonas sp. NGC95 (assembly GCF_015864705.1). NCBI lineage: Bacteria > Pseudomonadati > Pseudomonadota > Gammaproteobacteria > Alteromonadales > Pseudoalteromonadaceae > Pseudoalteromonas > Pseudoalteromonas sp. NGC95. Next base: position 247,890 of record NZ_JADYWR010000002.1, read on the forward strand.
CGTTTTGTAGCTGCATATCCATGTTCATATTCGAGCCTGAAACAGAACTCATACCTGAGCTAATACCAGAACTAGGCATTTCCATTCGTTTAAAGTCAGAGCTCTTACTCGATTCAGAGTCTATTAAAAATTGCGCTGAAGTCACTACCGTGTCACCTGTCATTACACCTGACAAAATGACCGCTTCATTACTATTAATTTGCCCAACTTCAACTTCTATTGATTTAAAACGACCCTCACCTAATGCAATAACCACACGGTTTTGATGCTGCGTGCGGATTACCGCTTCTTTAGGGACTGTAAATTGCGCCTTACTCGCTTTAGCGTGAATGCTCACTTGTGCAAACATATTTGGTTTTAACCGATGATCTGCATTTTCAAACCTAAGCCTTACACGCAGAGTCCGGTTTTTAGCATCAAGCGCGGGGTAAATGTAATCAACCTTACCTTCCCACTTTTGACCTTTTAAGTAATCAAGCGTCATTGTAACGGGCAACCCAACACTCACTTGTTCTGATTGGCGCTCGAACACTTCCGCCTCTACCCAAATTTCATCAAGCTGGGCAATACTCATCATGGATGTGCCTGGTTTAACGTAAAAGCCTTCTCGTACTGTTAGCTCATCTACCACACCACTTTGCTTTGCGTAAAAAGTAATATTTTGCATTATCTTTTTATTTTTTTGTAAGCGCTCGATAAATCCATCAGACACATTTAACGACTCTAAACGCGCCTTTGCAGCGCGAATTAACACGGTATTATTACGATTAACTGCCAATAAAAGCTCTTCCTGTGCGTTCACCAATTGTGGTGAATACAATGTATATAAAGGCTCACCGGCTTTAACTTCTGCGCCTTGTGCTTTAACATATAAACTTTCAATCCAGCCTTCTACACGCGGATGAATGTGAATAAGTTGGTCTTGGTTATATTGCACATAACCCACAGTATTTATATCGCTGTGAAGTGTTTTAAGCTCTACTTTGGCAGTCCTTACACCAAAGTTATTAACTACTGCAGGCGAAATAGTTACAGCACCTGGTCCATCCTGAGCTTTGCTAGCGTTTTCATACACAGGTACTAAATCCATTCCCATTGGCGAAAGCCCTGGCGCGTCACGCCTGTAATTACTATCCATAGGGGCTACCCAATATAAGGGCTGTTTGTCAGCGATTTGTTGTTCATTCATTGCCGAGTTGCTAGGTAAAAACTGCATTACTAAGCCGCCTATTAACCCAAAGGCGCCTGCGCCAACTAAGGCGGCAACAAGTAACTTTAAATTAGTATTCATTGTGTAATTCTCCAGTTTGCTCGCTCATTACTTGGGGGTCTAAGCTACTTGCATAATAATTAAGGCGGGCGGTAATAATATGTTGATCTACTTGAATATTCAGTGCATCAATTTTGGCATTAAGTTCACTAATGCGCGCGCGCATCACATCAGAAAAATCCCCGTCGTCGCGTGTATAAGCATTAAGTGTTGCTTGAGATTGCTCTGACATTTGCGGTAATAACGTATTTTGATAAAGCGCATCGCGTTTTTGCAAACGAGCGAGTTGACTAAACTCCTTAAAGTACATGCCTTTGAGTTTTTGAAGCGCCACCAGCTTTTGTGTTTTAGTAGCTTCTGCACTAGCAATCGCCGATTTAACCTGTTGATCTTGTCTGTTATCAGTAAACAATGGCAAATCAATGCTAAATCCTACTGAAAGTAAATCAGCTCGCGACTCCCCCATAGGCGTATCATCTCGGTAACCATAACCCACATTAACGCCCATTTGAGGTTTGTAACTTTGCTTGGCGAGCGCAACTTCGGTTTGCTTTGCCGTTACGGTTTTCTCTATCGCAATAATTGCGGGATGCGCCATAAGTAATTGTATTAATTCATTAAATTCAAGGTTCGCAAAATCAACCAGCCCCGCAGTTTTAGTAAACTCAGTATTTAAAGGCTGCATCAGCATATTTATAGGTAACCACTGTGCTAAACGGTTTTTAGCACTTTCAAATTGTTGCTCAAGCATAACCAGCTTATCTTCAAGGCGAGTGAGCTCTAATTGCGCACGAATAATATCTTGCTGACGTGTTTTACCTAAGGTGCTTGCGTAGCTTGCTTCGGTAATGTCAATAAGTTGAGTAAATAGCCCTCTATCTTGCTCAATTAAAGCAATACTTCGCTGAGCACGATACGCGTTTAACCACGACTCAATCACAATTGCTTTTACTTGTGCCAAGCGATCGGCGCGCTGCCAAGGGTATTGTTGAGCAGACTGTGCTAATGCTTTTTGTTTAAGCGCTAAACTATTCCCTCGGCTAAACTTTTGGCTCAAATCAACTTTAAGCTGCGTCATCCCTTCTTGATCAAACGCATAACCGTTAGTAGGTAAGTTGAGTAAGCCAACCGTTAAAACAGGATCGGGTAAGGTGCCAGCGGCAATGCTTTGCGCTATTGCTGCATCTTCTTGGTAGCCACTCGCTTTTAGCCATGGCTCATGCGTTAGCGCATAATTAAGCGCTTGCGTTAAGCTAAGCGTTTGCTCATTACTAGTTTGCTTTAGTGTTTCGGTATTTAGGTTATTTTGATTGTTTTGCGCATTAACAGCTGTGCTAAATAACACAACACTACATAATACGACTTTAATACTTACAGCGTGGTTCATCACCTGCTCCATCTAAAAATAAAAGAAAATCTTAAATTAGGAAGCAAAAAAGGTGTTTAGGAGTTACCAATAAACGGGGTTACCGCAATTTTTACATACACCTATCCTGCTATTAAGCAGACATAGGAGGGCGGTAGAGTGAACGAGGTATATTAATTTGTGTAGTAAATACACGTACATTTACTTTTTCAGATTCAAGTAAAGTAACGCTAAATAAAGTATCAACATTAAGCATTGAGTTAGCAGCGCAGCCACTCATAGGGCATTTACAGTCATTTTGTGGCGTACTTTCGTCGTCGCAACAATCCATCTGCATCATATTTTCAGACATGCTAACGACAGCTGTTGCATCACTACTTTGTGTCATTGGCATTTGGGCATGCGTTGCTGTCTTAGTTGGCATATGTGGCATTTCGCATACCATAGCTACAGACGCAACTGCCTGACCCACAAAAGTGAGCAGTAAAGTTATCATGAGTAAACTAGAGTAAAAACGTTGCAACATTATGCCTTTTAATAAACTTTAAAATGATTGTAAGGTAACCTAACGGCAACCACAAATACTTTAATTATGTAGACTGCGGTTTAGCAGGTGTTTTAATTAAGTTACTCGCGATAATTGCAAATATACAATATGCGCTAAAATACCAAAACCCTTCACCAAATTGTGCATTCATAACAAGTAGCTCACCACTTTTACCATGGGCGTTACCTGCTAAGTAAGTCACTATTAATGCAATAACAAATACATCAACCATGCTCCACTTACTTAATGCACAAATAACCAGACCGAGCCTTTGCTTAAACCCATTCAAAGGTAGGCAACAATAAAGCAATTGTAATAGCAGCTTCAAGCTTGGAATAACAATAGAAAACAACCCCACTAAAGCGGCTACAAATAAATTATTATTGCTAGCAAGCTCTTTAACTGTGCCTAAAATACTTTGTGTTTTGTTATAGGCGCTAATCTCACCTTCTAACTTATCAAGCCCTAGCATGTTCGAGAACATCATTAGCATACTGCGAGTTCGACCATCCCCCTCTTCAGCCAGCATTTCAATACCCGCTTGCGCTAGTTTTGATTTATCTATGTTGCCCTCTATTGTTAATACTGGTTTTGTAATACCAGGAAACAATAAACAAAGAGCAACCACTACACTTATAACCGACAACCAATTACGCATATTTATTCTGCTATTGCCTCAATAATGTCGTCACTGTATAAAACAGCATCCAGTAAAAAATTAAATATATGCCCAACATGTTGTTCGGGATTTATTTTAGCTAGTTGAACCATCGCCTTATCAATATTATCTACTTCAAACTCTTTTATTAGCGATAAACACTCACCTAAAGTGCCTTTTTCAAGTAGTAACGCATCAGATATTGCAGCATCTAAAGTAAACTCTTTAACTATGTCTTTTAAATCGCCATCTAAAATGGCATCAAGCACAGAAAACAAACCCACTAGATACCCTTGCTCGGTCAGCTCTTTATTATTTTGCTCTAAAATAAGCGACATAAATTGAGCCCGCGTTAAAGCAAGCTTAGTTAATTCGGTTGGTTTTTCGACCCCCAACTCACTAATTGCTAATACACGAACAAATTGCCTTATTGTATCTTCACCTAAATAAATAACCGCTTGTGAAATAGAAGTAATAACTAAATTTGCTTTTCCTGAACGCGCGTTAGCCAGCTTTAAAACCCTGGCTGTTATGGCTACATCTCTGGCCACTCGTTGATGAACTTCTTTAAAGCAAAGTTTTTGTTTTGCTGTAAAACGCAATAGATCAAAAACAGTTAACTTTGAAGGCTCTACACCTTTATACGTAATCATTTCTGGGCGAGAGAAAAAGAACCCCTGAAATAAATCACAGCCTGCCAATTTTAATATATTAAATTGTTCATGCGTCTCTATTCGTTCAACAATTATTTTTGCATGTGGATTTGCGCGTTTTATTTTTTTAATGCGCATATTGGTTTTAATAACCGGATCATCTATCTCAATTTTTATGTAATCAACATGTGCTAATAGTGGCTCCCATTTTGGATCGCCATCGTAATCATCAAGTGCAAAAACATACCCTTCTTTTTTAAGTTCTTGCACACGCTCAGCAACCGCAGGAATATTGCCCGTGCGCTCTACTATTTCAATAACACTATTTTCTGGCAATAAAAGTTTGGGAAAGTTATCGAGAATAGTTTCTGATGACAAGTTTATAAAAGCTAAATGATGCGCGGTAAGTCTATCTAAACCTACCAACATTAATGCATTAAAAAATAGGCGGCTTGTCGCATGCACATCAGAAGTGCCCACAGGAAACGCATTGTTGGCTGAGTCTCGATAAAGCAGTTCGTACGAGAAAACATTCTGGTCTATATCAAAAATAGGTTGCCGCGCGACAAACTGAGTTATTTTTTGTACCTCATCAGGTATGTTATTTAATTTCACTTGGCTCTAAACCTATAAATAAGAGATGGCAAAACAGCCAATAATATGTGTACTTTAATGCAACTCGCATAAGATAAACATAGTCGTCATTGCAAAAATGTTAAAATTACACAACACTAATATAAAAATATTAATATAAAAGGTGGAGATTTGGCTAACTTTATTCGGTTATTAGTACTGAGCCCTCTACTATTTGTATCTTTTAGCTATGCCAGCATTAACCCTACTCCCCTCAAATACAATGTTAGCGCGTCAGGTAGTCATTATCCATATTATACAAATGATCCAGAAAAGCCTGGTGTATTACCCGAAATTATTGAAAAAGCACTCGATGATGCAAATGTTGCAGCTTCTCATATCGACCTACCCACAAAGCGTATTACCAAATATTTACAAGATGAAATAATCGATTTTGATGTTATTTCATTAGAATGGCTTCCAAAGGATGAGAGAAATGACTCTCGTTATGTTTTTTCAGAGCCCCTTATTTATGCCACAGAAATGATTGTTACCTTGCCTCAAAATGCCCGGAACTGGCAAAGCGCTGATAGCTTAAAGGGCAAAAATATAGGAACGGTACTAGGTTACTATTACTTTAATGATAACACCTTTGAGCGTGTTGACTTTCCATCCGAGAAAGAACTTATGACCGCTCTATCAAGAAACCGTGTAGAAGCAGCACTAGTAGGTAAGTTAACTGCACTCTATTGGGCAAAGCAATTAGAGATAAACATTGCCTTTGGCGCACAGCATTCCCATGGTTTTTTAAGAATTCGTTTATTGAGCAAACATAAAGGGTTATTGCCCCAAATAAACCTAGCAATTAAAAACCTTCACGCTCAAGGATATATAAAAAGTATTGAAGATAAGTATATGAGTAATATACCCACACAAAATTAAGGGACTAATGGCGCAGAGCTCGTGTTTTGGAGTATAATAGCAGCAAATGTTAACTCGACCAGAATCAGAAAGAGCCCCATGAGTATTGAAAAAGCCTTAATCGAACGTAGTAATAATCAATGTGAATTGTGTGCAGCCACCGAGAACTTATCTGTTTATGAAGTACCACCGGTAACTGAAACCCACTCAGATAAATGTATTTACACGTGTCAAACATGTAAAGATCAAATCGAGAATAACAGCGAAATAACGCCTACACATTGGCACTGTTTAAACGATAGCATGTGGAGCCAAACTCCTGCAGTACAAGTTGTAGCTTACAGAATGCTTTCGCGTTTAGCGCCTGATAATGGCTGGGCACAAGATGCGCTAGACATGATTTACCTTGAAGAAGACACGCTAATCTGGGCTAAAAAAGCACTTGCCGAAGATGACGATTTAAAGCATGTAGATAGCAACGGTGTAGTACTTCAAGCAGGCGATACTGTTACCCTAATTAAAGACTTAGACGTTAAAGGCAGTAGCCTTACCGCTAAACGTGGAACAGCTGTTCGTAATATTGGCCTAACCAGCAACCCTGAACATATTGAAGGGCGAGTTGACGGCCAGCGCATTGTTATTTTAACTAAGTTTGTTAAAAAATAATCGTTTGTTTTTAATTATTAAAGGCGCTAATGCGCCTTTTTTTATGTTTAAAATAAGTTAAGGAATGATTAAGTAACTAGGTAATACACTAAGGACATAATATTGAGTAAGGATAACCAACATGGAAAAGCATCAAGCAGTATCTTCGCGTAAAAAGGCAGTTGCAGGGATTGGCTTATTGGCGCTTAGCGCTTTTGCAGTAACTGGCTGCGGTGAGCAAACTAAATCGACTGAAAACACAGAAATTGCAGAAGCAATAACCAGCCTAACTATTCAAGCTAGCTACAAAGATCGCAGTATGCTTCGCCCTGGCTCGCAATTAATAGTTACGCTTTCCAATGTATCTAAAATGGATGTAAAAGCCGATATAATCACACAAGAAGTGATTGATGTAACCCAAGCCCCGCCATTTACCGTTGAGCTAATTTATGATGCCAGCAAAATTAGCGATAAACATCGCTATAGCCTAAGCGCCAGAATTATAAATAAAGACAAAGTGCTTTACACAAGTACAACAAATCATGACCCGTTTGCAGAATCACAGTTAACTACCCCCTATAAAATTGAGCTTTCAAAAGTGTCGACTCAAAAACCCGATGTAACACTCACAAATACTTACTGGAAAGCAATAACAATAAATGCTCAAACTGTGAATGTTACAACTAAAGAACCATTCATTCAGTTCAATAAAGACCACCGCGTTAATGGCTTTTTAGGCTGTAATAATTTTAGCGGAAGCTATAGTACCGAGCAGCAAACAATTGCACTTAGTCAGCTAGCAAGTACAAAAAAGATGTGCTCGGATAATATGAGCCAAGAAGCGGCTATGTCTGACGTACTTAGCAAAACTTCAAAGTGGGAAATAACAGGTGAATCACTAAAACTTAAAAACAGTCGCGGTAATACGCTTGCTACTTTTAGTGCGGTTTATTTTAATTAATATTTAGCTCCCTTATATATATTACCTAACACATTCGTATTGATTTTAAATAAAATGCCCAGCAAAGCTGGGCATTTTATTATTCGTTATAAGCGCTATTTAAAGTTACTCATCAACGAGTTGTTCACTTCTGTAAAAACCACTTGGCTCACTTAACAAACTAACAAGTTCAGGCATTATTGCATCCATTGTTTGCTTTAGCTTCCATGGAGGATTAATTACAATCATGCCCGATGCTGTCATACCGTGTACGTCAGTATCCGCTTCAGTGCCTAATTCAAATAACTGAATGTTGCGCATTCCTGAATCAATTAAGCCCTGCTCCATATTATCAATCCGCTCTCTATCTACAACCGGATACCAAATCATGTAAGTACCTGTAGCAAAACGCTGATGAGCTTTAACTAAGGTTTTTACAACCGTTTCGTAGTCATCTTTAATTTCGTATGGAGGGTCAATTAACACACACGCTCTGCGAGATGCTGGTGGTAATAAACCAACTAAACCTGCAAAACCATCCTCTCCACGTACACGAATAGATCGCTTACCTTGCATGTTTTCTTCAAGTAATAATAAATCGCGAGGGTGCAGTTCAAAAAACCAACCCTTATCTTGGCGGCGTAAGTAGTGCTCTGCAATTTTTGGTGAACCTGGATAAAACGCAAGTTCGTCAGTGTCGTTAAATGACTTAATTAATTCAATGTATTCATTAAGCTCAGCATGCTCACTTTTATGATGCCAAAGTTTTTCAATACCATCTTGATACTCTTGCGTTTTTTGCGCATCGGCAGCTGCAAGTTCAAAAAAGCCAGCACCTGAATGTGTGTCTATATAATCAAGCGGTTTATCTTTAATTGTTTGATAATTTAGCACTTGTGCCAGTACTAAGTGTTTAAGTACATCGGCAGGATTACCCGCATGAAATGAGTGTCTGTAACTAAGCATTATTTATTTTCGCCATACGCAATTTAATATCGTAAGTGAACCATAAGCACTAGGCTTTGGCAACTTACACCAAGATAAGAGAGTGTTTAAGTGAACCATTTCTGAATGAAAAAGCCCATATGCTGAATTATCCCTTAACGCAAAAGAAAAATCAGCTAAAACCACCGTAAATGCTGGCAAATCAACACACTTTGCTTTACATTTGCATGACATTAATTACAGTTATATGAGCGCCTTTATGAATAACACTACTCTTCAACAACTCGAACAACTGATCGATTCTTTAATCGAACGTAATAACCAATTACAAACAGATGTTGTTACTTTAAAAGAACAGAACACTAAACTAAGCGATGACAACGAATTGCTACAACTTGAAGCTTTAGAAAATGAAGAAAAGCAAAAAGATGCCAGCACTACTTTATCTGGTCTTCTTGATAAGTTACAAAGCGCACAACAGGCTAGCTAATGTCTGAGCTGCAAAACCAGCGGGTCACTGTTGAGTTGCTAGGTAAAGAGCAGCAATTTGCTTGCCCTGAAGGGCAGGAAGATGCATTAATAGCAGCAGCTAAAAATCTAAATGACTTAGTTGAGCAAATGAAGCAACGCTCAACCGTTAGAAACGATCAAAAAGCCCTACTAATGGCAGCATTAAACTTAAGCCACGAATTGCTAGAAGCAAAAACACAGGCTACAGTTGAGCAACAGCATCAAGACCAAATGATTGATAAACTCAGTCAGCATTTGGCAAATGACCCCAAACACAAAAAATAAAAAGCGCATACTGCGCTTTTTGTTTATTATTAAAGTAATTAAACATCAGCGTAGAGATAATAAATGAAATTAAAACTTTCAAACATAGCCTCTTCATGTAAGCACTTACTATTAGCATGCACTTTATTATCAATAGTACCTAGCACCTATGCTGCCGTCACTTGGAATACAATAAACCCTCATATTCAGTTTTTAAAGCAACAAGACAAGCTTCGCTTTTACGACTCTAACCAAGTATTAATTGAAGGCGAAAAATGTGCCCTACTTGTTGATACGAGCGCCAATTTTGCCGCAGTTGAACAACTTGCTGAAGATTTAAAGAAACGCCTTAAAACACCTTTATGCTATTTAGTGGCTACCCACTACCATGACGATCACTTGCTGGGCATGGCGGTTATGCAAAATTTTTACCCTGATGCTAAGCTCATTGTTCATCAGCAGGTAAATAAAAATTTTAACCTTTATCAAACAGCATATACCGACAAACTAGACACGTATGAAAAGAGCATTGAGCTGAGCTACCAACGATTAGCGAATGTGCCCAAAGAAGAGCAAGCTAAATGGCGAAATAAGTTAGAGCTTGCAAAAAAACGACTTTTTCGCTGGCAGGAGTATCAGCTTAGCAAACCCGAAATAGTAATTGATAGTCGTAAAGTTATCGACCTTGGTGATTTTGAGGTAACGCTTGAGCCGCAACAAGCCCATACTAACGGCGATTTAACTATTACTACTAATAATGGCAGTGTGCTGATTGGTGGCGATATCGTTGACTGGCTTCCTTATCCTGGACACGGTGAACTTAAAAGTTGGCAAACGTTGCTTAAGCAATATATTAACGACGAAAAGCTCACTATTATTTTACCTGGGCACGGCGGCACATTAACAAAAGAGCAGCTGAAACAGCCTCTATCATTTTTAACAGCCATAATAGAGCACGTTAAAAACAATAAAGATCAAAGTATTGAGCAGTTAATGCTATCGTTTCCTGAATCAGTTATTGAGCCTTATAAACAAGAAGCGCTTAATATAAAATCGAGTAACTTCTTTTTACAAGCTGGCCTAAATCGCGCAAAAAGCGCAGAATAACTCAACACAACGGATTGTGTTAAAATAACAAAAGGAATTTACAAAAGTGATCACTATGCGCAGTTTGGTTTTATGTTGTTTGGGTATTTTGTTATTTGGTTGTCAATCAACGGAGCAAGAACCACAAGAAGCTCCACAAATATTTACTCATTTTGAGCCTGACTATACTTATGATACTGATGATGAAGTAGCTCAAACGCCCCAAGTTAGTGAGCACGTTACGTCACTTCAATTCAAAAAAACAATCGTAAAAAAGCGCCCACCAAAAACCACCGATCTGTGGGTGCATATAGCCAACAATCTACACTTTACGGTTTATCAAAATCGCGCGTTAAAAAAGCGTATCAGCTGGTACGCAAAGCAACCTAACTACTTACAAACTGTGAGTAAACGCGCAGCGCCTTACCTGTATCATATCGTAAAAAAAATTGAGCAAAAGCAACTACCTATGGAGCTCGCTTTACTACCATTTGTAGAAAGCGATTTTAGACCAACGATAGCCTCATCACAGCAAGCTGTTGGTGTTTGGCAGTTAGTTGGCGCAACAGCGCATCACTTTGGAGTTAAGTCAGACCAATGGTACGACGGTCGCCAAGACGTACTTGCTTCAACCGATGCAGCACTTGATTACTTAAGCTACTTACATAAACGCTTTGATGGTAATTGGCTACATGCTTTGGCCGCTTATAACAGTGGTGAGGGCCGCGTTAAACGCGCAATCGAAAAAAATAAAAAACGCGGTAAAAGCACCGATTACTGGTCACTCAGTCTGCCAAAAGAAACCGCCGACTACGTACCCAAGTTACTCGCTTTAAGCTATTTAGTTAAGCACCCACAAAAGGGCATAAAACGCCCAAAGCTTGCATATAAGCCATTTACAACACAGATGAATATAGGCCAGCAGTTCGACTTTTCAGTCATCGCTAAGCTCTCTGGTATAGGTTCAAAGCAGTTACACGCGATTAATCAGGGATATTTAAAAAATCAAAGCTCACCTAACGGGCCGCATACTTTACTGCTTCCTATAGGACAAGAGGCTTTATTAAAAAGTCAGTTTTTTAAATCAAACTTTGCTGGAGAGTACATCGTTAAACAAAACGACACGCTTTACGGTATTGCTAAACGTTTTAGTATGTCGGTAAAAGCTTTAAAACAACTTAATAACAAAAATAATAATTTAATAGGCGTTGGAGAAAAGTTATTAGTTGGACAACCTAAAACCCTGCCAAGCACATTAACAGTTGATTACAAAATTAGCCCTTATTTAGAACACCAAGAGATTGCGATTCCCACCATTGAAATAGATTACGAAGTTAAGTCGGGCGATAGCCTTTGGAGTATAAGTCAGCTTTACGATGTACCTCATAGCGACTTGGCAAAATGGAACAAACTCTCTGCATCTAGCATTTTAAAGCCTGGTACTCAATTAGTGCTGTTTATACCACAGGCTGAAAAGCAAAAAGCAGCCCCAACAAAAAAAGATTTTCTGCTAAATTTACAAAAAACACTAAATCAGCCACGTTAAGTTTATAAACAAGTATATTTCGCGTAAAATTGCGCCCTAACATAGTTATTATTTGAAGAGACAAGCATGCAAATTAGCAAAAATTCAGCAGTTGAATTTCATTACACCCTTAGCGAAGCGGGCGAGCAAATTGAAAGTAGCACAAACGAAGCGCCACTTACTTACATTCATGGCAGTGAAGGCATGCTTCCTGGTTTAGAAAAAGCACTTGAAGGCAAAGAAGCTGGCGAAAAATTTAGTGTAACTCTAGAGCCAAGTGAATCATACGGCGAGCGTGTTGATGACTTAATTCAACGTATTCCGCTTAAGCACCTACAAGGCGACGTTAAAGTATGGAAACCAGGTATGACAGCAATGGTTAGCTCTAACCAAGGTCGTCATCAGGTTACTATTGTTAAGGTTGGTCGTTTTAACGCAGATTGTGATTTAAACCACCCATTTGCTGGTAAAACGCTAACGTTTGACGTTGAAGTTATATCAGTACGTGAAGCAACAAGTGAAGAAGTTTCTCACGGACACGTGCACGCTGAAGGCGGCTGTGGTCACTCTCACTAGTTAGCAATAAAGGAAGTAAGTATGTCTAAAGTTGCAGTCGTTACAGGTGGTACAAAAGGTATTGGCTTAGCCGTAGTTAAGCGTTTGCTAAACAACGGCTATGAAGTACATAACCTTGATATAGAGCTGAGCGAAATCGGTATATTTCATCAGTGTGATGTAAGTGATGTATCGGCGGTACAAAGCTGTATCAACGCTATCTGTGAACAAAGCAAACGTATTGATGTACTTGTTTCTAATGCTGGAAAACACTTAAGCGCAAATATAGAAAGCACCGACGAGCAAACTCTCGATGCACTTTTTGCGCTTAATGTTAAAGGCGCTTATGCCGCAATACAAAGCGTATTGCCAAGCATGAAAGCGCAAAATGGCGGCGCTATTATATTAGTCGCTTCCGATCAGGCAATTATAGGTAAGCAAAACTCTTTTGCGTATAACCTAACAAAACATGCCCTTGCCTCAATGGCTAAAACAACAGCGCTTGATTACGCGGGTTTTAATATTAGAGCAAATGCGGTATGCCCTGGCACAATAGAAACCCCGCTTTTTCATAACGCGATAGATGCGTACTGCGCAAAAAGTGGCGCAAACAAAGCTGAAATAGTTGCCGAGGAAGCAAGTCTTCAACCGCTTAACCGATTAGGTCAAGCCGATGAGGTTGCTGCCCTTGTGAGCTTTTTAGCAAGCGACGATGCCAGCTTTATTACTGGCAGCCTACAAAGCATTGACGGTGGCTACACTGCCCAATGAGTAATGTGCAATGAGCCTAAAAATTATTGACCCACACGTACACTTTTTTAATTTAGTAGAAGGTCAATACTCATGGTTACAAGGCGCTAACCCACCAGCGTGGCCAAATTTAGAAAAAATAAAACAGCCAGTAAGTGCACAGCAACTTGTTAAAAGTACTGACTTTGAGCTAGTAGGGCTTGTTCATATAGAAGCAGGGTTTGATAACACCTCCCCTATTAACGAGCTAAACTGGCTAAGCTCGCATTTAAAAAGCCTTTCATTTAAGGCTATTAGTTACAACCAAATTGACTCATCGGCTGATCAGTTTATAAACTCGTTAGAAGCTTTAGCTCATCTGAGTTTGTGTGGCATTAGAGATATAACCGAAGGTACTGACGCAAAGCGTTTATTAGATGCTAATAGTTTTAAAAACCTAACAATATTATCAGATACCCAACTGCATTTTGAAGCTCAATTTGATATTGAAAATAGCGAAATAACCAAACAAATAGCTTACTACGCTAAACAGCTACCGCAGCTTCAAATTATAATTAATCATGCAGGACTGCCAAGTAATTTAAATGATTGGCGACAAGGTGTTGAGTTACTTGCTCAGCATGACAACATAGCAATTAAATTCTCTGGTTTTGAATTACTTAGGCTCACCAGCGAGCAACAAGCAGCGTGTTTTAGTTTTCTTTTTAATCACTTTGGCAAGCAGCGTATTATGTTTGCTAGCAACTTCCCTGTGTGCCAAATAAATACAAGCTACAACAACCTATGGCACTGCCATAAGGCGTTATGCTCAAACGATAAGACATGGCATGACCTTAGCTATATAAACGCTAAGCACTACTACCAAGTGTAAGTAAAACTAGTTATATTAAACTCTCTTTTTATGATAATACGGCCAATTTATGAAAATGTACTTTTTACTAATCGTTGTATTTTCAGCGCTTCTTCTCAATGGCTGCATATCTCAAAACCCGGACCCGACACCTAAGCTGCAACATGCCCTACTGGCAAAGCCAAATAAAACAGCCGTTAGCAGAGCAATTAAAACACTTGTACATATGCAAGAGACTCAATTAGCTGATGATGTATTTACTACCAGCAGCACAGTAACCCTTAGTAATGTAGATGGTAATAATATTATCGACACGCAAAGTCGCAATACACCCGATCAGTTTGAATTGATGATAAAAGGCAAGCAATGCTATATACGCCACCTTGATAGTAAAGCAACTATTGAACTTAAAGACGTAGAATGTAAAATCAACGAGTTATAACAAGCTTTACCTCCCCCAAACAAGTAAAAGCCGGTAAGTGACTAATCACTTACCGGCTTTTTAATGCATAACCTAAAGTTAGGTTAAAAGGCTATTATTTTATTTCTACGCGTTGAGAACGCATAACAATCTCATCGTTTAATTCAATACCTAACCCAGGCTCTTCTGACACTTCAAAGAAACCATTTTTAGGTTGTGGGTCTTGTAAACATAACTCGCGGTTCCACTTTTTAATCGCATAAGTATGGTGCTCATGAATCAAAAAGTTAGGGATAGCCGTTTCTAAGTGCAGTGATGCTGCTGTTGCAACAGGCCCGCCACATACGTGAGCTTGAATACGCACATCAAAAATATCAGCGTAATCACATACTTTTTTGGTTTCGGTAAAACCACCACACAAACCAATATCTGGCTGTAGTACATCAATACTTTGATCTTCTAAATACGGACGTACACCCCAGCGATTATACAAACGTTCACCACCAGCAATAGGCACATTAACTTTATCTGCTACTTTTGCGTGTAATGAATGGTTTAAATAGTTAACTGGCTCTTCAAAGTACATACAGTCAAATTCTTCTGCAATTTCACCCAACTGAATGGCGGTTGTAACACCCGGTAAACTGTGGCATTCAAAAATAATGTCTACTTCGTCGCCTACTGCTTCGCGAATAGCTTGCATACGCGCACGGTATAGCTTCATTTCAGTACGTGAGATTATTTTTGTACGGTCGTAATAAGTATTGCCGTCTTTATCGTACTGAATTGGATCTACTTTTACTGCATCGTAACCTTCGGCCATCGCCTTTAAAGCCGCTTCTGCATATTCTTGCGGTTGTACTAGCGCTTTAAATTCGCTATCCCAGTCAAACTGTAATTGCGAAGCGTACGTACGTAGTTTGTCGTTAACCTTACCGCCTAATAATTGATATACAGGCAAACCAAGCGCTTTACCTTTTATATCCCAAAGTGCGGTATCAATTGCGCTCATTGCAGCATATACAACTGGTCCGCCGCCTAAACCCCAAAAGCTCTCACGTAACATACGTGACCATAGTTTTTCTGTTTGAAAAGGGTCGTGGCCGATTAAAAAGGCGTCGGCCATTTCTTTAATCATAGCCGCTGCAGCACTGTGACCTAAATCGTATGCAAGGCCCGCTTCGCCAACACCACTAATACCTTCGTCAGTATGAATACGTACAAACACAGGTGTCCAAGAAGGTCTATCAGGACAGTGAATATCAAATACTTCAACGCGATTTACTTTCATTAAAATTCCTTATTAACCGCTATGGGTTATTTTGCAAAACTAGGGTCAAGTCGATACGCTTTACGTAACATCGCAGGCCACGCAAGTTGCCCGCCAGTGCTGCCACTGTGTACTACGTTTGCTTGATTATAAATATTGTCGATTATAGGTTGCGGTACTTCAATCACCTCTTGCGAGCTTGATTGTAGCGCTAATTGGATTTCACACGCTCGCTGTAAATCATAAAAGCGCATAAACGCATCGCCTACCGTTGGCCCTACTGTTAAGCCACCATGATTTACCAATAACATATGGTTAGTACTGCCCAAATCATCTTGCAGCACTTTTCGCTCGTCGTCGTTTACTGCAAGCCCTTCGTAGCCATGATAAGAAAGCGATGGCAGTGAAAACATTGAATACTGGCTAAGCGGTAATAAACCATTTTTTTGTGTAGCGACTGCGATTGTTTCTTTAGTATGAAGGTGAATAACACAATGAGCGTCTTCGCGTACCTCATGAATCGCACTGTGAATAGTAAAACCAGCTGGATTAATACTAAATGGCGTATCGTCAATAATGTTACCGTCTAAGTCGACCTTTACTAAATTAGACGCAGTTACTTCATCAAAGGTTAAACCAAAGGCATTCACTAAGTAATGATCGGTGCCAGGCAAACGTGCTGATAAATGCGTATAGATTAAATCCCCCCAACGAAAGTGCTCTACCAGCCTATAACACGCGGCTAAATCAATACGCAGTTGCCACTCTTGTGCCGATACTTTATTTTTTAAATCGAGTTGGGGTAAATCAAACATAATAAGCCTTTTAAAAACGTACATTATTAACCTGTACGAACAGATGTTTAGAAGTCTAAAGCAGTCTCTATTTTATAGCAAACACCAAACAAAACAGCCACACTATTGTGTGGCTGTTTATAAAACTAAAATACCAATTGCATTAAAATGGTATAGCTGCGTAAATTATTTTACGTTAGCTAGGTAATCTGCAATTGCTTCAAACTCTTCATCAGTTACCGTTGCAACCATTGCTTTCATAGCCATGGTCATACCGTTATTACGTGCACCTGATTTGATGTCTTTCATTTGCGCTACTAAGTAGTCTTTGTTTTGACCGTTTAGTTTAGGGTACATACCCATAATTGGTGCTTTACCTTCAGCGCCATGACAAGTTTGACAATTCTTAGCGGTATAAAGTGCAGCGCCATCGGCAGCAGCTGCATTAAACGAGAAGCTTGCGGCTAAAGTAATGCCCGCGCCTAATAGTAGTGTTTTCATCTTGCTCATTGTATTTACTCTTCTTTTTTGACGGTTAGAAAAACTGTTCTATTGATTGTAGTAAACAATCAAATAAAAAGCATACGTACGAAACGACGCTAGACGATCAACTTAACCAAAAACCGCTAACTCGTTTCTGTCTCACTTTTATATACTTTATCAAATAAAAATGAGCTTACCCTTAATGGACTATTACCACACTATATCATCTGGTACTTCAAAGTCTGCGTACGGGTCATCTTCATCTTTTGGTTTGTTTTCTGGCTCTACATGAAAAACAATATACTTTTCGTCAACTTCAGCCACTTTGCGTGCTGGTTCGTCGTCTAATACGTAAAATTGCCCTTCTAGTACACAAATAGCTAAACGACCGCCCGATAACGCTTTTTGCGTTTTCTCGTTTACGTCGATATTTTTTACTTTATTTTGATAAGTAAAATTAAATGTGCGCTCACCACGAATAGCGTCTTGGTTGTGGTGCTCTAAAATTTGTTTAACACGCGCTTCTTGCTCGCGCTGCTTTAAGCTCACTTGGCGTGTTTGGTTAAGCTCTTCAGCTTTTTTTTGCTGTTCTAGCTTGGTTTGTTGAATATGCTTTTGCAGATCACTTGGGTTGCTAGTAGCCCCTTTCTTTTGCTTTTTTTGTTGCTTACGCTTTTCTGATTTAGCAACTTTAGCATTATGCGATGTTGTTAATCCTGCTTGAAGCAATTGGTCTTGTAATGAACCCATGGCTTTGTTCCACTAAAAACTAATATTATCGCTATTTTAATCACCAACGAGTTCAAATAACAGCGCTATCGACATTAATCTAGCAAACTAGTTAAAACAAACCATGATATAGCGCAATGACTATGGTTTTAATTATGAATTAAAAGCAATTTTTAATACAATACCACGCAACCAATCAGCAAATGCACGAGCCATATAATGCGTTTACCTCATCTACTCGTTTGCTCGGTATTTATATTTTTTGTGCTTTATGCACCCCAACCCCTACTTAGCCTTTTTGCGAGCGAATTTAATGTAGCACCTGCGGTAGCTGGCAGCTTAATGACTGCAACTATGCTGCCCTTAGCCATTGCCCCGCTCGTTTATGGTTTATTTTTAGCAAAAATAAATCCACTACTTATATTACGTATTGCAATGGTGCTTTTAGGCCTTAGCTGCTTACTTTTTATTTATGTACCTAGCTTTGAGCTTTTATTATTAGTCAGATTTTTACAAGGTTTAACGCTCCCCGCAGCTTTAACAGCAATGACTAGCTATATAGGTATGAGCTATAGCGCTGATACACTTCAAAAAAACATGACCCTATATATTGGTAGCAGTATAGTTGGTGGTTACTTTGGTCGTGTGCTCGCAGCTTTGTTTAGCGACTTATGGAATTGGCAGAGCTTTTATTACGTAATTGCTTTTATGCTTATTTGCTTAGCTTTGACAATTAAGCATTCTCGCTTTACAAACCCAGCTACACCGTCGCAGCTCTCCCCTCTGGATTACATTAAACAACTTAAAGAAGGCGCTATCCTTAAAGTGTACGGTGCCGTCTTTTGTATGTTTTTTTGTTTTGCTGCATTACTTAATTACTTAATTACTTACCGTTTATATTACAAAACACGTTTTTAATTACCAATACTCGTGACATAGGTTTAGTTTACAGTGGTTATTTAGTTGGTGCCCTCGCCTCTATTGCTGCACCTTGGTTACTTAAAAAAGTCCCTTCGCCTTGGCATTTATTAACTGCGGTATTTAGTTTTTATAGTGTGAGTATTATTTTATTAATGAGCCACCAGCTTAGCTTATTTTTAATCGCATTTACTTTGTTTTGTGGTGCTATGTTTGTGATTCATTCAACTGCCGCACCGCTCGTTAATAAAATAAGTAAAGCCCCGCCAAGCGTAACCAATGGCGGATATGTATCGTTTTATTACAGTGGTGGGGCATTGGGGTCGTTATTACCCGGTGTGGTATACCAACATCATGGGCAAACAGCGTTTATGTTTACGCTGCTCGCGGTTTGCTTATGCGGTTTATCGTTAATTATGTGGGCTTATTTTGAGGGTAAAAATACAACGCGCGGTTGATGCTTTGTGTGATAAAAAAATGTTTCTAAATCAGCTTTACTAAGCAACCATGTTTGGGTGTTTTCAAACGGATGACAATGAAACAAATCACCACCCCAAATATCTTGATCAACCCATAAGCTCACTTCGTTTTGCTTATCATTTAAAAGAGCCAACATAGATACACACCCAGGAGCCACTTTTAAATACGTTGCTAAGCGTTCACTCGATGCAAACCCTAAACGCGAAAGCCCTTGTTGCTTTGATAGTGCCTTTAAATCGAGTTGCTTATTGTGCGCTGTAATGGCTAAAAAGTGTCGCTTGCCTTCGTTATCGCGTAAAAACAGGTTTTTAAGACGAGTACCTGGGCGCTCAATCATAAACTCATCAGCCGCTAAGCTAGTATGTAGCGGCGGATCCTCTATTACATCATAGTTAATATCTAGGTGCGCCAAAAGCTCTGCTAACTTAGTTTTATCAGCCAACATATTACAAACAACGCCCTCTTAGCTGTACACTCAAATCTCGCCATAAAACATCATTAACTTCATGTTTGTTATCGCAGTATTTACGCTCTTTTAGCTCTTGGTTCAATAATTCAACTGCTTGGTCTTCTAGCTGTAACTTTAGAATGCTCGATTCTTCAAAATGCTCTTTCTCTATATACTGCTTAACCTCACCACGGCTTGGTCTATTGTTAGGACCACGGTCTAGGTTAAAGTTTTCACGATGCTTAGCTTTTACCGAAACAACATAAGCAAAAAGCTTATTGCCTTGCTCATCTTGCTTTTCGTGAAACTGTTTATTATTTATTTCAAAAGGCGGCTCATCATTTGAGGCACAGCCAGCGAGTAAAACCATAAGCGCTAGAACACATTTTTTCATTGTTTTTTATCGTTTTAGTTTTGAATTAAGCCGAGTCTAACAAAAATTGACGTAAACAGTGAAAATTTACGAAAAAATACTTGACCAATTTTATAAAAAAACTTAAAGTTCGTCCCGCTTGGAACTCAGCAGTCAAGCAGTTACATTATATGTAACTTAGGAATGTGGGGCTATAGCTCAGCTGGGAGAGCGCCTGCCTTGCACGCAGGAGGTCAGCAGTTCGATCCTGCTTAGCTCCACCACTTTCCTACTCCTTTTCAAATTCGCTCTACTCTTCTATTTTTCCATTGTTTTATTATTTTTTGATACCCTACTATTTTAATTTCTCATTATATATAATTTTAAATTTATCCATTCAACTTGTGTCTTTACAAGTTCTTAGCTATACATAATGTCACACATTAGTACTTTAGGCTTAACATGGACAACCCTAAGCGTTCGACGCTAAAAAAGCTAGCTGCTATAGGTTTAACAGCTGGTGCAATAACACATGCGCCTTATGTTTTTGCCCGAAAAAAAGTCACATTAAGAGTGCTTGGTACGCATGTAACACTCCAAGAGGCTATCCGCAAACAAGCGATGAGTGACTTGGGTATTAATATAGAATTTACTCCCGCAGGCAGCGCTGCCGTTTTGCAAAAGGCATCAATGGACCCTAGCTCCTTTGATTTATACGAACAATGGTCAAACAGCATTAATGTGCTTTGGGATGCAGGTTCTATACAGCCAATAGAAAAAAAACGACTCACCTACTTTAACGAGATAAATCCACTTACTAAAACGGGAAAATTAACCGAAACTGCAAGTATTGGTGCAGGTGATGCTCCCTATAAATTATTAAATGTTCAACCCGATGGCACATTAAGCGCACAAGAAAGCGATCATATTAGCTTTTTACCTTATGTGCATAATGTTGACTCTTTTGGTTACAACACCGATTTTATTAAGCCCGGTATAGCATACGAAACAGAAAGCTGGAGTTGGCTGCTTGATGACGAGAACAGAGGTAAAGTAGCTATCGTAAATGCGCCTACCATTGGACTCTTTGACCTAGCCCTAGCAGCGCAAAGTAAAGGGCTTATAAAATTTAACAATATAGGTGCGATGACTCGCCCAGAACTTGATAGATTATTTAGTATATTACTCGACTTTAAACGCCAAGGTCACTTTAGTGGCTATTGGAACTCGGTTCCTGAGTCGATTGAATTTATGAGAAGTAAGCGAGCCCATATAGAAAGTATGTTTTCGCCTGCCGTCTCTGCGTTAAACAGCCAAAATATTAATGTTCGTTTTGCCGCGCCAAAAGAAGGCTACCGAGGCTGGCATGGTGTTATGTGTTTATCGTCACAAACACAAAGTAGCGTAAAAGATGCAGCTTACGATTATATGAATTGGTGGCTTTCAGGCTGGCCTGGTGCATTTATTGCTCGCCAAGGTTATTACATTAGTAACCCACAACGCTCTAAACTACTCTTATCGCCAGCCGAATGGGATTACTGGTACGGTGGAAAAGTAACAAGTATAGATTTATTAAATACAAATGGCGACGTAGCAGTAAAAGCAGGTGGACAACGTAATGGCGGTAGTTACCATAAACGCTTTAGCAATGTAGCAGTATGGAATACAGTTATGCCAACCTATGACTACAGCCTGCAAAAATGGTATGAGTTGATTAGCCGATAATGATAATAAATTCAATTAAATCAAAAATAATATTAGCTTTGTGTTCGCTGATTGGATTACTTCTTTTACAAAGCTATTTGTTTAACTATTCGCAAACGTCCTTACTTAACTTGCAAAAGTCGCAGCATAACGCGCTTATTCAAAGTGAAGCTGTGAATCACTTAGAAAACGATATTATTTCCCTGCAAGGGCATGCAGTTTCATTTATTGACAATGCAAATGAAAATACAATTACCAAATTTAATTTTTATTTAAATAAGGCAAATCTAAATCTCGAGCAGCTAAAAACAAACACTCAAAACCAGACCTCTGAGTATCAAAACTCACTAATACGCCTTGGCGAGTATCTAAATAATTACCAAGATACATTTGGCCAAGTTGTCGTAAACAGACAAAAACGCGAACACCTTTACACTACTCAGTTCAAACAGCCAATTGATGACCTACAGGTAACAATTAGTGATTTAGAAGGGTCTTCAAACAATGATAATAAAGTTATTTTTAACGATGTTTTACTCACAATAAGTAATTTAAAACACGCAATTATAAGCTATCTCTATAAACCTAATTTTGATGAAGCACAAAATGTAAAACAAAACTTAAATCACTTACATAAAAAACTAACGAGCACCTCTGTAATAAATGAATCCCTCTCCAATAAAACAACAAGCTTAAAACAAGCTTATAACCAACTTGTATTACTCACCCGTAGCTACACTTTTTCTGTAAATGTAGTGCTTACAGGCATAGAAAACGAATTGCTGTATTTAACTAATGAAATTAAAAATATAGAAAAAAATAAACTAACCGACACAGAAGAGCTACTAAGTAGCCACTTAGCAAAAAATACAGAACAGGCAAATATATTTGCCGTTTTAATTATGTTAATCATTTTATTATTAAGCTATTTTATTTTTAGATCGGTTATAAAACCAATTACTCAGCTCACTTTATTACTTAAAGATATGAATAGCGAAAAGCCAGTAACTATTTCAAATAACAGCCAAAATCAAACTGAAATAGCATCGGTAATAAAAGCAGCAAACGCTTTATATTTAAAAAATAAGCAAACCAAAGAGCTACTCAATGAAACCCGCGTATTAAATTCCCAAATGGAAGCAATGAATGCCGACCTGACGAGTGCTATGGAGCAAACCGATAAAGCCAATAAAACAAAAATAGATTTTGTAGCCAATATGAGTCATGAACTTCGCACCCCAATGAATGGCATATTAGGTATGCTGCAGCTTTTACAAAGCAGTGAGCTTCCCTCAAGACAAAAACATTATGCAGATAAAGCTTTTTCAAGTGCTCAAAATTTATTGCAGATTTTAAATAATATTCTAGATTTTTCTAAACTAGAATCGGAAAAAGTCCAGTTAGAGCAAATCCCTTTTACTTTACATACTATTGTTTCTAACGTTCAAAATTTATTCTCAACAAATGCCAAGCAAAAAGGCTTGCTACTAAATTTCACTTTACACGTTGATGCAGGACTTGAACTTATTGGCGACCCAATGCACTTAAGCCAAATAATAAATAATTGTGTAGGTAACGCAATTAAGTTTACAGAGCATGGTGAAATATCATTAATTATAGAAGCGACATCTCAACACGAAAAAACAATAAACCTACGCTTTAGTATAAAAGACACGGGTATTGGGATGACTGAAGAGCAATCAAAAATTATATTTCAGTCTTTCTCGCAAGGTGATTCAAGCACAACAAGAAAGTATGGTGGGACCGGTTTAGGACTCACTATAAGCAAACAATTAACTAAATTGCTGGGCGGAGATATACAAGTAAGGAGCACGATTAATCAAGGTAGCGAGTTTTTCTTTACTCTACCCTTTACTTTATCTGAGCAACAAAAGCTTAAAAAACACGCCTTATTAATTAGCCCCGATAATGAGCAAATTAAAAAATTAATGGACTTACTAAGTGATATAAATATAACGACAGAAACAACACAAGAACCATTAAGGGCCATTGCAAAAATGTCTCAGCCTAGTAGCCCATTTAGTATTGTAATAATGTCGATAGAAAAAAAAGAGCTCAACGATAACTTTATTTTACAACAACTGTACGCTCAAAATAAAAACGTTAATGAAAAATTGACACTGATTTTATTAATTACCGATGAAGAGTCTCCTGAGCCAATTGCAAGAAATGAAAATATAGACATTATAATTATTGGTAATAAAAATAGTGAAGTTGAAATTTTAAGAAAGCTTTCACCAAATAATTTTAAAGAAAAGCAATTAAAGCCTCACCCTAAATTCTCGGGTTTTAATGCATTAGTTGTTGATGATAATAGAATTAACCAAGAAATAGCCTCCGCCCTTTTAGCAAAATTAGATATGACCGTGATCATTGCTGATAATGGACATGATGCATTAGATAAAGTAGAGATAAATGACATCGATATTATTTTTATGGATGTTCAAATGCCAGTTATGGATGGGCTTGAAGCAACAAGCATATTAAGAGAGAGAGGCTACAAAACTCCCATAATTGCCATTACGGCAGCCGCAGATCCTAATGATAAAAAAGCAGCGTTTAGAGCGGGTATGGATGACTTTTTAGTAAAACCGATTATTTTTGATGCGCTTTACGAAAGTATAGAAAAGCATCTGCAAAGTAGCGAATCTCTGAGCACTATAAACCTGCCTTTAGCAAAAGAAAACCTAGAAAACAATGACGAATTGTTAGCTAAATTATTTACTCAGTTTGTCAACGATTACAATGACTTTTCGATTAAAGCTGATATATTAATCAAAAATGGAGAGTTAGAAAGCTTAATTCGACTAGTACATACACTCAAAGGCTTGGCCGGCACATTAGGCTTTGAGCTACTGCAACAAAGTGCGCAAAGTGTTGAGAAAAGCTTAATAGATAAGAAAAGTATTAATTTATCTCATTTTAATGAGCAATTAATACTTACACTTTTTGCTGTAAAACAATTTTTGATAGCTGATAGCTTCAAAAAAGAACATATACAGCAACATGAACTAGAAAACGAAGACTCGGTTATTGATAATATATACTCATTAGCATTAACGGCTCGCCCCGTACCTAGCAGTTTGGTTAGACAGCTAGAAATGAATCAATATGATAGAGGCCACTCTCTATTTAAGCTCAAAGAAGCAATTGATCATTTTAACTACGCGTTAGTAATTGAGCTTATTGATAAGTATAGAAACGATAATAAAAATTAGGCATAACCACTAACCTGAACTAGATTTAATATTGTAAAGAACGCAGAGAAGGACAGATAGTGCATTCAAATTACCTCGCAAACAGTAATGGATTAACCACAGAGAAAAAACATAAACCTTTAATTCTTATTGTTGATGACGAACCTAGTAATTTACACGTATTAGTAGAAGGACTTTTAACTGACTACGATGTACGTATTTCTACTAGTGGTGAGCAGGCTTTGATCTTTATTGAGTCAACTCGGCCTGACTTGATTTTATTAGACATAATGATGCCTGGCATGGACGGCTACGAAGTATGTAATATACTCAAAGCGAAACAAAATACCAAAGGCATCCCCGTCATATTTGTAACTGCGCTTACCGAGGAAGAGTCTGAAGAAAAAGGCTTTGCTATGGGCGCAATTGACTACATACACAAACCTTACAAGCTAGCGCTCGTTAGAGCACGCATTCGCACTCATATTACCGCTCAAGGCATGCTAGATAGGCTTATCGAAAAAAACTTTGACCTGCACGACAAGCTACTTGAAATAGAATCACTAATACAAGAGCTAAGCCAGCGAGAAGAAGAATTAAAAGAGCTCTCATCAAAACAAAAATTATTTTATCAAGCCCTAACGGGAACTGCCGATGGTGTTGTTATTACCGACAGTAACGGAAAAATCATTGCCGTAAACCCTTCATTTTGCCGGATTACAGGTTACTCTGAATCTGACTCCCTGCAAATGCAGTTGCACGATATTAAACAAAATAACCACCCTAGTATTAGCTTTGATCAAGTATGGCATCATGCAAACCAAGCAGGATATTGGAGTGGAGAGCTAGTAACCAGACGAAAAAATGGCGAGCTTTATCCTGAGTTATTAACTCTTAGTATGGTAAGAGGCGAGCAAGATACCAACGTGCACTATATTGGTGTATTTAGTGATATTTCTAGCGTTAAGATAACGCAAGAAAGAATTCACTACCTCACATGGCATGATGAACTTACAGGTTTGCCCAACCGAAATGGTTTTTTAAAGCAGTTGGAGCAGCAACTTCAGGTTTGTAGTACCGAAAATAGTTATGCCTATATTTATATTATTGACATAGACAGCTTCCACTCAATAAATGATGGATTAGGCCTACTCGCTGGCGATAACATTTTAAAAGAATTAACTAAACGAATTCATTCTAAGGTGAATAAAAAAGATGTTATTGCTCGCTTAGGCAGTGATGAATTTGCAGTACTGTGTACAGTTGAAAAAGGCGTTGGCAGGATCAGAGCCCAAGCTATGGCTGAAAATAAAGCCCAAGAACTGATCATAAGTGTAAACCACCCCTTTGTCGTTGATGAACAAGACGTTAGCTTAACAGTAAGTATTGGCACGTATATTTTTCCTCGGGAAGATCAGTGGGAAAGTGCTATAGAAACAATCCGTAACTGTGAGGCGGCTTGTTACAAAGCAAAAGAAAAAGGCGGTAATAGAGTTACCTTTTTTGATACTTCGTTTGGCGAGCAAGCAAAACGCCGTTTTGAAATCGAGCAAGATTTACGTAAAGCAATCTCAAATAATGAGTTATCCCTATATTTACAATCCCAATTTGACCGAAGCCAAACCCTTAAAGGGGCTGAGGTTTTATTAAGGTGGGAGCATCCTCAAAAAGGCTTCATTAGCCCTGGTGAGTTTATATCTATAGCCGAAGAGTCAGATATAATTTATGACTTAGATTGCTGGGTAACTTCAAATGCACTTGAAATATTAACGCAACTTAGTAAAACTCACCCTGAGTTAAACCTATCAATTAATGTAAGTGGCAGGCACTTTCATGAAGCGCGTTTTTTAAGCTTTATTAGCCAACAAATAAAGCAACATAGCATTAATCCTCAGCAACTCACTATTGAGATAATTGAAGGTACATTGCTTAACCACATGGAAGCGGCTATTGAGGCTGTTCACTTTCTCAAGAAGCTAGGTATTAGGGTATCAATTGATGACTTTGGTACTGGATATTCGAGTTTAACTTACCTTAAACAATTACCCATACAAGAACTAAAAATTGACCGTTCTTTTGTATTGGAAGCACCGACTGATAATAACGATAAGTTGATTATTGATATGATTGTAAGCTTAGGCCGTTTATTTGAACTCGAGATAGTTGCTGAAGGTGTAGAGAACCAGTCCCACTTTGATTTATTGCAAGAATATCCAGAAGTTATTCTTCAAGGCTATTATTTACACAGGCCTGAACCTGCAAGCGACTGGCTTGAAAAACTAAATTAATTACAGAGTAGTCTGAAAAAAAAAAGCCGAGTATTTCCATACTCGGCTTTTTAATGAAATTAAGCTTTAGCGGTTACTCGCGAACTTGGCCTTCACCATTCACTAAGTACTTCTCAGTAGTAAGTGACTCAAGTCCCATAGGTCCGTATGCATGAAGCTTAGAAGTTGCTATACCAATCTCTGCGCCTAGACCCAGCTGTGAGCCATCAGAAAAGCGAGATGATGTATTAACCATCACTACAGAGGCATCAACACTACGCTGGAATAACTCTGCAGCGGCTGCGTTTTTAGTGCAAATTACTTCAGTGTGGTTTGAACCAAACTGTGCAATGTGTTCAACCGCTGCCGTAAAGTTTGGTACAACACGAATAGCGATTTCTAGGTCTAGATATTCTTCACCAAATTCGTTATCGGCTAACACAGTTGCATTATCAAAGTATTTAGCTGCAAAGCTGTCAGCATTTATTTTTACACCTTCTTGGCGTAATACAACTGCGCACAGATTTAAAAACTCATCTGCAACATCTTGATGAACTACTAAGCCCTCAAGTGCATTACAAACACCGGTACGCTGCGTTTTACCGTTAAGTAGTAAGTTAAGCGCAATTTCTAGGTCTGCATCTTTATCTACATATAGATGACAAACGCCTTTGTAATGCTGAATTACTGGGATCGTACTGTTTTCAGTAACAAAGTTAATTAAGCCTTCACCGCCACGTGGAATTATTAAGTCAATGCTTTCACGTTGCTGCATTAATTCCATTAATAGTGCACGATCTGGATCTGGAATCACTGAAATAAGTGATACTGGTAAGTTATGCTTTTCAAGTACGCTGTGCATTACACTTGCGATAGCTTGCGAACTTTTAAGTGCTTCTTTACCGCCACGTAAAATTACGCCATTACCTGATTTAAAACATAATGCGCCAGCATCTGCTGTTACATTTGGGCGTGCTTCGTAAATCATACATACAACGCCAAGAGGTACGCGCATTTTACGAATTTTAATGCCATTTGGACGCTCTGTGATATCACGTAGCTGACCAACAGGATCGTCCAGGCTTACGATTACTTCAATGCCTTCTGCCATTGCTTCAATACGCTCATCGTTTAGCGTTAAGCGGTCGATCATTGAGGCTGCTAAGTTATTGTCGCGTGCTGCGCTTAGGTCACTTTCGTTTTCTTTGATTATAAATGCTTTTTGCTCTCTTAGTGCCGCTGCCATTTCAACTAGTACTTGATTTTTAGTCTCGGTATCGAGTAAAGCAAGTGTATGGGCAGCTTTAGCTGTCTGGCGTGAAATGTCCGTAATTAAACTCATGACTTCTCCAATAATGCGATATGTTTTTCAGATATAACTGGTCCAATTGAATCCTGCATTTTTTCGCTGAATTCACTCTGTTCGTTGTCTGCAATAAAGTTTAACAAACAGCTACTATAATTTGCGGTCGCTTTAGCTAAACGCGTACCGTCTTCACTACGTACTAAAATGGTATCACCAACAGCAAATTCACCATGGACTTCCATGATTTCATCACCGCGAATACATCCACTTTCACCTTCAAGGGATTCATCAAATGATCCATCAACAACAACTTCACCTTGCTCATTTGCTGTGTGTGTCATCCAATGTACAGAATCTTGCATCGGCTTTTCGTACGGTAAAAATACGCTACCAGGATTTTCCCCAGCTAGCAGTTTCGTAAATGTTTCTTCTTTAAAGCCGTTTATAATATAAGTCGCGATACCGTGTGACGTTGCTTTTTCTGCCGCTTCTATTTTGGTTTTCATGCCACCAGTACCAACAGCACTTGTAGCACATCCTGCCATAGCATAAATAGATTCATCAATTGATTTTATTTCAGGCAGTAACACCGCATCATCATGTAAGTTAGGGTTTTTATCATATAACCCATCAACGTCTGAGAATATTAATAACGCATCGGCATCGGCTGCTGCTGCGACCATTGCTGATAAGTTGTCGTTATCACCCACTCTTAAGTCGTCGGTAGTTACAGCATCATTTTCATTAATGATAGGAAAAACACCATGCTCAAGCAAAGTAAACACTGTTTCGCGAATACTTTGGTAACGCTCGCGGTCACGTAAATCGCCGTGCGTTAATAATAGTTGCGCAGATGGAAAGTCAAAAAAGCGGTCCCACATGGCGATCATTTCTGTTTGGCCTGCTGCTGCCATTGCTTTTTTCATCACCACAGAGCGAGGTTTGTCTGATGGGAATAAATGCGCTCCAGCCGCTACAGAACCCGATGATACTAAAATCACCTCGATTCCACGGGCACGACAACGAACAATGAACTGTGCGATGGTTAATATGTAACGCGAACGGCAGCCATCTTGATCTGGTGCAATTAATGCACTACCTACTTTAAGTACGATACGTCGCCAATTTAACTTTTGCATAAATGCTCAACTTTCCATTTTATCTGCGCTCATCTTAATTAGACGAGCTAAAACTAAGTAGCTAGGTTTAAAACATAGCTTCGAATTTTTCTTTTCATTTAGGCAACACTTTTTTACACACACGCAAAAACCATATCTAAAACAAGAAGCTTAGATTTGAGGTCAAGTAAAAGTAGCAACAACCCAAAAATATTGAGCAGCACTAATCAAAAAATTTAAAAGTGTTGTTTATGCATCGCTGTAAAAAGCTGTGTGTGGCTTTTTTATTAACAACATACATAGAGCCTCTAAAGTCTGATACACCAACAGATAGGGTGAAGACCAAAGGACCGAGATTTAACCGCCACGATGGGGGGCTAAATATTGAAAGTAATAGTTCAACTCAAACCTTTATTTACTTAAATAATTAAATAAACTTGTTTGGCAAAACCATACCAAGAATTCGGCAAATGATATTTTGTAATGCTCAAATACTAGAAACATCACTAACACATGATTATAAAGATTAAAAATGACGTTAAGATTAACAAGCCTGTTTTATCTTCAATAAACTTCGTTAGATGACTAATTATTAGAACACGAAGTATAATACACCAAATACCCCTTTAAAATCAAGGTTAAAATTCGAACTAAGTTAATACGAAACACTCATACCCTTTATATTGTTATTAAAATTCAATAAATTAAACAATTAATACACTTTAAAATAAGGTGGCTAAGTTCTCGCTAAATAATTTAAGCC
Source organism: Pseudoalteromonas sp. NGC95 (assembly GCF_015864705.1). Classification (NCBI taxonomy): domain Bacteria; kingdom Pseudomonadati; phylum Pseudomonadota; class Gammaproteobacteria; order Alteromonadales; family Pseudoalteromonadaceae; genus Pseudoalteromonas; species Pseudoalteromonas sp. NGC95. Next base: position 278,219 of record NZ_JADYWR010000002.1, read on the forward strand.
TACTAATCTTTTATAAGCAGCTAAAATTGATTAGTAATATTTGAGTTTCCGGTGTATACCCCTGTATTAATAATTAACAAAAGTTATACTTTCTAAACATATCGTCATAAATAAGGAATTCTTAATCTATGTCAGCAATTTACATAGCCGGTATCGCACTTTGCTCTGTGCTTGCCCAATGGGTCGCGTGGGCTTTTAGAGTACCCGCTATTCTTTTTTTATTGCTTACTGGTCTTTTACTTGGACCATTTAGTGGTGTTTTAGACCCTGATGCACTTTTAGGTGATTTACTGTTTCCAGTAGTATCACTAAGCGTTGCCATCATTTTATTTGAAGGTTCCTTAACTCTGCATTTCAGAGAATTAAAAGGGATAGGAAAAGTTGTAAGGAATCTCTGCTCAATCGGTATGCTTACTACCTGCATTATTATTAGCTTAAGCGCCTACTGGTTGCTTGAGCTCAATTGGCGTGTTGCTGCGGTACTAGGCGCAGTACTCGTTGTTACTGGCCCTACAGTTATAGCACCGCTATTAAACTCAATGCGTCCAACACAAGACATAGACCGCATACTTCGCTGGGAAGGTATTGTAATAGATCCTATTGGCGCATTATTTGCTGTATTGGTATTTGAAGCTGTAATGCTTGTAGGCCAAGGCGAAGTATTTAGTCATACTATTATTGCTTTAGTTAAAACCCTGGGTGTTGGTTTAAGTATTGGTGTTGCTGCAGGTTGGCTAACAACCCTATTAATGCGTCGCGAGTGGCTGCCATTTGAATTACATAAGTTTGGGATTTTAGCACTAGTCCTTATTAGTTTTTCTGTATCAAACTATTTAAGCCATGAATCAGGCTTATTAGCAGTAACTGTATTTGGTATTTGGCTTGCGAACCAAGACGATTTAGAAATAGATTCTGTACTTGAGTTTAAAGAAGACTTGTCGATGATATTAATATCGACGCTATTTATTTTACTTGCAGCACGCTTACAGCTTTCTGATTTGATGATGCTCGACAGCGATGTATTTATATTTTTAGCTATTGTGCTTTTTGTTGCACGCCCACTGTGTATTGCTATTTCGACCTTTGGTACTGACTTACCAATGAAGTCTCGCTTGGTACTTGCCTGGATTGCTCCACGCGGTATAGTTGCCGCAGCCGTTGGGTCAGTATTTGCACTAAGTATGATGGAAGCTGGCGTTGCTGATGCTGAAAAAATGGTGCCACTTATATTTACGGTGATCATCATTACGGTTGTGCTGCAAAGCTTAACAGCCATTCCTGTTGCTAAGCTATTAGGCGTACGCCAACCATCACCAAATACAATATTAATTATTGGTGCAAACCATGTATCGCGTGCAATTGGACGTGGCTTACAAGAGCAGAATATTCCGGTTCACCTTTCAGATCCTGCATGGGAAAACTGCAGAATGGCACGTATGGATGGCTTAGCTTGTTATTATGGTAACCCGCAATCAGAGCATGCTGAACGCTACTTACCTCTAACAACTATTCGTAGTGTCTTAGCGCTATCGCCAAACCGTCATCATAATGCGCTAGGCGTTCAATACTTTTCGCATTTACTTAATGAAAAAAATGTATTTTCGCTTCGCTCATCAACGTCGCATGCTAAAGCAAATAAAGACAGCGCAACGTTTTTATCTAGACAAATATTGTTTGGAGACGAAGGCTCGTATGCACGTTTAAGCAGTATTATAGCTAAAGGCGGTAAGGTTAGTTCAACACGCATCTCGGATGAGTTTAGCTGGGAGCAATATCTAGAAATGAACCCTGAGGCTATCCCTTTGTTTATTCTTAAAGGTGATAAAGACAGCGACGACGATACGCCAATTAAGCTAAGACCGTTTACAATCAACATGGAAAAACCGCCGCAAGAAGGCGAGCGTGTTGTTGCATTACAGCCGCCTAAAATGTCGGTCTTAAAAGACCCGCAAACAAAGGCTAAAGAAGAAAGTTAAACACTTTTACTACCTGTAAAAACTCAAAAACCCTAACTTAAAGAGTTAGGGTTTTGTTTTTTAAGAGCCATTAAATAGGAAGGCGAGCTCGCGCAACCACACTATCTGGCATTTTTTGCGCTAACTTAGTCAGCGCTCGCTCAATTTTTTTATGAGTCGCTTTATCTGCGACCATAGAATTAAATAGCCAACGGTATGCATCTTCAAAATCACGCGGGCTGCCATAGCCATCATTAAATAATTTAACCAAACGTAGTTGTGCTTTTAAATTGCCTTGCGACGACGCTTCACGCAAATACGTAATTGCCATTGCTTTATCTTGCTGAACTAAACGCCCGGTGTCGTAGTAACGCCCTAACTGCTCTAGCGCTGCCGCTAAGCCTTGTTCAGCCGCTTTTCGCATGTAATACACACCTAACTCTACATTACGATCCACGCACACGTTATAAGCCAGCATATCGCCGTATAAAAATTGATAAGACGGCAATGCCATTTTATTGGCTCGTGCTTCTATATCTTGCACTAACTGGCAATCATCTGCCTTTACCCGCGCTAAATGCGTATTTTTATTTATTAACGCAATTAGCTCAGATTCTGTATACAGCGGTACAGCAGCAGGGCTTTCTGTAGCTAAGCTGTTGGTTGCTATAAATAAAGACAGCGGAATTAATGAAAGCCTTAATACGCAATTACGGTAAAATAAACGCATGCTCACCACTTATAAAAATAAACTTATTAAAATATATACAAAGATCGTTCCAAGGTGAATTTTAGATACAAAAAAAGCTGCACTAGGCAGCTTTTTTTAATCTAATGGTAATTACGCAAACGGGTTGCGAAGTACCATAGTTTCTACGCGGTCTGGACCTGTAGAAATAATATCAATTGGAACACCCGTAATTTCTTCAATACGCTTGATGTAGTCAATCGCAGCTTTTGGTAAACCGTCAAGACTCGTTACACCAACAGTGTTTTCTGACCAACCTGGCATTTCTTCGTATACTGGCGTTACTTTATCATAACCTTCAGCTGCTAATGGTGTTACGTTAGTAACTGTGCCATCTTCAAGCTTGTAACCAATACAGATTTTAAGCGTTTCTAAGCCATCTAAAACATCAAGCTTAGTTAAACAAAAACCTGAAATACTGTTGATTTGAACCGCACGGCGCATAGCCACTGCATCTAACCAACCAGTACGACGAAGTCGACCTGTTGTAGCGCCAAACTCATGGCCTTTATCACCTAAGTGCTTACCAACTGGATCTTGTTTCTCAAGACCGTCGTAAAGCTCTGTAGGGAAAGGACCTGAACCAACACGTGTAGTGTACGCTTTAATAATACCTAAAACGTAATCAAGGTTTAATGGACCAAAACCTGCACCAGTAGCAACGCCACCAGCTGTAGTATTTGAAGATGTTACATAAGGGTAAGTACCGTGATCGATATCAAGTAACGTACCTTGTGCACCTTCAAATAAAATGTTTTCGCCTGCTAAACGCGTTTGATCTAAAAGCTCAGTTACATCTACAACCATTGCTTTTAAGATATCAGCAACAGCCATTGCATCATCAAACGTTTTTTGGAAATCTACAGCGTCTACTTTGTAGTAGTTAACTAAAGTGAAGTTATGGTATTCAAGAACTTCTTTTAATTTAGCTGCAAATAATTCAGGATTAAATAAATCGCCTACGCGTAAACCACGGCGAGCCACTTTATCTTCGTACGCAGGACCGATACCACGGCCAGTTGTACCAATTGGCTTATCGCCACGAGCAGTTTCGCGGGCTACATCTAATGCAACATGGAAAGGCAAGATTAGCGGACATGCTTCACTTATTAAAAGACGCTCACGTACAGGTACGCCGCGTTCTTCAAGCATGCCAATTTCTCTCATTAGCGCTTCTGGTGATAAAACTACACCATTACCAATCACACATTTAACATTGTCACGTAATACACCCGATGGAATAAGGTGTAGAACCGTCTTTTCACCTTCGATAACTAAAGTATGACCCGCATTGTGGCCACCTTGATAACGAACTACTAAAGATGCTTTGTCTGTAAGGAGATCAACTACCTTACCCTTTCCTTCGTCACCCCATTGGGTGCCTAATACAACAACGTTTTTACCCATCGTAAATTCACTTAGAGAAAATTAGGACGAGATTTTACCAGAAAACTAAAGTAAAGATCACCCCTGTTCAGCTTATTTTTTCTGCGCGCATTTGTTATATCCAAATATTAGCTAATAACCACATAAATAACAGTGATTTAAAGCACTAGACTGTGTTTAACAAAAAGCCCCGCAAATGCGAGGCTTTTTAACTTCTAAATAATTAACGTAAAACCTATTGAGCTTTAGCGCCTTTCATATATTGGAAGAAGTCGCTATCTGGTGAAAGCACCATAACGTCTTGCTTATTTTTAAAAGTCTTTTTGTAAGCCTCAAGCGAACGCACAAAACTAAAGAACTCAGGGTCTTTGTTATACGCGCTTGCATAGATGCCTGCGGCATCAGCATCGCCTTGACCACGTACAGAACGCGCATTACGCTCTGCATCGGCAAGCATTACTGTTACACGACGGTCAACACCCGCACGAATAGTCTCGGCTTTTTCCTGACCTTCAGAACGATGCTCTTTTGCAACAGCAGTACGCTCAGCGCGCATACGTTGGTAAATAGAGCTACTCACTTCTTGTGGTAGGTTAATTTGCTTAACACGTACGTCTAGCACCTCAATACCAAGCTCACGTGCACTTTCAGAAGCTTGTACTAACGCTTCTTCCATCAACTCGCTACGCTCACCCGATACAATTTCGCGAATTGTACGTGTACCAAAGTTTGTACGAAGACCATTATTTACTTTTTGTTTAAGTAGCGTTTCAGCATATTGCTTATCGCCACGGGCACGTAAGTAAAAAGCGCTAAAGTCATTAACACGCCATTTTACAAACGAATCAACAATTAAGTCTTTTTTCTCACTAGTAACAAAGCGGTCCGGCGCACCATCTAGCGTTTGAATACGTGCATCAATACGACGTACTTGGCTAAAAAATGGCACCTTAAATTGTAGGCCTGGGCCATATACAATCGCTTGATCGTCGCTGTCTTTTTGTACTTTACTGAATAACATTACAATTGCTTTTTGCCCTTCAGGTACAACAAATACCGATGAAAAAGACATAACAATGGCAGCTAATAGTATTACTAAACTAAAGTTTTTCATTATGATTATCTCCCATCATTGAAGCGGTCGTTGTTAAAGCGGTCATTGCCACTATTAACAGAGCTATTGCGCGACGTATTTACTTTATTGCGTAAATCTTGAATATCACTAGAGCTTGGAAGTGCAACACGTGTTGCTGTCCCTTGCTTATCCATGATCTTATCAAGTGGTAAATAAAGCATATTATTACCGCCTTTAACATCAACCAATATTTTAGAACTACTCCCTAACACTTCTTCCATTGCATCAATGTATAAGCGCTCACGAGTAACTTCTTTAGCTGCTTGATATTCAGGTAATAGCTTTTCAAAACGAGCTACTTCACCTTGTGCTTCTAATGTAATACGCTCTTGGTAACCTTCCGCTTCTTGAGTCATACGCGTTACTTGACCACGAGCACGCGGTTCAATTTCACGAGCATATGCTTCTGCTTCACGAATGAAACGTTCTTCATCTTCTTGTGCAGCAATCGCATCATCAAATGCATCTTTAACTTCAGTTGGCGGACGAGAGTCTTTAAAGTTCACGTCAGTAACAATTAAACCTAAGTTATATGGTTCGATAATCTTATTAAGCTCATCCCATGTATTTTGACGAACAACCTCACGGCCATTAGTTAATACTTGGTCCATTTTTGCATGGCCCACAACGTAACGTAGTGCACTATCTAGTGCTTCTTCTAAGCTACTATCAGCGTTAGTTACGCTAAATTCATAAAGGTATGGGTCAATAACACGGTATTGCACCTGAAACTCAACGCTCACTACGTTTTCGTCTTCAGTAAGCATAAAACCAGAAGCCGATAATGAACGAACTGCTTCAATATCTACTGGGATTACCGTTTCAATAAACGTCATTTTCCAACGCAGACCAGGATCAGCAATTCGGTCATATTTACCAAATTGAAGAACCACACCACGCTCGGCTTCTTTAACCGTATAAATACCACTTAACGCCCATACAATAACGGCGATAATAAGTATAAATGAAATACCGGCTCCGCCAAGTCCACCGCCGCTACCATTGCCGGATTTTTTCCCGCCAAATAAGCCGCCGAACTTGTTACTAAACTTGCGGAACACCTCGTCTAAATCAGGTGGGCCTTGATCACGTCCGCCTTTATTATTCCACGGATCTTTGTCATTGCCATTATTACCCGGTTCATTCCAGGCCATAGCTATACTCCATTGTTATCTAAATAAATTAGGAAATTGTGTTAAATCTAACAAATCTACCGCGTTTCTCATACAAAAACCGACATTAAAACGTCAATTTTTAATTACGGTTGATAAAACCAGCAATTTCAGGACCAAATTCTTTAATTAAACGATTCCACTCAACCATTGGTATTCTAACATCTAACAGCCAATTACCTTGCTCATCAAAGCGTTCTTCATGTACTGCATTTAAACTAAACAATGCAGCCCTTAGGCGACCATACAATGGCGTAAGAAATAATGTTTCGTTAAACATCTTCTTAGCAAGCAGTTCACTAATAGCCTCACTAAGTAATTCACACCCTTCACCAGTCTGAGCGCTAAGCCATACTCTTATAGGTTGGCCTTCGTCATCTCGATCAATACGTGGGCTTACGTTATCCAGCGCATCAATTTTATTATAAATTAATAGCTGTGGTACTTCATCGGCTTCAATTTCTTTAAGCACCGATTGTACTTGTTCAATATTTTCTTGAAGACGAGAGTCTGCTGCGTCAATTACATGTAACTGTAAATCAGCTTCACGAGTTTCAGTTAGCGTTGCTTTAAAAGCAGCAACTAAGTCGTGCGGTAAATGACGAATAAAGCCCACTGTATCAGCTAAGATAACAGGACCAACATCACCTAATTCAAGCTTACGTAGAGTCGGGTCAAGCGTTGCAAACAACTGATCGGCCGCGTATACATCTGAATTCGTAATTCGATTAAATAATGTAGATTTACCCGCATTGGTATAGCCAACTAACGATACCGTAGGTATTTCGTTACGAGTACGAGCTCGCCTACCTTGTTCGCGTTGCACTGCTACTTTAGCTAAACGCGCACGGATATTTTGAATTCGGGCACGAAGTAATCGTCTATCTGTTTCAAGTTGGGTTTCACCAGGTCCACGTAAACCAATCCCGCCTTTTTGGCGTTCAAGATGGGTCCAGCCCCGAATTAATCGAGTCGACATATGGCGAAGTTGTGCCAATTCAACCTGCAGCTTACCCTCATGGGTACGTGCACGTTGGGCAAAAATATCAAGAATTAGCGTCGTTCTATCAAGCACACGACACTGACAAACACGCTCTAAATTACGCTCTTGTGACGGCCTGAGTTGATGATTGAAAATTACGACATCTGCATTGTGGATTTTGACAATCTCAGCTATTTCTTCTGCTTTACCGGTACCGACGAATAGTTTCGGATGTGGTGCTTGACGGCTGCCTTGCACAACCGCCAAACTACTAACACCAGCAGAAGATACCAACATTTCTAATTCATGAAGATCTTCACGATCCCCTTCTTTAGGTAAGTCGATATGAACTAAAATTGCCTGTTCGCCGGATTCATAGCGGTCAAACAAACATTATGCTCCTAATTAAAAGTTACCAGCTTCTGGTTCTTCAGTGTCTTCACTCCCTTGAACTGCTTGGAAGTTAACTGCGCGAGCAGGGACAACTGTTGAAATTGCATGCTTATAAACCATTTGATTTACGGTGTTCTCTAGTAAAATAACAAATTGGTCAAATGACTGAATTTTGCCTTGTAATTTTATGCCATTTACCAAAAAGATTGATACTGGAATGCGCTCACGTCGTAGTGCATTCAAAAATGGGTCTTGTAACGATTGGCCTTTTGCCATGTTATTGTTCCTTCGTTCTAGGTGTTATTATAATTAAGTGGCTGAACTTATTTGATAAAAAACAATATTCAACTACTACTAGCTTAGCGAACTTACTACACGATGCAAGTTTTCTTCGTCACCCGTTGTTAACCAAGTAACATCAGGCCAGCTACGAAGCCACGTTAACTGACGTTTTGCCAATTGACGTGTTGCTGCGATGCCACGAAAAACCATTTCATCATGGCTTGTTTCACCCGCAAGGTAATCCCACATTTGTCTATAACCAACACAACGAATAGAAGGCATATTGGGGTGTAAATCCTTACGTAGATATAGGGTCGAAACTTCATTTTCAAACCCCTGATCAATCATTATTTTAAACCTTTCTTCAATTCGGCGATGTAATTCGCTACGTTCTTGCGGTGCAATCGCAAATTGATGAAAAGTATAGGGTAAAGCCGGCTGTTTTTGCTTTTGCAACTCAGTCATGGTCTTACCAGTTAACCTGTAAACCTCTAAAGCTCGATTAATTCTTTGTGAGTCATTCTCACTTATTTTTTCGGCTGCTTTTGGGTCAACTTTAACTAATTCTTTATATAAATGAGGCCAGCCAAATTCTTTAGCTTGTGCTTCTAGCTCTGATCTTATTACTGTATCTGCTTCAGGCAAAGGCGATAAACCATCAATTAAAGATTTGAAGTACAACATTGTACCTCCAACCAATACAGGTACTTTACCTTGTCTATGAAATTCGTCAATTTTTTGTACTGCATCGCGCCTAAAATCAGCAACTGAATATGTTTCACTCGGGTCAAGTAAGTCGATCAGATGATGCGGAGCTTTAGCAAGTTCTTCTGCATCGGGTTTTGCAGTACCAATGTTCATATCTTTATACACTAACGCTGAATCAACGCTGATTATTTCTGTATTTAAATGCTCGCACAGTGAGATTGCCAATGCTGTTTTACCAGCAGCAGTTGGACCCATTAAAAATATGACTGGTAAATTACTCAACACTGATACCTTAATCTAATTGCATTAAATAGTGATTTAGCTCTATTTTAACTGCTTTTTCGCGTAAGCGTTCAATAGTTTGCGGATTATTTTGTAAGCGCATTTGTTGCGCTAAAAACACATTGCTTAAATAAAACCGGGGAGGTACACATTTTATCTGCCACTCTAACCAATTCTCTATATTTTCAAGCCCTGCTTTACACCCATCGAGTAGCTCACCTATCGCTGTACTTACATCAAGTAAATATAAGCACGCTGGCAATTTTTTAACCATTACAAATTGTTTTTCTATTACGAGTTCAAAACCAAGTAAAGTAAACCACGATTGCTGAGCTTCTATAAGTAAGCAATCTTCTTTTGATAAGTTTACTCTTACGGGCAGCAAAAGAGCTTTCCCTTCTAAACTTCCGGACTCTTTAATTTGATTATGCCAATCATCTACCAATGCATATTTGAAATGTGAGCAATACAATTGCTGCTCAACACTAAATACACACGCACCTTCATTAACACTGATGATTGAAACTGTCTTTAAAACATTATGCGCAGACTCTAACTGGTGTTGTGCTACAGGTATGTTTGCTACATTATCAAAATGCGCAGCGTGTTGCTCACTCACACCTTGATAAAACGCGTTTACATCATGATGGCTTGTACTTGGTGTAGCACGGTATGCCCCGCCACCGCCAACACTTCTAGTACCTGATGACGAACTACCAGCACTTCCATAGTAAGAGGGCTGTAATTGCGATTTAGGGTAATCAAATACTCCATCCGCTTTTGTATCATTAGAACTACTATGCGCTGACCCCATAAACACAGGCGCAGATTCCACCTCAGAGCTAAGTGGTTCATTCGTAAACTCACCTTGCAGCGGCACTACCACTTGCTTAATAGCCTGTAATATAAAGTCATGAATTAAGCGCCCTTGATGAAAACGCACTTCATGCTTAGCTGGATGAACATTTACATCAACCTGCCGAGGGTCTATATCAATATAAATGACAAAACCGGGTAATTCTTGTGTTCCGCTTACTTCTTCAAATGCCTGGCGTATAGCATGCAGAATAAGTTTATCGCGCATCATACGATTATTAACATAAGTATACTGAGTCGTATTAGCTGACCCTACAGGTAGCACCCAACCATGCAGCTGTAAGCCACCCTCTCCTGATTGAATATGCAAACCTTGCTCAGCAAAAGCCTTACCTGCAACTTGCGCTACACGTGTAATAGCCTGAGAGGTATCTGTCTTCGCACGATACTGCCTTACTACTTTTTCGTTGTGAGTTAGTGTAATAGAGACATCAAAGCGACTAAGCGCAATACGCTTTATCAACTCATCAATATGGCTAAATTCAGTTTTTTCGGTACGCAAGAATTTACGACGAGCTGGGGTGTTAAAAAATAAATCTTTTACTTCAATGGTTGTGCCATCAGGGTGCGCTACTGGCTTTACTTGCACGGCCATATCGCGACCTTCTGCAAATGCTTGCCAAGCAGCTTCTTGATCTTTTGGTTTTGAGCTCAGCGTTAAACGCGATACAGAGCTAATTGACGCAAGCGCTTCTCCCCTAAAACCAAGTGAACAAATATTTTCAAGGTCATCTAGAGATTTTAATTTACTCGTAGCGTGACGAGAAAGCGCGAGCGTTAGCTCATCTTTACTTATCCCTGAACCGTTATCACGTATACGAATAAGCTTATGACCGCCACGCTCTATATCTATCTGAATACGTGTAGCGCCAGCATCTAAACTGTTTTCGACTAGCTCTTTTACTACCGACGCTGGGCGCTCAACCACTTCGCCTGCGGCAATTTGGTTAGCTAAACGCGCGGGTAATATTTCAATATTCATGAGATTTCCTAGCAAGCATTGCGCTAATAATAATGACTAACTTTGTGGTATATCGAGCTCTTGCCCAATAAACAAAGTATTAGAGCTAAGCTTATTAACTTGTTTTAATTCAGTGACTGTAATGCCATAGCGACTCGCCAACATACTTAAAGATTCACCCGGGCGTACCTTGTGCTTTGTTGGATATTGCGACTTTAATTTAGCAAATAAAGAGTCATCAGGTGGATTTTTTAAATAGTAATTTTTAATTGAAGTAAATATAGCTTTAGCCAAACGCTCTTGATGGTTAGCACTTTTAAGCAGCTTTTCTTCTCGTGGGTTAGATATAAACCCTGTTTCTACTAAAATTGATGGGATATCTGGTGATTTAAGTACAGCAAGACTCGCATGTTGGGGATCTTTCTTATGCAACTTAGCAACTTTACGTAGCTCTTTAACCACTTCGTCAGCTACGTTTAAGCCGGTTTTCATAGAGTGATCCATCGACATATCAAGTAATGCTTGCGCTAAGTATTTTTCGTTAGCGGCATCTTTCATTACATCCGCAGCGCCACCTAAAAGCTCAGAGTGCTTTTCTTTATCTTCTATCCATTTACCTATCTCTGAATTAGCACGCCTTAACGACAACACCCAAACAGAGGCACCATTTGGTCCCGGGCTCGTAAATGCATCAGCATGAATAGAGACAAAAAAGTCGGCCTTTTTTTCACGAGCACGATTGGTACGCGTATTAAGTTTTACAAAGTAGTCACCGCTTCGTACCATGCGCGAAATCATCCCACGTTCGCCATCAATCATGCGCTCTAAACGTTTTGCAATTTGCAGTGTTACTGTTTTTTCGTACGTGCCAGATGGACCAATTGAACCTGGATCTTCGCCGCCATGACCCGCATCAATTGCAATTACAATATCGCGTTCTTGGCTTAACTGGCGATTTTTAGCTGCTGTTTGAGCAGGAGAAACAACTGTGGCAGCTTGGCTTTTATTGTATAAATCAACAACGAGCCTGTTTTTATAAGGGCCTGTAGGCGCTAAAGCAAATACAACTGGCTTTACTGGTGCGTTTAATTCAAACACTAACCGAACACTGTGCTTATTTTTAGGTTTTGAGTAGCGTAGCTTGCTCACTATTTGATGTTTTGGTGGTACACCTGGTAGTATTTTTAACTCGTTAGTGTTTTCTAAATCAATTACTAAGCGGCTTGGGTTTTTAAGCATGAAATAGCTAAAGTCAGGCTTATCATTTAAATCAAATACCACACGCGTACTATCAGGGGACGGCCATACGCGTACACTATTAATTGTATTTTTGGCCCACAGCGGCAAGCTTATGGTAATAACCATAAGGTAAATAAAGAGTTTAACTACACCTCGGCTCATTTGATAATTACTGCCTTAACTATATTATTATTTGTTATTTAGTTTTTCGACAATTGCTACACCACGCTCACTGGCGCTATTAATAACAATTTTACGTTCGTTACCCATATAGCTTAGAGTAATATCTAAATCAGGCACAGGAATAAATTCACCACCTTTTTCTGGCCACTCAACAACGCAAATTGCATCTGGTGAAAAATAATCGCGTATTCCCATGTATTCTAGTTCTTCAGGGTCACCTAAGCGGTATAAATCAAAATGATAAACATTTGCGCGCTCGAGTTCATAAGGTTCAACAAGTGTATACGTTGGGCTTTTAACTTTGCCTGTATGTCCAAAGCCTTGCACTACACCTCGAGTAAACGTTGTTTTACCAGCGCCTAAATCACCATGTAAATAAATAACCGCACCTTGCTCTATAATATCAGCAACGCAATTACCCATTGCGACCGTGGCTACTTCATCAGTCAAATGAAATTCAAAACTACGCGTCATTACTACCTCAAAAATTCATCCAAAAGCGCATATTTGCTAATCATACCAGAATATTAATTTAAGGCGATAAATTGAGGTTTTAGACATAAAAAAACCAGATAAGCTGATAATGAAAATTGTGTATGGATGTCTATTTTCGATACTTTGAAGCTGTATCATTGTAATAAAATAAGGTAAGGTAAGTGAGTTCTCAGACTAAAAGATAGTAAAAGAAAAGTAACACCACGAATTAGATGACCCCATGTTGGCATTAAATTAACTGAGATATGTAAGTTTATTATCTAACTTCTTCTGATTCAGCAGATGGTTCTGCTAGCAAAAAAGTAACTGGTAAATGAAACTCTCAACTATTCCCCAAGATAACTTTATATTTTCAGATAAAAGACTAATCCAGGTGACCCGCTCATCCTAGTTTACTGTTTGCAGGTGCTTTAAAAACAAAAAGCCCCAGCTAATGCCGGGGCTTTTTTACAAAACTAACTTAATTAAAAAATTAAGCTTGTTTTGGACTAGAAATAACGTCTACTAAAGTCCAAGATTTATTCTTAGAAATTGGTGCGCATTCACGGATAGTAACTACGTCACCCGCTTTTGCTGTGTTATTTTCGTCATGTACGTGTAACTTAGTCGTACGTTTAATGAATTTCCCATAGATTGGGTGCTTCACGTAACGTGCGATAGCGATAGTGAAAGATTTTTCCATCTTGTCGCTGATTACACGGCCTTGAAGAGTACGAATTTTATCGCTCATTATTGACCTGCCTTCTGGTTAATAACTGTTTTTACACGCGCGATATCGCGGCGTACTGTTCTTAGCGTGTGTGTCTGAGCTAACTGACCAGTGCTAGCTTGCATGCGCATATTAAATTGCTCACGAAGTAGTCCTAGAAGTTCAGCATTAAGCTCTTCTACGCTTTTGTCTTTTAGTTCGCTAGCTTTCATCACATTACCGTCCGAGTTACGAAAGTTGTTTTGAATGGCAATTTACGAGCAGCAAGGTCGAATGCTTCACGAGCAAGCTCTTCTGAAACACCTTCCATTTCGTAAAGTACTTTACCAGGCTGAATTTCAGCAACCCAATATTCAACAGAACCTTTACCTTTACCCATACGAACTTCAAGAGGTTTTTCTGTAATCGGTTTGTCAGGGAAGACACGAATCCAGATTTTACCTTGACGTTTCACGTGACGCGTCATAGCACGACGAGCTGCTTCGATTTGACGAGCAGTCATACGGCCACGGCCAGTTGCTTTCAATCCGAAAGTACCGAAGCTTACTTTGTTACCGTTTTGCGCTAAACCGCGGTTGCGGCCTTTGTGCATTTTACGGAATTTTGTACGTTTTGGCTGTAACATTAGTCGCTACCTCTACTTAGCACTTTTCTTGGCTTTCTTTGGTGCGCGTTTAGCTGGCTTCTCTTGCTCTTGTACTAGTGGTAAACCACCAATAACTTCGCCTTTGAAGATCCAAACTTTAACACCAATGATACCATAAGTGGTTAAGGCTTCAGAAGTTGCGTAATCGATATCAGCACGAAGAGTATGTAGAGGTACACGACCTTCACGATACCATTCTGAACGTGCGATTTCAGCGCCGCCAAGACGACCGCTAACTTCAACTTTAATCCCTTTAGAACCGATGCGCATTGCATTTTGTACCGAACGCTTCATAGCGCGACGGAACATAACACGACGTTCTAGTTGAGAGGCAATGCCGTCTGCTACTAGTTGTGCATCTAGTTCTGGTTTACGTACTTCAGAGATATTAATCTGAGCAGGTACACCAGCGATTTTAGTTACCGCTTGACGTAATTTTTCTACGTCTTCGCCTTTTTTACCGATAACAACACCCGGACGAGCCGTATGAATTGTTACACGGATTGATTTTGCTGGACGCTCAATAACGATTTTAGACACAGAAGCCGTTTTCAATTCCTTAGTAAGGAATGTACGAACTTTGTGATCGCCAAAAAGCTGTGCAGAGAAATCTTTTGAACTCGCGTACCAGGTAGAAACCCAAGGTTTAGATATACCTAGGCGAATACCAGTAGGATGAACTTTTTGTCCCATTACTTATACTCCTAGCTATCTGAAACCATAACAGTGATATGGCTTGTACGCTTAAGGATGCGGTCTGCGCGTCCTTTAGCACGAGGCATAATACGTTTCATTGTAGGACCATCGTCCACAAAGATCGTTGTTATACGAAGCTCATCAATGTCAGCACCTTCGTTATGCTCTGCGTTAGCAATAGCAGACTCAAGTACTTTCTTAACTAATACAGCCGCTTTCTTCGGGCTGTACGCCAGGATTTCTAGTGCGCGATCTACAGGTAACCCGCGGATCTGATCTGCAACTAGACGTGCTTTTTGCGCCGAACCAGAGGCGAATTTATGTTTAGCTAATGCTTGCATTTATCTTCCCCTCTTATCGTTTCTTCGCTTTCTTATCCGCAGCATGGCCACGGTAAGTGCGAGTTGGTGCAAATTCACCTAGTTTGTGACCGATCATTTCGTCAGAAACGAAAACTGGTACGTGCTGGCGACCATTATGGACAGCAATGGTCAATCCGATCATGTTAGGTATGATCATTGAACGACGGCTCCAAGTTTTAATTGGCTTTTTCTCACCGCTTTCCAAAGCTTTCTCTACCTTCTTCAGCAAGTGTAGGTCTATAAAAGGACCCTTCTTGAGAGAGCGTGGCATGGCTATTCCTCAATATTACTTAGTACGACGACGTACTATAAATTTATCCGTACGCTTGTTCTTACGCGTCTTCGCACCTTTAGTCGGTTTACCCCATGGAGACACAGGATGACGACCACCAGATGTACGACCTTCACCACCACCGTGTGGGTGATCTACCGGGTTCATGGCAACACCACGAACTGTCGGACGAATACCACGCCAGCGATTTGCACCTGCTTTACCAAGTGAACGAAGCATATGCTCAGCATTGCCTACTTCACCTAGAGTCGCACGACAATCAGATTCAACTTTACGAACTTCGCCTGAACGAAGACGTAATGTTACATACTGACCATCACGAGCAAGGATTTGAACGTATGCACCAGCAGAACGTGCGATTTGAGCACCTTTACCTGGTTTTAATTCTACGTTGTGAACAGTCGAACCTACAGGCATATTACGCATTGGTAATGCATTACCAGGCTTGATTGGTGCATCAACACCAGACTGGATTGCATCGCCAGCTTTTAAGCCTTTAGGTGCGATAATGTAACGACGCTCACCGTCTGCATATAATACAAGAGCGATGTTTGCGCTACGATTTGGATCGTATTCTAAACGTTCAACAGTAGCTGGAATGCCATCTTTAGTACGTTTAAAATCGATTAAACGGTAGTGTTGTTTATGACCACCACCGATATGACGAACCGTAATACGACCATTGTTATTACGACCACCTGATTTAGAGTTTTTCTCTAAAAGTGGTGCGTATGGCTTACCCTTATGTAGATCAGAGTTAACCACTTTAACTAGGTGACGACGGCCCGCAGAAGTAGGCTTACACTTTTGAAGTGCCATAATTCTATCCCCTTATTACTCGGCGCCGCCGACAAAGTCTAGCTCGCTGCCTTCTTTAAGAGTAACGTAAGCTTTCTTCCAGTCGCTACGACGACCGAAACGTGCGCCAGTACGTTTTGTTTTACCCTTAACGTTAAGTGTGCGAACACCAGTTACTTCTACTTCAAAAAGCTTCTCAACTGCTACTTTAATTTCAGCTTTAGTTGCGTCATTTACTACTTTAAAAACAATAGTATTGTTTTCTTCAGCAGCAATTGTGCTTTTTTCAGAGATATGTGGAGCAAGGATCACTTTTAAAAGACGTTCTTCGCGAATCATGCTAGCGCCTCCTCAAGTTGCTTAACAGCAGCGGCTGTAATAAGTACCTTATCGAAAGCAATTAAGCTTACAGGATCGATACCAGCTACATCACGTGTGTCAACCTTATAAAGGTTACGTGCCGATAAGAAAAGATTTTCATCTACTTCTTCAGTCACGATAAGAACATCTTTAAGCTCAAGTTCTTTAAGCTTAGCAACTAGTTCTTTAGTTTTTGGTGCTGCTAGAGCAAAACTTTCAACAACGATTAAACGCTCTTGACGAACTAATTCAGATAAGATGCTTTTAATCGCACCACGGTACATTTTACGGTTTACTTTTTGGCTGTGGTCTTGTGGTTTAGCTGCAAAGCTAACGCCACCTGAACGCCAAATTGGGCTACGGATTGTACCGGCACGTGCACGGCCAGTACCTTTTTGAGCCCATGGTTTTTTACCACCACCGCTTACTTCAGAACGTGTCTTCTGAGCACGAGTACCTTGACGAGCACCTGCTGCGTATGCAACAACTACTTGATGTACTAATGCTTCGTTAAACTCACGTCCAAAAGTAGCTTCAGAAACTTCAAGACCGCCAGAAGCGTCTTTAATTGCTAATTCCATCACTAAATCTCCAGGACTTATGCTTTAACAGCTGGTTTAACGATAACGTCACCGCCAATAGCTCCAGGTACTGCACCCTTAACTAAAAGCAAATTACGCTCAGCGTCAACGCGAACTAGTTCTAAGTTTTGAGTCGTTACACGCTCAGCACCCATATGACCGGCCATTTTCTTACCTTTAAACACCTTACCAGGTGATTGGTTTTGACCGATTGAACCAGGAGCACGGTGAGATAGAGAGTTACCATGTGTAGCGTCTTGCATGCTGAAATTCCAGCGCTTAACACCACCTTGGAAACCTTTACCTTTAGAAGTACCGGTTACGTCAACCTTGTTGATTTCGTTGAATAATTCAACAGTAAGCTCAGCGCCTACTTCAAAATCGCCTTCACCACCGTTAAGGCGGAATTCCCACAGACCGCGACCCGCTTCAACACCAGCTTTAGCGAAATGACCCGCTTTAGCTTTGTTTACACGACTTGCTTTTTTAGTGCCTGCGGTTACTTGAAGCGCGTTATAACCGTCTGTTGCGTCAGATTTGATCTGAGCAATGCGGTTAGGTGTCGCTTCAATAACTGTCACAGGGATAGATACACCATCTTCAGTGAAGATTCGTGTCATACCCACTTTACGACCGACTAGACCTAATGCCATTTTCCTAAAACCTCTCTAATCTTTCGATTAACCCAGGCTGATTTGAACATCAACACCAGCAGCAAGATCTAAACGCATAAGCGCGTCTACAGTCTTGTCAGTTGGTTCTACGATGTCTATCAGACGTTTATGGGTGCGGATCTCGTACTGATCACGCGCATCTTTATTAACGTGCGGTGAAGTTAGTACAGTAAAACGTTCAAAGCGTGTAGGTAGTGGGATTGGACCACGTACTTGTGCGCCAGTGCGTTTCGCAGTTTCCACGATTTCTGCCGTTGATTGGTCAATCAAACGGTGGTCAAAAGCTTTTAGGCGAATACGAATGCGTTGATTTGACATTCTTAACCTCAATATAAAGAGCATATAAAAGAGCATAAAAAAACGACCGAAACAATCTTAAAACTTAAGATGTCGGCTGTTTGATTATATCTACGTTGAGTTCCAAATCGGAACTCCTGTTTATTAGCTTGAAATCCAAGCTTAATTTATCCTTTCTAGTTCCCAGAGGAATTTTGAAAGCCTGCGTATTATAGAGGTATTGGTGATAAATGCAACAACTATTTAGAAACAATACAATGCCTATAAATTTGATTAAATAAGCACCCATACATGCTTACTAGCTATACTTGAACTAATACCTCTACTGTTAGTCAATAAACAAGTTAACACCTTAATTACGCAAACTAAGGGATTTTTAGATATTATGGTATCCTACTGCGCTAATTTTGCCCTTAATACTCTCAATATGGTGAGTCGATGCGTATTTTTAATTATTGTTTAAATGTTATGTCTGCTGGATTTAGCCGCTTATTTGTAAAAAGCAAAGTGCTGCCAGAAAATCCGATTAAACAGTATGATCTAAACCCTGAGTACCCTACATTTTATATAGTGCGTTTAAATTCACGATTTGATTTAGCGGCTCTCGCACATGCGTGTAAAAAAAATGGTCTACCTAGCCCAACCGAAGAGCAAGTATTAGGTAACCAAGATTTAGACCGTTTTATTGGTATTAAAAATCCACCACCACTTTTTGGTGATGAAGCTAAGCCCACCAATGCTTTAGCTCAAGGTAAACAAATTATTGAATACCTAATACAAAGTGGGCAGCAAAACGTACAAGTGGTTCCGGTTACTATTTTATGGGGTCGCGACCCGGGTAAAGAAAAGCCGGGGCTACGCACTTTAATTACGCACTCTCTAACACCTAGCTGGTTTAGAAAGTTTTTTGTGGTGTTGTTTTCAGGACGCGACAACTTTATTCGCTTTAGCCAACCACTCGACTTATCGCTTTTAGTCAATGAAAAAGCCGATGTAAGCGAGTTACCACATAAATTATTACGTGTAGCACGTGTTCACTTTAAGCGCCAAAAGCTAGCTGCTACAGGCCCTAAAATGCCCTCTCGTGAACAATTATTTAATTCATTATTAGCGTCACCTACAATAAAAAAAGCAATTCAAGATGAAGCTAAAGCTAAAAACATTAGCCAAACAGAAGCCCGCCAAAATGCACTTAAGCTACTTGATGAGATAGCCGCTAATTACTCTGAAGCAATGATACGTGTGGCCGAGCGATTTTTAACTTGGTTGTGGAATAAGCTCTATAACGGTATTGATATTAAACACGCAGAACAAATTCATGAACTAACAGATAAAGGCCATGAAATAATCTATATGCCTTGTCATCGCAGTCATATGGATTACTTACTGCTTACTTACTCTATTTATCATTTAGGCTTAGTTCCACCACATATAGCTGCAGGTATAAATCTTAACTTTTTCCCTGCCGGTGGCATATTTAGACGCTCTGGGGCATTCTTTATTCGTCGCTCGTTTGCAGGCAATAAACTTTATTCTGCCATATTCAAAGAGTATTTAAGCCAACTGTTTATTAAAGGTTACTCTGTTAAGTTTTACACGGAAGGCGGTCGAAGCCGAACTGGGCGCTTACTTCCACCTAAAACAGGTATGCTATCTATGACATTACAAGCAATGCTGCGCGGAATAGACAGACCAATATCTATCGTTCCTGTGTACATTGGCTACGAGCACGTAATGGAAATTAACACCTACCTTAAAGAGCTAGATGGAAAAGATAAAAAAGGCGAATCTATATTTGGTATTTTTAAGGCAATCAAAAACCTTAAAAACTACGGTCGTGGTAATTTAAACTTTGGTGATCCAATCTCGATTAACCAATACTTAAACGATAACCAACCTGATTGGCGTGATTCAATACACCCTACCGATGTGCAAAAGCCACAATGGTTAGCGCCACAAGTAACTAAACTTGCCGACCAAGTAATGGTTAAAATTAATAATGCGGCGGCGCTTAATGCGGTTAACTTACTAGCGATGATATTGCTGGTTAACGATAAACAAGCATTGAGTAAACCAAAGCTATTAGCACAACTTGATTTTTATCTACAATTACAGCGCGATGCAAGCTATAGCGATAAAGTAACCGCGCCAGACGAAACACCAGAGCAATTACTAACGCATGCATTAAAGCTGAATAAGTTTGAAGTTATCAGTGATGAATTTGGCGAAATTATTACTATTAGCGATAAAGAAAAAGTACTGTTTAATTACTACCGAAACAACATTTTGCACTTGTTTGCAGTACCAAGCTTAATTGCACTACATCTATTTAAACAACACAGCACAACTATTGAGCAATGCCAGCAACTTGTAAAAACGTTTTATCCGTTATTTGCTAAAGAATGGTATTTACAGCCTCTTGATGAGAGCTACATAACACGTATTTTAGCTAACTTTGCTGATCAAAATTTAATTGAGTTTGATGGCGATAACATTCATATAACGAACAGTAATGACTGCTTAGCTAAGCTAGAAATGCTTGGACGAGCACTTAGTTTTACTCTACAACGTTACGCTATTGTGATTGGTTTTATTCAAACAAGTGATGGCATTGAAAAAGCAGAATTAGAACGAGAGAGCCAAGTGCTTGCACAGCGTTTAGGCACACTGCATGGTATTAAAACACCTGAATTTTTTGATAAAAAAGTACTTGTTAGTTTTATCGAGAACTTACGTGGCGAGTCGTTAATAACAGAGGGTGATAAAGGCTTAGTAGGCAGTACACAACTTTGCGAAACCTACGCACACCTTAAAACATTACTGCCAGCACGCGTCTGGCAGTCAATCAGCGATATAGTACAAGATCAGTGTAACTAGGGCGTGTTGATCTTTGTGGATTGAAATTTGTTCAATCTAGGGGCGATTAAATCGCGGCGCGAGGTTTGTAACCTAGTGGGCTAAGTAAAAACCGAGCAACAAAGAATTAATCGTCCCTAGAAAGAACCCAAAGGGCAGTGCATGTTTGGTCTTTATGCTGCGTTATCGCCTATTTATGGGGAATAACCACACTGCATAGACTCTGCCTTGCCTAAAAACCAAACATACTGCTGCAAATTCACCCACCAAAGTTCAACACGCCCTAGTACTATATCTATAAAAGGGGGTTAGCGCTGACGCATAACCCCTTCTTGCATTGTTGAGGCAACCAAGTTGCCTTGGCGATCAAAAAACTGCCCGCGTACCAAACCACACCCATTACTCGCACTTGGACTGTCAATTGAATACAAAATCCAATCATCCATTCTAAATGGCCGATGAAACCACATTGCATGATCAATAGTAGCTACTTGCATATTTGGCTGCATAAACGATACACCATGAGGCTGCAATGCTGTTGGTAAAAACTCAAAATCAGAGGCGTATGCTAATAAGTAATTGTGGATGCGCTGATCGTCTGGCATTTCACCATTAGCTTTAAACCAAATATGCTTTACCGGCTCCATAACTTCTGGTTTAAACGGGTTATGAAAAGTTACTGGTCGCATTTCAATTGGCATTTCACGCGTAAACTTATTACGGATGACTTCAGGGATATGAGAAGCGTTATCTTGATAAAACTCAAGTGATGAGCGTAACTCTTCAGGTGCGGGTACATCAGGCATTGTTGCTTGATGCGACAAACCATTTTCTTCACCCTGAAACGACGCTGTCATATAAAAAATTGGCTTACCGTACTGAATCGCTTTTACTCGGCGAGTACTAAAGCTCTTTCCATCGCGAATAGTTTCTACATCATAAACAATCGGTTTAGCTGGATCGCCTGGGCGTAAAAAGTAAGAATGTAATGAGTGAACTATACGCCCCTCAGGTAGAGTTTCTTTAGCGGCAGAAAGCGCCTGCCCCATAACTTGACCGCCAAACACAGCACCAAAGCCTAAATCTTGGCTTTGTCCTCGATATAAACCTTGCTCAATTTCTTCAAGTGTTAACAACGACAATAAATCATCTAATACTTGGCTCATTACTTCTTCCTCATTACCCTAGTATCCAAATGATACTATACAATAGTGGGAAGTAAATATTTGTTAGGAATACTGTTATGGCTTACTGGCTATTTAAAACTGAACCCGATGCGTTTTCATTAGATGATTTAAAAAACGCACCAAAACAAACGACTCTTTGGGAAGGCGTGCGTAATTACCAAGCGCGAAACTTCATGCGTGATGGCGTTAAGCTCGGTGATTCAGTGATGATTTACCATTCAAGCTGTAAACACGTAGGTGTAGCGGGTATTGCCGAAGTGACACACGATGCCTACCCTGACCCTACTCAGTTTGATTTAAGTAGCGACTATTACGATGCAAAAGCCACCAGCGACAAACCACGCTGGGTTGTTGTTGAGGTTACTTACCAAAGCCATTTAAAAAAATTAATTAGCCTTAAAGATATTAAAGCCAATAATAATATTACTGAAATCGCACTTAAAAAAGGCGGACGACTATCAATAATGCCTGTTACTAAAAATGACTGGGATGAAATAATCAAAATGGCGCAGTAACACCCTCTCGGTTTGACCTAATTTCATTGAGTTTGATATGATCTACGCTGACTTATAGCTGGAGGATTAATGAAATTACTGTATTGGTTAGATGAATGGTTAACTCTCCCGCGCAATGAGCAACAAACTCGATTACCCATGACGGGTAGTGATTTACTCGGCGATGTATTTGTTAAGTATGATTTTGTTGACGTTAATAAGCCCCTGCTTTTTACCTTTTCACCCGCAGGCACTAACGTGCAAGAGCAAGATCTTCACCCTGATTTTGCACCATGGGGTTATCACTTGGCTCAAAAACAAAACGTAAACGTAATCGCTTTTCAGCATTTAGGTAAAAGTAATTGGTTTCGTAATCGCAATTTAATCTTTTTTCTCGAGCAATTATCAACATTACTTACGCCGTTTAATTGTCGATTAGGCTATGGCTTAAGCCGTGGCGGATTTGCTGTTGGCGCTTTTGCTAAACTATTAAAGCTAAACCAAGTACTGTTCTTTCACCCGGTAAGTACTAAAAATAAAGAATTAGTACCCTGGGATGACCGCTCTAGTACCGATATAGCTCAGCAGTTTGACTGGCAACAAGATTATCACGATCTAGATTTAGGAGATGCCCAAGGCTATATTATTTACGATCCTACTAATCGTATAGACCGAATGCACGCCAAGCGCTATAAGCAGTTAACTCACTTGCGAGTATTTGGTATGGGACATGGCACACACGCTACATATTTGAATAAGTTTGGGTTTTATAAGCAAGTAGCCGTTGATTTCATTCAACATCAGCAAATCAATATTGCACAGTTTCGCCTGCAAACCAAAACCTTACGCTTAAAAGAAGATTATTATCAAAGTCTCAATACGGCTAATGCAGGCTCCCCCCATCGTTTAGCATTATTGAGTACAGCGCATAAAATTTTAGCTGATGAAAAAGAAGTGTATGTACAAGAGCATCAAGCAAAAATTGATATTCAGCCATTAATAGATGTGGCACTTAAGCACCAAGATGAGCACCCTAATGATGCTATTCAGCTATTAGAAGTCGCCCAGCAACTTCTACCTGACGACCCTCTAATTGAGCATAAACTCAAACAGTTGGAAGAGTAATTATTCCAACGAAAACGGCTATAAAGGCTAACTACTCTATTTAGCCTTTTTCTTTTTGTGCCTATGCTTGGGCACAATGGTAAAGTACATCATTAAACCTAACCAAGAAAATATAATGATTCCCATTAGCCAGCCATTCTTTTCATGACCCTGTGTACGCTTACTGTTGAGTACAATAACGACAGGTAATATGTAAGCACTTAAAACAACAATTAAAAATACAACTTCATTCATTATTTTTCTAGGCTCGACCAGTCTACTTCACTACTTAATACTCGATCTACCGATATATAGTGCAAAATATCGCCTTCACTTACTTTGTAATCTAATGGTGGGTTTAAATCCATATTTTGCGCACTTAAATTATGAGCAACACCTAACAGTATTGCATCATGCTCAAGCTTAAAATGATGAAACAAAGTACCAAACTCCATATCTTTGCAGCCACTTGGTACTTTCAAGCTAAATTGTGTATCGCCGTGCAAAGTAGATAGCAGCTCCTCTTGCACACGGCTCGAACCTGGATCTTGCATTGAGCGTACTAATATCTCAGCTGATTTTGCACTACTACATTCTACGTTTTGGCAATGCTCTAACATCATCTCAACTTTGGTTTCATCTAAAAAGTGAGCACTTATATGACAATCATCTTTTACTAAGCGACTTATGCGCAGGGCTGTTGTAAATGTCTGATCGTCATCTTGACCATCAATAATCACTTTGTCAGCACTACGAATAGCTACCCGCTCTAGTTCAGCTAAATTAGTGAAGCTCGTTAAACGTGCAAAATCAACGCTTTCGTTAGCTAAAAAAGGATGATCCATTTGCTCTGTTACCGCGAGTAAAATACGACGGTCAGTACGTTTCGTATCTGCCAAAATGTAATCAATCATCTTTTTTGTACGAGTGTCGTGCCAACCAAAAATAATAATATGGTGGTTACTGTGGGCAAAGTTTTTATCACCAGTCATAGCGCGCCTAATTAAGTAAGTAACAGTTTGTCCTGCTTTTCCTAGCAAAACACCAAATAAAGCTAAACCAAATGGAATTTGTATTAATGCAACCACCCAACGACCAAGATCAGTAGTTGGACTAAAGTCACCATATCCCACTGTTGATGTTGTTACTGTGTAATAGTAAAAAAAGGTAGTAAGCGAGGTTAACGCTTTCTCATTCGCTATAAATAGTAAGCTCCATGTTAATAGCATATGAGTCAAAATAGCTAATGCCACTGCTTGCCAACTCAACTGATCTATATGAGCGCGAACAAGTAACGCTAGCCTTTTAAATATCACCGGCATAATACAAAGTCTTCGTTAGTAAATTATCTATAAACAGTACGTTACTGTAAGCGATGCTTTTAAGCAATGTTTAAGCTTTTAACCACAAATATAAGACTAAATGCTGTTTGCCAATGGTGATTTTTCATGATTAATTAGCGTTAAAATAATAACCAAAACAGTTGTGCTTATGCTTAATAAAATAGCCCGCCCTTTTACTAAAATTGTAGAGCGCTATCTTCCCGACCCTTTTATATTTGTAATTTTACTTACAATAATTACTCTTATTAGTGCGAGCTTATTTACAACCGCAACCAACATTGAAGTATTACAAGCGTGGGGAGGTGGGTTTTGGAACTTATTAAGTTTTGCTATGCAAATGCTACTAGTGTTAATTACAGGCTACATGTTGGCAAGTACGCCACCTATAAGTAAGTTATTAGAAAAACTAGCAACACTCGCAAATACAGCACCTAAAGCAATTATATTGGTAACGCTTATTTCGCTTTTAGCGAGCTGGATAAATTGGGGATTTGGCTTAGTTATTGGTGCCCTTTTTGCCAAGGCAATTGCTAAACATACTCGTGTTGATTATCGATTATTAGTAGCCAGCGCTTACTCAGGTTTTGTTGTATGGCATGGCGGATTAGCCGGTTCGATTCCTTTAACTATCGCAACCGATGGTCACTTTTCAGAGGCCAGCATTGGAATTATTAGTACAGAGCACACTTTATTTGCGGGCTTTAATATAGCCATATTAGTTGGTTTATTCATTATTATGCCGCTCGTTAATCGCTATATGCTGCCAAGCGAGCAAGAAAGCGTATATATCGACCCAGCTCTTTTACAAGAGACAACACCTAAGCCCACAACAATAACTAGACCCGCCCAACATTTGGAACAAAGTAAACTACTCGGTATGGCAATTGGCTTATTAGGTTTGGCATATTTAGGTTATTACTTTTTTATTGCTGGCGGAAACTTAAACCTTAATAGCGTTATTGCCGTATTTTTGTTTTTAGCTATTACGCTGCATCAAACACCCCATAAATTACTTAACAGTCTGCAACAAGCAATTCCAAGCGGGGCTGGCATTGTTATTCAATTTCCTTTTTATGCAGGCATCATGGCGGTAATGATTGATAGCGGATTAGCACAACAGATATCACGTGGTTTTATTGCCGTTGCAGATGCTGATAGCTTGCCATTTTTTAGTTTTATAAGTGCAGGGCTCGTTAATATGTTTGTCCCCTCTGGCGGTGGCCAATGGGCTGTACAAGCACCTATTGTAATACCTGCAGCACAAGAGCTAGGTGCTGATATATCGCGCGTTGCAATGGCTGTTGCATGGGGTGATGCCTGGACTAATTTAATTCAACCTTTTTGGGCGTTGCCCGTATTGGCTATAGCAGGCCTAAAAGCAAAAGATATTATGGGGTTTTGTGTTGTGCAGTTGTTTGTGACTGGGGTTTTTATATCGCTGGTATTGAGCTTTTATTAATTTTTAACGGGCTGTAACAAATATTACAGCCCGCTTTTACCTAGAACGATAAATGCTAGCTCGATAAAATAGTCATTGGAAGGCTTAATATTGGATTTTCTGAATCGGCAAAGTGCATCATTACAGCTACATGCCCAGCGACTACAACTGCATACATTACCGCTGAAAAGCCTTGGCCATATTTATCTAGTGGCATTAAATGCGAGTAATGTCGGCCTCGCCATTCAAATACAATTTCCAGCGCACCTACAAACAAAAAGAATACCAGTAACATTAAGCCAAATGTGTAGCTCAGCCATAAACCAAACAGTACACCGAGTAAACATACACTTAAGCCAATCCATGAACGCATTGAAAAGCTAATACTTTTTAATACATGCCCGCCATCAAGCGGTAAAATAGGTAACAAGTTAAATAAATTTAATAACGCACTAAGAACTGCCACACCTGCAAATATTTCCATCTCGGTGGCGTAATATAAAACGACACCCAGTACCGAGGTAATTAAACCAAATGCAGGCCCCATTAGCGATATAACTACATCTTGCCAACGAGTCGTTATTTTATCGTCACTTACAGCTAGCCCACCAACAAACGGGATTAAGTAAATACCTTTGGTTTTTATGCCAAAGTATTTCATTGCTCGCACATGGCCGTATTCGTGTACAACTAAACACCCAATTAGCATTAATGCAAATTCTATACTAAATAACCACGCATAGCCTGCAACAGAAGCCCCTGCAAGCACTACTTTAATTACCTTAGCACTTTTAAAAAGCTTAAAACCTAATGCAGCCAGACCTAAAAAGCCTTTTTTAGGTGACCCATTTGTAGGTGCTGGTAACGCAAGTTGTGTTGCAAATTGATCATCTACAAAGAGCGAAATGCTTTGCTCTTTCACCGCCGCTGTATCGATACCTATTACTTTGTTGTCGTAAGTAAATTGAAAATAGTTTTCACGAGGGTTATCAAAGGTAATGGCTTGTTGCGCGTGAAATACCTGCACAATTCTTTGCCCAGACACCATAAGCGAAAATGGTTGCTCGGCTAAAGTAAGATCTATTCTTATCATAATTAAGACCGTTTAAAATAATGGCGCTAGTATACCTAATCAGCTTAAAAACACGAGTGAAGGTGCTAGGTAACTATTTTCAAAATAAAAGTATTTGATACTGACAAAATAAAAAAACACTACTACTTTTATAGTAACTCCAAGCGATACATTGAAAGGGATAACAGTGGACAAAATAGTGCCTAATATTTTAGTTGTTGACGATTCAAAAGCAATTTTGATCGTTATGGAAGCTATACTTAACGAATTGGGTATGTCTAACACTATAACTACGTGCCTGAATGCAAAAGAAGCGCTTGAAAAAGTTAAAGAGGATATCAACTACTTTGATGCTATTTTTACTGATCTCAATATGCCCGAAATGGACGGCATGGAACTAATCCGCCACTTAGGAGAGTTACATTATCAAGGCGGTATTATAATTGTTTCTGAAATGGACCATAAAGTTATTAGCTTAGCTGCCAATCTCGCGAAACAACATAACGCTCACCTCATTGGTAATATTTCAAAGCCAGTGCAACTGTCTCAGGTTAGTAGGTTACTTATTAAAGTGGCGCAATTAAACAGCCACACTTTATTAAAAGAGTCAGCCATTTCAAAAGATGAGCTTATTGATGCATTAAAAAACGATGAAATAACGCCTTTTTACCAACCAAAAATAAACGCTGATAACAATAAAATTGAAAGCGTTGAAGTCTTAGCACGTATTTTATCAAGTAAAGACTGCAATATTATTTTACCTAACCGTTTTATAAACACTGCCGAACAACACAACTTAATTAATCAAATTACATTTTCTCTTTTTGAAAAGGCCACCAGCGAATTCAAAAATATGAAAGCGCAACTAGGTCATGATTTTAAAATGGCATTTAATTTATCGCCAACTCAGCTCGACGACTTAAACTGCCCTAATAAATTACTGCTCATTTTAGAACTAAACCAACTCACACCTAGTAATATAATTATAGAAATAACAGAACAACATGCACTCTCAAGCCTCATGCAATTAGAAACACTAAACAGATTAAGAATGCATGGCTTTGGTATATCGCTAGACGATTTTGGTGTTGGTTTTACTAATATGAATCAGCTTCGAAATCTTCCTTTTACTGAAATTAAAATAGACCGTTCACTTATTAGCCATATAGAAACAGATTTATTTTCTCAAGTGGTCGTAAGTTCGTTATTTAATATTACGAGTAAAGATAATTTAGACTTAGTAGCAGAAGGCGTTGAACGCCCAGAAGAGCTTGTTTATTTAAGGCATTATAGAAGAAAACTAGCCATACAAGGTTTTTTATTTAGCCGCCCTAAACCACAAGACGAATTTATATCTTGGGCTAAAGATTGGCTGAAAACTGATGGCAGCCCCGCTTAAAGCGGTATTAATATTTAATCGGGGCTGGTTAACTAATTATCACCCCGAGTGTGTTTATCTTCTTCACTGACTATATGCGCACTGCTTGCTAAACGTTTGTGCCAACGCTGCCTTGCTACTGCGCGCATATTAGTAGATTGGTCACGCTCATCTACAATCTCTAGCCCCATTAAAGCTTCAATCATATCCTCTAGCGTTACAATACCTTGCACGTCACCGTACTCATCTACAACTAGGCATATATGTGTGCGCTTTGTTAAAAGAGTTTGCAGTAACGACGATACATTTTGAGAACTCGGCACCGTATAAATAGGCTTAATCAATTTGCTAATTTTGTAATCGGTACCTAAACGGTGAAATGCCAGCATAATATCGTTTTTATGCACAAACCCAACAATATCGTCGCTGTCTTTATCAAATACCAATATACGAGAAAATGACGACGAGCCGTGATCGTTTAAATACTGATTTACTGTTAAGTCTTTGTGGATTTTAAAAATTACAGTTCGAGGCGTCATTAAGTCGCATAATTTTGCATGTCTAAAATGCAATAAATTACGAATTATTTCGGACTCATCCTGATGTAATGCACCCGACTCCGTACCTATATCAGCCATTGCCTCTATCTCTTGACGAATATAGTAAGCCTCATCGTGCTTTGGACCCATTAAATTTGTTAGCTTTTGTGCAAACCATACAAAAGGCTTTAGCAATATAACTAAAAACCTCAAAGCGTAAGTAACACTTGGCGTTAGAGCTCGCCAGTAATTAGCCCCCAAGGTTTTAGGAATAATTTCAGAAAGAATTAATACGAGGAATGTCATAATGGCTGATGCAATACCTACAGCCGCATCGGAAAACACGACAGCTGCCTGTGCGCCTACCCCAGCAGCACCCGCAGTATGGGCAACCGTATTTAAAGTTAAAATAGCAGCTAAAGGCTGATCTATATTGTTTTTAAGTTTTTCGAGCTGTTTAGCAAGCTCAGGATGATCTTTCCTAAGTGATGCAACATAGCTGGGCGAAATACTTAATAACACAGCCTCCATCACAGAACATAAAAACGAAATAACAATCGCCACTACCATATAAACTATCAGTAAAGTCACTTTCTCTCCTCTATATTGGATATGTGAGCATGGTATCAATACATGCTATATTTGGCCAAACTTCCAATAATAATAGGCATAATAATGAAATTTAGCGCACCATGGTGTCATCAAAATAAGCTATTTAAGTACGCAGCGACTCTTTTGACGCTTAGCAGCTTAAGCTTTGCTGCAATAGCTGCACCATTGGATAAATCAAAAATTCAGTTTATCGGCCCACTTGCCGAAGACATGCAGTTAAAGCCTTTTCAAACACCTCATGGCAATGCCATTATTAATAACCTATTGCCGCAGCTACAAGCAGACTCAGATAGTTTTTCTGTATTTGGGAAAAAACAAAACTGGCAGCCGTTTAATAAAATCAATGCGCTCACTTTAGGTGGGTTACAGGCACTAAAATTTAATATTGAAACAACCCGCTTTACACAAGGTACGCTTACCTTAAAAGGGATTGAGCAAGGTCAGTTATTTATTAATGGCGAACTACAAACAGGTGATAAAAATAGCTATAAGTTAGCTTTAAATAACAGTACTCACTCTATTTTAATAGTAGCCCAACAAGTAGCTAATTGGCACGACGTAATGCTTGATTTTGCACCTAAAAACGACATTGATAAAATTACGCTTAGCGCCTCAAAAACAAAACGCTTATCTGCAAAACAATTGTTTGATGCCCCTACAATCAGCCAATTATCACTCGCACCTAATGCTAAGCAGTACGTTACTACTACTCGCACTTATAGCGATAAAACACAAAACCAAGCAAATACAGTTACTGTACTTAAAGATTCAGATAATCAAACGCTTTATCGCTTCGAAGCAGGCCAACCAAGTAACATTATTTGGAGTCCAGATAACCAATATTTAGTGTATTTGTTAAATAGTGAACTTAAACAACTTAGCCGTAAAAACTTCTCAATAAAAACATTAGCAAACGATTTAGAAGGAGCCAATGGCTTTACCTTTTATAACGACACCAGTCTTTTGTTTAGCTGGTCTAAATCACCTGAGAGCACTAACAGCTTAACCAAGCACTATAAAGGTCTACAAGATCGTTGGTCGTATGCACGTACCACCAGCCAAATTTACATGCTTGATACTAAAAGTGGTTTAACAAAAGCACTTAGCCAAGGTCCTCTTTCTTACAGCCTTGAAGATTCAAATAGTAACCGTGGCAAAATATTAATGAGCCGCCCAGTAATGGCAATGCAAGCATCAACCCACCCTGAAACAGAGTTAGCCGAACTCGATTTAAAATCAAACAAGCTTTCATCGCTTGGTAAATTCAAAACGTTTAATTTAGCCAAATACGCAAATAAAGATATTTATGTAGTTGCAGGCCCTGACTTTAAAAATGGCGCAGGCAGAGCTCTACCAAAAGCAATGCTTGCTAATAACTACGACGGGCAACTTTACCTACTTACTGAAGGTGGTAAAAATGTAAAAGCACTTAGTAAACAATTCGATTCTGCTATTGGCCAACTGCAAGTTTTAGAAAACGGCGATGCGCTCATTAAAGTAACAGAGCAAGACACTCAACCACTTTACCTATTTGATTTAAGTAAACAGCGCTTTAAAAAGTTAAATACAGGATTGGATATTGTTGAACAATTTAGTTACTCACACGACCGTAATACCGAAATTTTATTAAGTGGCACTAACGCTTTAGCGCCACAACAGCTAAAGCGCCTTAACGTCAGTAAAAATAAAACAGATTTAATATGGGATTCAAAACCAAGTAGCTATGCAAATACACGACTCCCTACATTAGAAGAGTTTAATTTTAAAAATAAACATGGGGTTGAAATAACTGGCCGCGTTTATATTCCTAGCAATTTAGATAAAACTAAAAAGCACCCGGCGCTCGTGTATTACTACGGCGGCACTTCACCAGTTACGCGTGGTTTTACAGGTCGTTATCCGTTTAACTTATGGGCAGAAAATGGCTACATTGTTTATGTAGTACAGCCTACTGGCGCAACAGGGTTTGGACAAAAGTTTTCAGCGCAGCATGTTAATGCCTGGGGCGACTACACTGCAGACGATATTATCGAAGGCACGCAAGCCTTTTTAAAGAAATACAACTATGTTGATAGTGAAAAGGTAGGAAATTTAGGGGCATCATACGGTGGCTTCATGACCATGTTATTGGCAACTAAAACCGATATATTTAGTGCTTCAATAGCTCATGCGGGTATTTCTAATATTACCTCGTATTGGGGTGAAGGTTGGTGGGGCTACTTATATTCTGGCGAAGCATCAAAAAATAGCTTTCCGTGGAATAATCCTGAGCTTTACAGCCAGCATAGCCCAGTATTTCATGCCGATAAAGTAACAACACCTATGCTACTTCTTCATGGTGATAGCGATACTAATGTACCCGTTGGCGAAAGCTTAACAATGTACACTGCGCTTAAATTACTTAATAAAGATGTAGAGTTAATTGAGTACAAAGGTGCCGACCACCAAATTTTTGCACGTGATAAACGATTTGATTGGTGGAATACCATGTTAGCGTACTTTGATAAAAAGCTAAAAGATGAACCTCAATGGTGGGACTCAATGTATAAAAATGACTGAGCCTGAACCTTTAAAATAACGACTTAATACAGATTTATTAATAGTAGTATTAATTATTTAGCACCTTTTAATTAGTTTAAAGGTGCTGACCTCATCCTCTAATAACGTCTTATACACCTTTGAAATATTAAGTTACTTAAAACTAATAAACCCCCCTTCTCAGCATTTACCTAATGGTGCTACCATACAGAGCTATAAGCATTCAAAATAAAGTACTATGGCTATTAATGTTTTATTGGTTGAAGACGATGAACTACTCGTTAAACGCATCCAAAATCACTTTGCAGATACCGAATTTACAATAGAGGTAGACCCAACTGGCGCTGATGCACTTAACATTGTAAGGCAGCGGGTAAACCTGCGCGGTGCTATATCATTAGCCATAATTGACATTGTTTTGCCAAAGCGTGATGGGCTTCAGCTGGCAAAAGAATTAAACACACTTACCGATATTGGCGTTATTGTATTATCGAGTCGTGACTCCCAAGCCGATCGTATTGCAGGCCTTGCACAAGGTGCTGATGACTATATTTGTAAGCCCGTCGATTTACTTGAGTTAGAACTTCGCATGCGCGCGCTCTATAAGCGTGTTGCCGTTAACCTAGAAGACGACGAAAGCGAAGAATTTATAGAATATGCTGACTTTAAACTTCACCCCGATAACCGCACACTAATTACTGCTGCAGGCGTTGAATCACGCTTAACTGAAGCCGAACATAAAGTGCTTATTTGCTTAATTAGTAATGCGGGTAAAGCCACATCCCGTGAAAAAATATCAGAAGAAATAGGCCAGCCCGATTGGAGTCCAAACGATCGTACTGTTGATGTGCTGATTGGTCGTTTACGTAAAAAATTAAATGACGAAAAAGATCAAAAACGCATTGTTACCGTACGCGGTAAGGGGTATATGCTTTCTATTTAATACTTAGTTAATTGCGCAATAAGGCGCTCAAATGCGCGGTAATTAAGTGCCTCTTTAAGCTCATTTAAACTAATGTTTTCAGCGCCTTTTAAATCACTAATAGTACGCGCCACTTTAATCACTCTATGATAAGAGCGTGGCGATAAAGACAACTTTTCGCTTGCTCTGGCTAAAAACTGCAACTCTGCTGGCGCCAGTACACAGTGCACACTCATTTCTTTATTATTAAGCCTCGCATTAACCTTACCTTGACGTTTTAGTTGTAGGTAATAAGCCGTTTCAACTCTTGCTCTAACCTCAGCACTACTTTCCTCCGGCTGAGTACTTTGTAGTTCAACACTCGTTAAACGAGGTAGTTCTATTTGCAAATCAATACGGTCAATAAAAGGCCCCGACACACGCGATAAATAACGCATAACTTGATCGGGAGTTGCCCGCTTATCTGTATGACTCCCTGTTGGGCTTGGATTTAATGCTGTAATAAGCTGAAACTGCGCCGGAAACTCCATTTGCCTAGCTGCACGTGAAATAGTAACTGTGCCGGTTTCCATTGGCTCACGCAGTGAATCAAGTACCTTACGCTCGAATTCCGGTAACTCATCTAAGAAGAGCACACCGTTATGTGCCAGAGAAATTTCACCAGGTTTGGGATTCGAAGAGCCCCCCACCAAGGCAACAGCTGAACAAGTATGATGTGGATTACGAAATGGCCGCTGTCGCCAATTAGTTAAATCTATGGATTGCCCAATAATAGAGTAAAGCGCAGCTGTCGAAATAGCTTCATCGTCCGACATAGTAGGCATTATAGTTGCCATTCGCTGGGCCAGCATCGATTTACCAGTACCTGGAGGACCTAAAAATAGGTTATAATACCCTAATAGACCCATAAGTATATTAACTACAAGTATTCAATAATTATGAACAAAGCATATAGTTACATTCGCTTCAGTACCAAAGGGCAAATTGAAGGAAGAAGTCTTAAACGCCAACTAGAAAGCGCAGAAGAATACGCTAATAGTAATAGATTAGCCCTTCAGAGCCTCTCATTTAGAGACTTAGGGGTTAGTGGTTATAAAGGTAAAAACTCATCAGATGGTGAGTTAGGTAAGTTTATAGAGGCTGTTAAAGAAGGTGTTATAGAGCAAGGCAGCTACTTACTCATTGAGAGCTTCGATCGAATGAGTCGACAGCCCGTTGAGACTTCCCTAATGCTCCTTATGACTATAGTTGACCTTGGCATAACGGTCGTCACTCTTATGGATAGGCAGGTGTATAAAAAGGGCGAGATGAACATGCAAGCCCTAATGATATCCCTCGTGTCTATGAGTCGAGCACATGAAGAGTCTGCAACAAAGAGTAAACGTGTAGGTGATGCTTGGCATAAAAAACAAAGTAGAGCTATATCAGAACCAATGGGGTCGCCCCTCCCCGCATGGTTACACTACAGTGATGATAGAAAAGAGATATTGGTCTCAATGGAGAAAGCCGTTGTAATCAAATACATATTTCTACTCTCTGCTGAAGGTTATGGGAGAGCCGCTATCGTCAGAAAACTTAACTATGATGGTATTTCCCCTATTGGCTCAAGAGCAACTAAATGGCATTTATCTTATATCACCAAAGTCCTCAACGGCCGAACCGCTCTAGGTGAATACCACCCCCATGTAACCAATACTTTAGGTAAGCGTGAACCTACTGGTGAGGTCATTAAAGACTACTACCCTACTATTATTGATGAAAGCTTATGGTATAAATCCCAAGCAGGTATTAAGAGTAGGCGTATAGGTAGTACAGGGTCAATCAAAAAGGGGATTACAAGAAATATCTTCTCTGGCTTTATATCATGCGAGTGTGGCTCGTCTGTCCAATTCGTTAATAAAGGTAGCTCACTCAAAGGTGGGTATTACCTAGTGTGCAGCCTAGCGCGCCATGGTGGAGGCTGTAAGTATACCAGTCACCGCTATTACTATACCCAATGGGTTATCCTAATAGCACTACAAAACCTGCTTACACCTTATGCTAAAAAGCCTGAGAACACCGCTAGAACCATGAGTCTAGAAGGTGAATTAATAACGCTGCAAAAGCAAATAGATGAACTACTTCAAGACATCGATGAGAATGGTTTTAGCACATACATTAGTAAAGCTATTCGTAACAAAGAAAGCCGCATTAGTGAGGTAAGTCGAGAACTAGCCGACATACAAGCAGCTAATGCTGTAAATGATGAACCTTTAGACCTTACGGAACTCACAGGGAACATAAATGAGCAATCTGAACGACTAAAGCTCCACCAGCACCTAAAGAGACAACTAAAGACTATAGTGCTATCCCCTCAGAAGAAGTCCATTGATATTTTAGTGAGAGATGGTGATGATATACATTTAAGCTATGATGAGGTTACTGAGGTATGGACTTCAGGTGATGGGCTGAGTTTCAAGGTTGAGACGTAATAATCAACTAATTTATAACAAACTATTATGCGTTAATCGAGCTAGGCTTTAGTAATGAGGGTGTTCCGAAAACGCATGATGCGTAAATGGAACAGGGAGCTCCCCCACCTAGTTTAACTTAGTTAGATTATTGTTGATTTCTAGTCATATCGTTATTGGTACAACCGCGTGTCTGGTTTGTAGTTCAAGCTAATACTTTTTCCGCTACTTACCTAGGGGGGAGAGGTCGGGGTGTGCGATGAGCTTAGCGATTGCGTCGTATACTTATCTAAACTTAAATCGTAGTATTGAGTTACTCATTTTTTATTTATTGTACTGAAATAAGTCTTAACAAAAGGAACCGTTGTGCTAAATCTAATCAAAGAGTTATCTGAATTATGGCCGTCATACTATGCACTTACCAAGGAAGACAGTAAAAATAAAGCATACAAACTTATCCATGACACCCTCCCAAAATCCTTACGCCCTCTTAATGAAGGTAAAAAGCACCTATTGGTTGCCTCTTCAGGAGGGCAAGGAAATATAACTGCTGGGCCGTGGTTTGCCACCTTTGATGAAAGAATTACAACCAGGGCAGAGGAAGGGTACTATTTAGTATTTCTATTCTCTATTGACATGAAAAAGATTGTACTCGAGCTCGGCTTTGCTACAGGTCAATTTACGAAGTTTTATGGTGTAAATAAGAACACCTATAAAATAATGAGAGATGCAGCTCTAATGATGCAAGAAGCCACCACTAGTATTTGTAATGATTTCCCACACCAGGAATTCATAACCAAACTCAACAGAGAACCTTCTGATTTATCAACCCTCCCCCCTACTTCAAAACATAAACTCCAGAAAGGATATGAACAAGCTTCCATTTACAGCCTTTCATATGATATCGACAAACTGGAAGGGTCATCATTGCTTGAGGATTACGGTTTATTCCTTGAGCTTTACCAAAGGATAGCTGTTGACCCCTTAGTTCCTAGCGTAGAGTCATTGCTTGGGAGAACAATTGAAAACTCACCACTCAATACTGAGCTCAACATACCAGCAGCAACTAACTTCTCGATACGTGCACCTAAAAAAGTAGCGAGTAACAACCCCTCAAAGCCCTCCTTTAATGGCAAAAGAAGGTCTAAGGACGCAAAAGCGGTTGGAGATATGGGTGAGAAAATTGCTTTAGCTTTTGAGAGAAGTAAACTAGCTAATCACCCTGAGCTTTTAGATAAAATAGTCCATGAAGAGGCTGAAAAAAATAGACCTGGCTGGGATATATCCTCTTACAATGAAAATGGTGAGAAAATGAGAATAGAAGTTAAAGCTAGCTCAACCTCTACCATAAACAGCCTTACTATTACCTCAAATGAATGGCAAGCTGCCAAAAAGTATGGGGATTCTTATTATATTTATTTAGTCTACGACGTGACTGCAAGAGGAGCCTCTCACATAGAAATCATTAAGAATCCTGTTGAATACTATAATAACCAATTATTTTCTATTCAAATTGAGTCCTACAACTTAAAACTAAACTCTTAATTAGACTATCGGCTCATTGACCTCTATTTAGCCCACCCCCCTAAAACCCAAACAGACTAAACTTAGAGGTGCACCTGTTTGGGTATACTAAATGAGTACACTCAAAAGAGCACAAAACCGTTCTCATTAAAGTTGATTTATAATTATCGGTACGATATCATTTATGGGTCTTAGACTTATAAAGGAACATACTCATAATGAGTAAGCATCAAACAGTCGCATATATTCGTGTCTCGTCCTCTCAGCAATCCACTGACAGACAACTTGTGAATGTAAGCTATGACAAGGAATTTATTGAGAAAGCCTCAGCAAAGAGCACTGAGCGCCCTCAACTTAACGCTATGCTAGAGCATGTTCGTGAGGGTGACGTAGTTGTTGTTCACTCTATGGATAGACTAGCTCGCAATACGAAAGACCTCTTAGAGATTGTTGAAAGCCTAAAAGAAAAAGGTGTAAGCATCAGGTTTATAAAGGAAAACTTAACCTTTTCCGCTGGTGGTGAAAACTCAATGAATAACTTAATGCTTACCATGCTGGGTGCAGTCGCTCAATTTGAACGTGAACTCATATTAGAGCGACAGCGTGAAGGTATTGAAGCAGCAAAGCAGAAAGGTCTTTATAAAGGTCGTAGCGCGAGCATAGATAGACAAGAGATAATGAGAGACATCAACAACGGCCTTTCAGTACGTAAAACAGCCTCGAAGCACAATATTGCAGTAAGCTCGGTAAGCCGCATCATAAAAGAGTCTAAGAATAGTAAATAGCTCATTTCCTCAAAGACCATCAAGTCAGCACAGCGGTACGTAAGTTTGAATCGTTCGCTAATTCGTTTGTGCATCAAACATAAAGACAATTAAGGAATTATATTAATGTCAAAACAACAGGTTGTTACTTGTAAAGAGTGCGGTAAACGCAGGGTAAAAGCCCTCACAACCAACCCAATTACAAGTAAGCAACGTCGCTCTACCATAAAGATATGCCAAGACTGCCATTCCAAGACTATCGACTATAAATTCTTTAGTAGCTCTTTCGGTCAGTGGCTACGAAGAGCTTTCCAGCGCCAATGCACTAATTCGATACCTAGTGATACCAATGAGCTAAGAGCACTACTCCACCTATGGAAATTCTACCGTCAAGCATGCGGATTTAAAAGTGATGGTCAAGAGGTTACTAAAACCTACGATTACCACCTATGCCATATCGACCCAATCAAAGGAGAAGGAGAACTTGTAGGTAAACTCACATACTCTAATCTAATGATTGCACCTGCAAAACTCAACAGAGAGCATTCAAACCTTCCCTTCCCATTTACCTCTAAACAGTCCGTACTTAAAGGTGAAAACATAACTGACAGCAACTTTAAAGACATATGTCGTGAGCGTTACAACTTACCTTTACTAGCTGCTGAGTTTTGCTTAATACCTCAAAAAAAAGGAGGGGCTTTAACAGAGTTCACATCAAGTGGGGTAAATATATCAACGACACTTTCTAAAGAGCTAAAGAGGCTTGGATACCCTGTGACTCAAACAATTACAAATCACCCGCCACAAACCATAGAGCGCCTAGCTAACGGAGTCTATGACACGTTTTTTAAGGTTGGTGGTACGTTAGCTTTTAAAGAACTGGCTCAACATGGCACTCAATGTGACAACTCAATGATTGAGTATGACTTCACACTGCCTCATGAGCGAGTCAAAATGGCGAAAGAAGCTAAAAAGCTACTAGAGAAGGAAATCGCTGCGTTCTAGTTCAGCCCTATCCTATAGTTATACATAAGAATTCCTCTGCAGGTCTTTATATATAAGGTCTACAGGGGTTTTCAAACCATGCAGTAAACCTGATTATATTCAAACTTATGCTCGATAAGCTTGCTGTATAAACTCGTATAGTGTTGTATAAGATGCCTCTTCAGGTGTTAACAGCTAACACGAACAAACACTAAGTAATCAGTTATCTAATGAATGCTCGCTAGGTTATTAACGCCACTCGTCACGATTTACTGCTCAATTAAACTAATATTTAAACATATCGATGAATATATTAGAGTTACCTTGAAGCTCCTTAATCCTAGCATTCCTAGTATATTCCCACTCATCAGGAGGGTCACTAAGAGACCACCTAAGAAACATTAGGCGCTCATCTTCAGGTATAACGACATTGTGTCTATAACTCATATACAACCACACTCTAGCCAATTCTCCTCGAATTCGTTCCGACGGCTCAGTAATACCTTTAGACCACTCAAAATCACATAAACCCAGCCTTTGCTCTTCCCCTTCGATAATCCCATACCTTGAGTTAGACCTGATTCGATTAGTTTGCCCTATTGAAGGTACGAGGTTATGAAAGTCAAAAATGATAGCTTTAGCCTCTTTAGAAGTCCTTTCGCATATATTACGACTACCATTAACCCAACAATTCATTTCCTTAGCAGGTGTCAAAGAGGCAGGCACAACATGCTCCCAATCAAGAACATTTATAGCATTTTGATACTTCATTTCAGAGCCATTGTAACCACATGAGGAAGTATCAATAACTCCCCCACTAACCCCTTTCACCTCATAAGAACAGCCACAATACTTAGTAATCCTATGGTCAAAATACACCTTATCCCTGATTATTTGCTTAGCTTTAGACCATGAGGTTGGGATATCTCCCCCATGAGTTAAACATGCGAAAGCTGTAAAGAATAAAAGACAAATAAGCTTCATTAGAGGCCTCTGAAGGTTGTATTATTTTATGGGTCTATTAGGTCATTCAATTAAGTAAATTATGCCCGCCAGCTGCAGCAATTTCGAGTACTCGCTTTGCACCGGGCTGACCTTTCACATCGCTTAAATCAAGTAAAAAGTCAGGGGCTTGTGTGCAGTCGGGATATTCTATATTTAATGGTAAGGGTTGTTGATTAAGTAAATCCCCCCACACTTCTTGAATAGAGCTTACGGCTTTGCGTTTAACGCCATTAACTAGGCTTGCTAGGCTGTCGTTTGCAAGAGGTAAAAAGCAGCAACGATCTTGCTCTTTTGCAGCAAGTACCGAAGGTAAAATAGCGTTTACACCACGCACCTCACCATTAAGAGCAAGCTCCCCATAAAACTCATACTTATGAATATCAGGACACACTATTTGCCCAGAGGCGACTAAAATACCCACCGCAATAGCAAGATCAAACCGTCCGCCATCTTTTGGCAAATCGGCAGGGGCTAAATTTACAGTTATTCGTTGATCGGGAAAACCAAATTGTGAGTTTTCGAGTGCGCTACGTACTCTATCTTTTGATTCTTTAACGGACGCTTCGGGCAGGCCTACTATATGAAAAGCGGGTAAACCATTTCCTAGGTGAACTTCTACAATAACTTCAGGGGCATTTATACCCACTTGAGCACGAGAAAATATACGAGCTAACGACATTCCTTATCCTAGTAAATGGTGTGATTACACCAGTTTAGTCAGGATATTTAAAAACGTGTAATGTGATTTGCCATTTTATAGCAGCTAAACGAAGTAATAAGGTCATTAACATACCTAATACCATCGCCATTTCGGTTACTAACGAAAAACTAATGCCAAGCGTATAAACAGTGCCACCCGCTATACAGGTAATAGCGTAAAGCTCACCTTTTAATAGCATAGGGATCTCGCGTGCAAGCACATCTCGAATTAACCCACCAAAGCAGCCTGTAATTACAGCCATAATTACCGCAGTCATATCGGGCATACCAACAAGCTGCGCTTTTTGCGCCCCCATTACTGCAAAAAAAGCTAAACCAAACGCATCCGCTGTTTGTAAAATATAATGAGGTATCGGCTTTTGTTTATTTATAAGGCGTGTTGTAACAAATACTGAAGCTAGTATGGCAAAAAAGTAACTTTGATCGTGTAACCAAAACACAGGAACATCTAAAATTAGATCTCGCACTGTACCACCACCAATAGCAGTTACCGTCGCTAAAACTACGACTCCAAAGCCATCCATTTTTTTTTCGTACGCTAGCAAAGTGCCCGACACAGCAAACACCGCAATGCCTATTAAATCAAACCAGTGATAAAGTTCTGTCATATTTGTAACAACCCAAAAACATTTGTGCCGTTTTAACACAAACCAAACAAGGTTTTAAGTAATAACGATTTATTTTAAGAAGTTTATAACATTTTTGAAGTGTATCTCAGGGGGCGGGAGCTTGCGCTTATGAGAAGTGAATGCCTCATGCAGTGAAGATTATCTTTAACCTATAAGCTAAATCACCACACTCATCAAATTTCAGGCATAAAAAAACACGCTTTAAGCGTGTCGTTTCATTCTTATTTATTTCAGTGGTTGCGGGAGCCGGATTTGAACCGACGACCTTCGGGTTATGAGCCCGACGAGCTACCAGACTGCTCCATCCCGCGCCTGAAATTTGTAGACTTGTTTAAAGTTGCTTACATTACAACTTGGCTTCCAATTAAAAAATTTATTGCGGGAGCTGTGAAGGTGAAGAGTGAACCGACGACCTTTTAAAACTACCTATTGCACTAAATCTTTATAAAAGAATTGGTTGCGGGAGCCGGATTTGAACCGACGACCTTCGGGTTATGAGCCCGACGAGCTACCAGACTGCTCCATCCCGCGCCTGTAATTTTTAAGTCTATCGACTACTTTATTTTATCTCTTAAGCTAGAGTTTACAGTAACCAAATCTTATAAAGAATTGGTTGCGGGAGCCGGATTTGAACCGACGACCTTCGGGTTATGAGCCCGACGAGCTACCAGACTGCTCCATCCCGCGCCTGTAATTTCTTTAAAACATTTTCGTAATATTTACGAGCCTGCCTTGAAGAGAGCGCTACTATATAGGAATANAGCCTGCCTTGAAGAGAGCGCTACTATATAGGAATAAACATTTAATGCAAGGCCTAAACTAATTAAAGTTGTTCAACCGGACAAAAAGCAATCAAATTGCTATTCTGCGCTCAACCTTTGATGCGGATTAATCATTTTTTGCCATTCCCAGTCTGGATGCCCCATCACTATAAAGTCAGGGTTCTCAGTACTCTCGCGTTGGTTGTACGTTAGCGGGTTAAATTCTGCATCGGTAATACAACCACCGGCTTCTTCAACAATAACTTGTGAAGCACCTGTATCCCACTCTCCCGTTGGACCAATTCTTAAAAAACAATCTGCTTTGCCTTCTGCAACAGTACAAGCTTTTAATGAGCACGAGCCAATAGCAATAGTTGTAAACTGACTATTTAAATACTGACTCACCGCTTCTATTTTTTGGCGGCGGCTCACTGCAAGCGTCAAGTTCTCTGGCGGCGCTACAGATATTTGCTTATCAATTGAGTTTTCACGTTTAAAGGCACCATTTTTAGCTGTAGCAAAATAAGTCACACCTTTTGCAGGCCAATGAATAACTCCAAGCACAGGATGATTATTTTCAATCAATGCAATGTTTACTGCAAAGTCGCCACTTTCTAAAATAAATTCGCCTGTACCATCCATCGGATCGAGCAACCAATAGCGCTGCCAGTCCTGTCTGTCGGCGAGTGCAGGTATAGGTGTTTCTTCCGACATAATTGGGATATCGGGCGCTAAGACTTTTAATCCAGCAACCAGTACGTCATTTGCTGCTAAGTCAGCTTTGGTAACAGGCGTATTATCTGATTTCTCTTGTTGGCCAATATCGCCTTTTTTATAAATGGCCATAATTGCATCGCCAGCACGCTCAGCTAATTCAATACACGGTTCGATTAATTTATTCATCGGCAGCTCCAGACGCTAAATACTTATCTAATAATAGCAAAGCTGCAACACTGCGTGCTTCGGTAAAATCTTCTTGGTCTAATAATGACTGCCACTGAGTTAATGGCCACTTAACAACAACAAGCGGCTCTGGTTCGTCGCCAATAAGGGCTTGTGGGTATAATTGCTTAGCAAATAAAATATGCATAGTGGCA
Organism: Pseudoalteromonas sp. NGC95; assembly: GCF_015864705.1. NCBI lineage: Bacteria > Pseudomonadati > Pseudomonadota > Gammaproteobacteria > Alteromonadales > Pseudoalteromonadaceae > Pseudoalteromonas > Pseudoalteromonas sp. NGC95. The sequence continues at coordinate 321,848 of NZ_JADYWR010000002.1, forward strand.
TTAAAGTAACTCGGCGCCATTGTTACTGTTCTTAATGGTTTAAAATACTCAGCACCAAAGCCAATTTCTTCTTTAAGCTCTCTGTTAGCAGCTTGCTCTGGCGTTTCGCCCGGATCGATTAAGCCTTTAGGAAAACCTAACTGGTAATCGTTTGTGCCCGCACAGTATTCACGTACAAGTAGTAATTCGTTGTCTGCACTTAACGGAACAATCATCACTGCTCCCCGGCCACCGCCGCGAATTCGCTCATACTGGCGCTCTTCGTTATTAGAAAACTTTAGCTCTAAAGACTCCACAGTAAACAGGCGGCTTTTAGCGACAACATTGTTACTGAGGATTTGTGGTGGTGTTGGGTGCTTTTTCTGTGTCATTGGCGTTAATTTGCTATCATGGCAGTTAGTTCAATAATAAACCTTATAAGTTGAAATTCCTATGTTAAATTGGTCAAAAATCGATACCGTTTTGCTCGACATGGATGGAACATTACTCGATTTACATTACGACAGTCATTTTTGGCTTAACGTTATTCCTGCGCAACACGCATTAGCAAGGGGCATTAGCCTAGATGCAGCTAAAGCAGATATTTTAAAACGCTATCAAGCTGTGAGCGGTCAAATACAGTGGTATTGTTTAGATTATTGGGAGCAGCAATTAAGCTTGCCTATAATGGAGCTTAAACGAGAGTCTCAGCATTTAATTAAAATGCGCGAAGACGTACCTCATTTTTTAACTGAGCTTAAAAAAGCAGGCAAAGAGTTAATTTTACTTACCAACGCCCACCCTGAGAGTGTCATGCTTAAATTTGAGCATACAGCGATTGATAACTACCTAGATGGCGTAGTGTCGACTCATGAATATGGAGTAAGTAAAGAGCAACAAAGTTTGTGGCACCAAGTACAAAAAGACTTAGGATTTAATAAGCAGCGCACTTTGTTTGTAGATGACAGTGTGCCGGTTTTGAATGCCGCGCGAGAATACGGCATTGAGCACTTACTTGCAGTTGCTAACCCAGATAGCCAACAACCACATAACGAAATAGCCGATTACCTAAGTGTTACCGACTATCGTAAGATTATCTAACTCAACTTACGTGACTTAAATTTTTGGGTAACGCGCTTCTAGCCCTTGATATACTAACTTTGCAAAATCTGCATGTTCTGTATCAAGGCTTTTAACTACTTCAACTAAATGCTCGTTATCTTCTTGCCCATTCCATTCTTTAATATAGCTACCATCTTTGTAACCGTGATCTTGGCGGAAAAAGTTTAACGTATTTTTACCTACGTAGCCGCGATATAAATCATCAATATCCATACCTATTTGCGCCATACAGCCGGCAAAGGCACCTGCATTAAACGTTTTATCAGCAACAGCAGACGCCGCTAATATCTCTAGTGTTTGTTTAAAGTCATCAGCTTGTTGAGCATTACTAAGCTCAGTTTCAAGTTGCTTTGCTAAGTCTTCGTAGCTAGTTTCGCCGTCAATTCTAAGCGATAGACCAAAATGAAAAATATCAACCAACTCTAAAATAACTTGTTCAGTATCTGGTGTTTGTTTTTTCCACCATTTCCAACCATGATGATCTAGCATTTCAGCACACTCAACCCAAATAGCGCGGTACCATTCAAACCCTTGAGTAAACCATTGCTCATGTACTTTAGTATTCATGGCGTTTTGCATTTCTAGCATCACTACTAGCTTGTTTAAATTGGCAGACATATCAATTCCTGTCGTTTTGGTTGGCGTAATGTTCGTTGGTGTAATAATACAGATAAAATGCTGATTGTGCATTGCTGTATATTTTTATTAGTGTGCTAATTATGTTTATCGTGACGCCGTAAACTCATGCCATGAATCAATTAAATCAATGAAATCTTCAAAGCCACAACCACTACTTAAACCATTTTCTTCAAGCGCTAAATCGTCATCTTGATACGCTATTAGGTCTTCACTGTCTTGATGAAGTGCATGGGCTTCAAATAATGCTTCGTCTTTCGTTAATATTAAATCTATTTCTTGGCCTTTTAGCGTTAGCGGCTCATAGCTTGAACTTACCGATGCAATAAGCGCTTGCACCATGGCTACTTTGTCTTTGCCTATTTCTTCGTTTAGCCAGCGACCAATAATAGCGTGTTCACTGCTTATTTTAATACGTAGCCCACTAATAGGGTCGCGAATAAATTGATATTCCATAGGGTTTGCCTGTAAATCTTTAATTGCGTAATTATATACGTAAACGCCCGTAAACCACAGGACATATAAAATAAAATAGCGCCACATGGGCGCTATTTTACTCAACTTTAAAACCGTTAACTTCGCGATCTATAACGCGCTGCGTCAATGATCGACCATAAGTAAATAATAGGCACAAGTACAAAACCTACAAGCACATAAATTAGTGCGTAACTTATTATAATAGCGAGTGCAAAAAATATAGCCGCTAAAATACGCCCTTGCACTAACTGCCCTAAACCAGGAAAAAATATATTACATAATGCTGCGATTACGTTACCGCCAGAACCTTGATCTGCCATACTAACCTCTGTATTTATTTGATTTTATAATTATTTACTTACACACTTTATGCCAATTTATTAAAGCTTACAAATCAAATAGTTAAATTAGTCTAGATTTAGAGAGTTAGTAAATTTTGCTAAAATTAGGTCAAATTAGCAATTATTGTTATCCGTTTACACTTTTTTATTCGCTTAATTAATTAGCAAGTTACTCGTTTTGAACACTATTTTATAAATAGCTGTTTATAAAAACAGTATTTTATTTAGCCTAACAAAAACACCTGTTATACTGGCCACAATATTGATTAAAAAGGCGTAACGATGGACGTTTCACAATTACTCGATGGCTTAAATGACAAACAACGCGATGCCGTTGCAGCCCCACTACAAAACATGCTGGTATTAGCAGGTGCTGGGTCTGGTAAAACACGAGTGTTAGTTCATCGTATTGCGTGGCTTATGCAAGTTGAGCAAGCCTCCGCTTACAGTATTTTTGCAGTTACCTTTACTAATAAAGCCGCTAAAGAAATGCGTGGCCGCGTTGAAGAAACACTAAAGGCCCCTGTAGGTGGCATGTGGATTGGTACTTTCCATGGTTTATCGCATCGTATTTTACGTGCTCATCACCGTGAAGCTAATTTACCAGAAGCCTTTCAAATTTTAGACTCTGACGATCAGCTTAGAATGATCAAGCGCTTATTAAAATCGATGAATATTGATGATAAAAAATGGCCCGCTAAGCAATTTGGCTGGTACATAAGCGCCAAAAAAGATGAAGCACTTCGCCCTAAAGATATTCAAGCATACGATATTAATGAGCAAATGATGCTGCGTGTTTATGCCGCCTATCAAGAGGCCTGTGATAGAGCGGGCCTAGTTGATTTTGCTGAAATATTACTACGCAGCTACGAAGTGTTAAAAAATAACCCTACGTTACTGCGTCATTATCAGCAACGCTTTGCACATATGCTCGTAGACGAGTTCCAAGATACAAATACCATTCAATATGCTTGGTTAAAATTACTTGCTGGCGATACTAACAGCATTATGATTGTAGGCGACGATGACCAAAGCATTTATGGTTGGCGTGGTGCTAAAATCGAAAACATTAAACGTTTTTTAACTGACTTTAGCGCAGAAACCATTCGTCTTGAACAAAACTACCGCTCAACAGCGACTATTTTGAAAGCGTCTAACGCATTAATTCAAAATAACTCAGAACGTATGGGTAAAAGCTTGTGGACCGACGGTAACGACGGCGAGCCAATCTCTATTTATGCAGCATTTAATGAGTTAGACGAAGCACGCTTTGTAAGTAGCAAACTACGAAGCTGGTTAAATGCAGGTAATGCCCTACAAGATGCCGCAATTTTATACCGTAGTAACGCGCAATCTCGTGTACTCGAGGAGGCCATGCTGCAAGAAGGCTTAAAATACCGTATTTATGGTGGTATGCGATTCTTCGAACGACAAGAAATTAAAGATGCGCTTTCGTATTTACGCCTAGTAGGTAATCGTCAAGACGATGCCGCGTTTGAGCGTGTAATTAATACGCCAGCACGCGGTATTGGTGATAAAACATTGAGCCATATACGAGATTGTGCACGAGCAGAATCGTTACCGCTTTGGTATGCCGCAAAAGCAATTGTAGAACAACAGCACTTATCTGGTCGTGCCTCTGGTGCAGTAAGTAAGTTTGTAGAACTAGTCGAACAAATAGAAGATAAAATTAGCGATCTAACTTTGCATGAGCAAGCCAAGTACACAATTCAAACCTCAGGCTTGATGGCAATGTACCAAGCTGAAAAAGGTGAAAAAGGCCGTGCTCGCGTAGAAAACTTAGAAGAGCTAATTAGCGCATGTGACCAGTACGAACTTCCTGAAGACGAAGAATACAGCTCGCCTTTACAAGGCTTTTTAGCACATACATCACTTGAGTCAGGTGAAGGACAAGCAGAAGAGCACGAAGACGCCGTGCAAATGATGACACTTCACTCAGCTAAAGGCTTAGAGTTTCCGTTAGTGTTTATGGTGGGCGTAGAAGAAGGCATGTTCCCTTCTCAGCAAAGTAACGAAGAGTCTGGTCGTTTGGAAGAAGAGCGCCGCCTTTGTTATGTAGGCATGACACGAGCAATGGATAAGTTATACATTAGCCATGCTGAGAGTCGCCGTTTATACGGGCAAGAAAAATACCATAGCCCATCACGCTTTTTACGCGAAATACCTGAGGACTGCGTTGAAGAAATTCGTATTAAAACACAGGTTTCTCGCCCGCCTGCCGCCGGGCGTTTTAGCGCATCAGTTAGCCATGCCGCATTTGAAGACAGTGGCTTTAACTTAGGGCAACGAGTTTTGCATGCTAAGTTTGGTGTTGGTACCGTACTTAATTACGAAGGCAGTGGCGCGCAATCTCGCGTACAAGTTAACTTTGACGACCTTGGCAGTAAATGGTTAGTAACGGCCTATGCACGATTACAAGCTGTATAAAGCTCACCTAAATGAGTTAGAACAACAACTAGCTGGCGCGTATCATCGTCAGCTAGTGTTGATTACGGGCAGCCCTGCTTGGTGTTATGAATTACTTAACTCATTAATAGATGAAAACAATACACTTGTTGTATCAAAGCAGTGCGCGATTAAAAATTCGTACTGGCCTACTCGCACTCACCAAATGTTAGGGCAAGAATTTGCTCATGCTGTTTACGATGGTTTTAGTGGTTTACACCCTGATAAACTTGCAGCACTTACCGGCACCGTTAAAGCAGGCGGTATACTGTTTTTATTACTGCCCGAATTAAATGATTTAGCCTCTTGGCAAGACCCCTCATTAAGTACAGTGCAATCACACGGTCAGAGTATTGACTACAGTTTATTTAATCAACGTTTCGCGGCTATTATTAAGCAATTACCCGCTTTTCATTTTAGTGAAAAAAATGGCTGTATTAGTAATCTCGTCAGCTCTGTTACGCATAATAAAATTGATTATGTACCACAGCAAAACTGCGTTGAACAAATAGTAAAAATAGCTAATGGTCGTGCCAACAGGCCTTTACTCATTAATGCTGATAGAGGTAGAGGCAAGTCGGCAGCACTTGGCTTAGCAGCCGCAAAATTAGCTGATAAAAAAGTAATTATTTGCAGCACTCAGTTTAAAGCGACCCATAGTAGCTTTAAACATTTAGCCAACGAGTTAGACCTACAATACAACGCTGAACATAAACAGCTCGCCAACTTGCACTACGTTGCACCTGACGCGTTATTAAATGCATTACCTGAGTGCGATTTATTACTCATTGATGAAGCTGCCGCGATCCCTGTACCGTTATTGCTAAAAATGCTAGCTCATTACCCTCGTATAGTCTTTGCAAGTACACTGGTTGGGTATGAGGGCAATGGTAGGGGTTATACCATTCGCTTTAGTAACTATATAAAAGCGCACTATAAAGCCTCTAAAGTTGTAACGCTTGATGAGCCACTGCGTTTTGCTAAACACGATCCCCTCGAGAAGCACATTCGCACCTTGCTTGCACTCAGTGCACAATATAAAGAGTTAAGTAGTGAGCAATTAGAGCAGCCAGTTCATAGCGAAATAACTCAGCAATCCCTTGTAAACAATGAGCCTTTACTGCAACAAGTTATTGCCCTGCTTGCATTGGCTCACTATCAAAGTAGTGTAAACGATTTACGCCAACTACTAGACGCACCATCGCAACGAATATTCATCAGCAAAATTAACAATCAATTAGTTGGTGTATGTTTAATCGCAATAGAAGGTGGTTTAAGTGAAGAACTTGCTCTACAGGTTATAAACGGAGAGCGCCGCCCACAGGGTCATTTAATGGCTCAAACCCTCTCACAACTTAGTTTTAATAATGACTACTTAACACAGTTGAGCGCTCGCGTTGTACGAATAGCGATTGATCCGAGTTCTCACAATATGGGTTTTGGTAAAAAGCTACTTAGCTATTGCGGGTCGCAAGTAAAAAGCCAATGTAGTTGGTTTGGTGCAAGCTTTGGCGCAACAGCGCAGCTACTTAACTTTTGGCAAAAACAAGGGTTTGATACCGTAAAACTGGGTTATCAACGCGATAAAAGCACAGCTGAACATTCAGCGCTTGTGGTTAAATGCTTAAGCAATAAAAGTGCAATTATCCAACCTTTGAAAAAGCAGTTTAAAAACGACTTTTTTTATGCTCTTTTAACAAATTTTAAAACACTAGACTGGCAACTTGTAAGTATTTTAATTGAAGGATTTAGCGATGAGTTAGTAAGCCCCGAGACTCGCGAACGATTAGCCTTACTCGTAAACAGTAACTTCACTCAATTTAATATCTCTGCGACTCTCTGGCAGGTAGTGAATCAGTCTCCTTCTTGTATGTCTCAATTAACAGAGTCTGATAAACAACTTTTAATAAAGTTAGTGCTGCAAAATGAATGTAATGAAAAAGTGATTCAACACTTAGGTTTATTAGGAAAAAAGCAGCTTGAGAATCAATTTAAACGTGCCGTAAAAAACCTCACTAGTGCCATCTAATAACTCCTAGTTACCTATCTCTATTAAATCTTATCCATCTTTAAGCTATTTATTTAATTTGTTCTATCCTTAAAGGATTAACAGGTGAATTAAGATAAAGGCATGGAATTAATAAACTTTAAAGTGGGCTGCAAAACAATCTCACTTAAAATACTCGATATTTTATTAACAGAACGCTTTGACAATAATCTAACAACTTTACCCAACAATAATAAAAGCTTTATTGGTGTTAAAGATTATATGGATATACCAACGCCTGTGTTTGATTTAGGTATTATTTTAAATAATATCTCAACCGAACAAAGTAATGCGCATGTACTAAAACAACTAAGAACATGGCAAGAAAAACTATTAAACTGGTTCAATACCCTTCAAAGTAACTTGCTAAATAGCTCGGCTTCTATTTCAAGCAATGATGCAGAACTACAAGATTTTGTTCTTTTTTACAAAGAGTTCAACACCGATAATGAAGACTTAAAACTAACAATGTCTCGACTTAACGAACCTTTCCAATCATTGCTAGAAACGGTAAAAGAAGCTATATCAGCTCATAATCAAAGCGATTATAAACAAGTATCAGCTCTGCTCGAAAAAATTAAGCGTAGTAACCTAATTCAGCTAGAGCGTTTATTCGAATCAGCTAAAGAGCAAATAACCTTAGACTATAAACCTATTATTGTTTTTACCACTAAAGACGGCTTAAACCCACACGTAGGGTTATTGGTAGATAAAGTCGAAGATAATATCGACTATAAAAAAGAAGACATTAAACCACTAGATAAGCTCACTGAGGTTGGTTTTGATCTAGACCCACAAACTAAAAATATGATGCGAGGATTAATCAAGCTTTCACAAAAGCACAGTGTATTAATTGATCCAAGCGTAATATTTAAACCAACACAACTAGAAGAATCTGAAAGTGAAGAAACTCAAGCTTACGGACTATTTTAAATAGTCTTTAGATTTGGTTATAAACTTTAGTACTGAAGTAAGGAGCTATTCTGCTCGACTTGTACATTTAGATAAATTGGAGAGAAATCGAGTGCGTAATGTTAGTTACCCATATTTCACTTTTTTGCAGACGTAAAAAAGCCCGAATCGTTAGATTCGGTCTCTACAATGTGAAGTCGGTGCGCTACGCAGTAGGATGCCGTAGTGCCCACAGCAGTAGAAAGTCACGTAGCAAATGCTAATTTATTGGCCGACAGGGATTTTGTTGTGATTTTAGCGTCGGGAGTTGCTACGCTCGCTCGCCCTACGTGATAGGTGTTGATGTAGTGTGTATTAATTGCGCGCATTTACTTTTCTGCAGACGTAAAAAAGCCCGAATCGTTAGATTCGGCTTTCTACAATTTGAAGCTTGTGTAATGTCATAGTGCCCACAGCAGTAGAAAGTCACGTAGCAAATGCTAATTTATTGGCCGACTGAGTTATTGAGGGATTTTGTTGTGATTCTAGCGTCGGGAGTCGCTATGCTCGCCCGACCTACGTGATAGGTGTTGATGTGAGTGTGTATTAATTACGCGCATTTCACTTTTCTGCAGACGTAAAAAAGCCCGAATCGTTAGATTCGGGCTTTCTACAATTTGAAGCCTGGTAATGTCCTACTTTCACATAGCAAAT
>NZ_JADYWR010000020.1:0-76870 GCF_015864705.1 Pseudoalteromonas sp. NGC95
CTGAAGGGCCGTTGAAGACTACAACGTTGATAGGCAAGATGTGGAAGTGGTGTGAGCCATTAAGCTAACTTGTACTAATTACCCGTGAGGCTTAACCATACAACGCCAAACGCGTTTTATGTGATAGTGAAACAAGCGAAGAAGTTAATATAACTAAAGTAGATATTACTTAGAAAGACTTAAAAAATATTATCAGATATTTTCCAAATTCAGTTAGTGCGTAGTAATACGGATTAACGCCCAAATTTGCTTGGTGACAATAGCGTTTTGGACCCACCTGATTCCATGCCGAACTCAGTAGTGAAACGAAACAGCGCCGATGATAGTGTAGCATTTGCTATGTGAAAGTAGGACATTACCAGGCTTCAAATTGTAGAAAGCCCGAATCTAACGATTCGGGCTTTTTTACGTCTGCAGAAAAGTGAAATACGCACAATTAATGCACACTCACATCAACACCCATCACGTAGGTCGGGCGAGCGCAGCGACTCCCGACGCTAAAATCACAACAAAATCCCTCAATAACTCAGTCGGCCAATACAGCAGCATTTGCTATGTGACTCTCCACCGCTGTGGGCACTACGACATCACCAGGCTTCAAATTGTAGAAAGCCCGAATCTAACGATTCGGGCTTTTTTACGTCTGAAGAAAAGTAAAATACGCACAATTAATACACACTCACATCAACACGCATCACGTAGGGCGGGCGAGCATAGCGACTCCCGACGCTAGAATCACAGCAAAAATCCTCAATACCCCAGTCGGCCAATACAGTAGCATTTGCTACGTGACTTTCTACTGCTGTGGGCACTATGACATTACACAAGCTTCACATTGTAGAAAGCCCGAATTTAACGGTTCGGGCTTTTTTACGTCTGCAGAAAGTAAAATGTGAACCAATAACGAACAATCAATGCCATAACATCATCGAGTAATTGCATTAAATACCTTCATGATGAAACTAAACCCGAAAGGTTCTCGTTTTTGAAAAGTGTAGTAAGGTTAAACGTAGGTGAATAGCGTACTACTTATTTAACTATCTTAATTCATATTTAATCTTTTTTACTTTCTATAAAAGCTAATTACTCTCATTTCCTTAGATAACAAATTTAATTTTGCTTTGTTACTGTCTTTGATTTAGGATCAAATCAGTTTAAAACCAAGAACTAACAGCCTGTGTATAGATTATTAATTAGCGCCATATCCATTTTATTTTGTTTTTCTGTGTCGGCAGTTGAAGTAACTGATCTATATCAAGATATTTTAAAAGTGGATGACAAAACACGAGACACTCGATTAGCTGCGAGTCGTAAAGCTTTGCTCAATGTTTTAGTGAAAGTAAGTGGTGATGAAACTGCGGATCAAAATAAATTAGCGCAGCAACGTACTAAAGATATTTCTGATTATATGCTTAAGTTTGAATATGACGAGAGAGCAAATGGACAATTGAAACTCGTTGTTAAATTTGAAGCTCGAAAGATCAACGCGCTAATCAAAGAGTTAAACTTACCTTTATGGGGAGTACAACGCCCATTAGTCGCAATATGGTTAGGTATTGAAGACAATTGGCGCAGAGAATTAGTAACACAAGAAAGTTACCCGCAATTAGAGCAGTTAATTTATGACAAAGCAGGACGCCGTGGTCTGCCTGTCGTTGTGCCATTACTTGATTTACAAGATAGACGTTTAGTAGGTATTCCTGAGGTATGGGGTAACTTTTCTGAACCAGTAGAAGAGGCCTCTAGACGCTACAGTGCTGAGCGAAGTATTACAGCAAGAATGTATAAAGAAGCGGATAGCGAAAATTGGATTTTAGATTGGCGTTTTACTAATGATGATCAATTTGATTCAAATAGATTAACGGGCGATAAGCAGCAAATAGTGAGTCAAATGATTGATACCTTAGCTCGAGGCCTTGCAAGCGAGTACGCTATTGATCCAAATGCTTATTATGAACAAGCCGCGGCCACGCTAACATTAAAAGGCACGCAAAGTTTTGTTGATGTTGAATTAGCAAAGCAAAGATTATTGAACTTAAGCGTTGTTACGCAAGTTAAAATTGTTCGTAAAACACCAGAATTTGTAGAATTTAAACTAAACCACACTGGTAATCTAAGTGATCTTAAAAAAGGGCTAGGGTTAGACTCCTCATTTAAAGATTATGAGGATCCACGCGCTTTTTATCATGTTGTTGATAAAAATAGCTTAGAGTATCAATGGATAACGCCATAATGCTAACTTCTGAGCCGATGCAAATGGCATTACCGGTTACCTTGCCGGATGACGAAACATTTGCATCGTACTTTGGTGGGGAAGATTCGTTAGAGGTTAACCATTTAAAAGATAGCTTTTCGAAGTTAGCTAAAAAGTTTCAGTATACTTATTTATGTGGGTTAGGTGATTCGGGTAAGTCTCACCTTTTGTATGCAACCTGCATTAAAGCACAAGAGCGTGGCCTATCTAATATGCTGCTGTCTATGCGCGAAGTAATTGACTTTGGACCTATGGTATTAGACGGTTTAGAAGCACTTGATGTTCTATGTATTGATGACGTGCATTTAGTTGCAGGCAATGATGCATGGGAAAAAGCACTATTCAACTTTTTTAACCGGTTTAACGAACCCGGAAAAATGTTAGTAGTAACTGCCGATTTACTTCCTAGCATGCTTAATATCTCGCTGCCTGACTTAGAGTCTCGCTTAACGTGGGGAACAACCTTTCAAATTCGTTCTATGAGTGATGACGATAAAGCACAAGCACTTGTTAAGCGCGCTCATATGCGCGGCCTTGAATTAAGTGATGAGTGTGCACGCTTTTTACTAACCCGTTTAAGCCGTGATATGCGTGCTTTATTAGATGTACTCGACAAATTAGATCATGCATCTATGGCAGCACAGCGAAAATTAACTATTCCTTTTATAAAATCAACGTTAAAGCTGTAGTAGGTCTAGAATCTAGACCCTTCTTTCAGTTATCATAAGCTATTATCAGAGCGTGTTTACCTTTCCTGATTGGAATTTGTTTAACTTAAGAGTGCTTTAATCGCGTCGTGAGGGCTTTAGCGTAGTATTTATATGCGAAACCCGAACAACAAAGAACGTAGCCTCCGAGATAAACACTTCAAACTGCATGTGTTTGGTCTTTATTTAGCGTTATTGCATCACTTATGTAGGAAACTACAGTCCAATGCTTAACCTTATTTAATAACCAACCACACTGTTGTAAAGCAATCTTGAAAGGCCAACACGCTCTTAAGCAATCACCTTCTGTGAAAGATCAGGTATCGAATGAACTTAGAAAACATATTAGCGCAAGCACTTGAGGCGGTAGCCAGTGCCAGTGAAATAGCGCAGTTAGAAGATATCAGGGTTAATTACCTTGGTAAAAAAGGCGAAATCACTAGCTTACTTAAAACGTTAGGTAAAATAGCACCTGAAGAACGTAAAGAAGCAGGCCAAGTTATAAACCAAGCTAAACAAGATGTACAAGCTGCTATCAACGAAAAGCGTGAGTTGCTAGCAAGTAAAGCACTTGAAGAAAAACTAGCTGCTGAAACTATAGATGTAACTCTACCAGGGCGTGTTATGCCTACTGGCGGTTTACACCCAGTTACGCGCACTATTGAGCGCATAGAAAGCTTTTTCGGTGAGTTAGGTTTTGAAGTTAAATCTGGTCCAGAAATCGAAGACGATTTTCATAACTTTGATGCGCTAAATATTCCAGAGCACCATCCAGCACGTGCTGATCATGATACCTTTTATTTCAATCCTAAATTAGTACTACGTACACAAACAAGTGGCGTGCAAATTCGTACTATGGAAACTGAGCAGCCGCCACTGCGCATTATTTCACCTGGACGCGTATACCGTAACGATTACGACCAAACACATACACCTATGTTCCATCAGGTTGAAGGTTTAATGGTTGATACCGATGTTAGCTTTACTGAGCTAAAAGGTATTTTGCATGATTTTTTACGTAACTTTTTTGAAGAAGATATGGAAATTCGTTTCCGTCCTTCATTCTTCCCGTTTACAGAACCTTCAGCTGAAGTAGATGTTATGGGTAAAGACGGTAAGTGGCTAGAAGTACTAGGCTGCGGCATGGTACATCCGAATGTACTTAAGTCTGTGGGCATTGACCCAGAAAAATACACCGGCTTTGCTTTTGGTATGGGTGTAGAGCGTTTAACTATGTTGCGCTATGGCGTAAACGATTTGCGTGCATTTTTCGAAAATGACTTAAAATTCCTGAACCAGTTCCGTTAAGAGTGAAACAATAAAATGAAATTTAGTGAAAAGTGGTTAAGAGAGTGGGTTAATCCTGCTATTGATACGCAAGCTCTTTCGGAACAGCTTTCAATGGCTGGTCTAGAAGTTGATGGCGTTGAGCCTGCTGCTGCCAAATTTAATGGCGTAGTTGTAGGTGAAGTTGTTGAATGTGGACAACACCCAGATGCAGATAAACTGCGTGTTACCAAAATTAACGTAGGTGGCGATGAGCTACTTGATATCGTGTGTGGTGCACCAAATTGTCGTTTAGGTATTAAAGTTGCTGTTGCAACTGTGGGCGCTGTACTGCCTGGTGACTTTAAAATTAAAAAAGCCAAACTACGCGGCCAACCTTCAAACGGAATGCTATGTGCTTTTGTTGAGCTAGGTATTAGCGAAGAAGGCGACGGCATTATGGAATTGCCAAGCGATGCACCAGTAGGCACTGATTTACGTGATTACCTAGGTCTTGATGATAATATTATAGATGTTGATTTAACACCAAACCGTGGTGACTGCTTAGGTATAAAAGGTCTAGCACGCGAAGTAGGCGTTTTAAATAGTATTGACGTAAACGTATTAGATATTCCAGCTGTTACTCCAACAATTGATGACAAAGTATCAATTGAGCTAGTTAATGAAGATGCATGTCCTCGTTACCTTGGTCGTGTGATAAAGGGCATTAACCTTGATGCAGAAACACCGCTTTGGATGGTTGAAAAGCTACGTCGCAGTGGCGTACGTTCAATCGACCCAGTAGTTGATGTTACTAACTATGTATTACTTGAACTTGGTCACCCAATGCACGCGTTTGATTTAAATGCGATTGAAGGTGGTATTAAAGTACGTAGTGCAAACGCAGGTGAAGAACTTGTTTTATTAGACGGTAACACCGCTAAATTAAACGACACAACACTTGTGATAGCCGATCATAACAAAGCACTTGCAATTGCAGGTATTTTTGGTGGTGAGCAATCAGGTGTTACAGATAAAACATCTGATATATTACTTGAAAGCGCATTTTTTAATCCTGTAGCAATTGCAGGGCAAGCACGTAGCTACGGTTTACACACTGATGCTTCACACCGTTATGAACGCGGTGTTGATTTTGCTCTACAACATGATGCAATGGAACGTGCAACAGCACTTCTTCTTGAGATTGTAGGTGGTCAAGCAGGCCCTGTAGTTGAAGCTGTTGCGGCCGATAAACTACCAAAAGTGACTGAAGTACGTCTTCGTCGTGCACGTTTAGACCGTGTTATTGGTCATCATATTGAAGATGCTAAAGTAACAGATATTCTTACGCGTTTAGGTCTTGATGTTAAAGTAGAAAATGAAAGCTGGAGTGCGGACGTACCAAGCTACCGTTTTGATATTCGCATCGAAGAAGATTTAATTGAAGAAGTAGCACGTGTTTACGGTTACAACAGCATTCCAAATGTTGCACCAACTGCAAAACTTAAAATGACGACACATAACGAAGCAACTATTGCGCTTAGCAAGTTCCGCAATACGTTAGTGACTCGTGGTTACCAAGAAGCAATTACATACAGCTTTGTAGACCCTAAAGCACAAGCTATTTTACACCCAGAGTGTAAAGCAATGGTATTACCGCATCCTATTTCAATTGAAATGTCAGCGATGCGTGTAAGTTTAATGCCGGGTTTATTAGCGTCTGTAGCGTATAACCAAAATCGCCAACAGCCTCGTATTCGTTTATTCGAACATGGTCTTAAATTTATAAGCGACGAAAGTGCAGAAAATGGTGTTTACCAAGTCCCGGTTATTGGCGGCGTTATTACGGGTCTTGTAAATGGTGAACATTGGGTTGAAGAAAAACGTAACGTTGATTTTTACGACCTAAAAGGTGATGTTGAAGCCTTACTTGCAATTACTAATGACGTTACTCGCTTTGAAATTAAAGCCGAGCAGTCAGATGGACTTCACCCCGGTCAATCAGCTGTAATATATGTTGATGGCAAGAAGGTTGGTTTTTTTGGTGCTTTACATCCTCAAGCTCAAAAGTCGTTAGATATCAACAACGCAACTTTTGTTTTTGAAATTGAAATGTCAGCAATAGAAAAAAGAAATTTACCGCAAGCAGAAGGGGTGTCTAAATTCCCTTCAAATCGCCGCGACATCGCGATTTTAGTGGCAGACAGCGTTAAATCTGGCGACATTTTAAGCGTGATCGAAAAAGTTGGCGGAAATCAATTGGTTGACCTAAACTTATTCGATGTGTATAAGGGCAAAGGTATTGAGCCAAATTATAAGAGTTTGGCGATTGCTCTAACACTGCAAGCGGTTGATAGAACACTCGAAGAGAAAGATATCAATCTAGTAGTTGATAACGTGGTGGCCGAATTGGCCGAACAGTTTAATGCATCGTTGAGGGACTAGATATGGCGCTTACTAAAGCCGACATAGCTGAACACCTATTTGAAAAGCTCGGGATCAATAAAAAAGATGCCAAAGATTTAGTTGAAGCGTTTTTTGAAGAAATCCGCTCAGCGCTAGAAAAAGGCGAGCAGGTTAAGCTCTCTGGATTTGGTAACTTTGATCTTCGAGACAAAAAAGAAAGACCAGGCCGCAACCCGAAAACAGGCGAAGATATTCCTATTTCGGCACGTCGTGTGGTGACTTTTCGACCAGGTCAAAAGCTTAAAACCCGCGTAGAAGTGGGCACAAGCAAAGCAAAATAAAAAAAGGCAGCGTAAGCTGCCTTTTTATTTGCCTGAATAACCTAGTTATTAAATTATACCAACCTGCATAAATCTTTGATCAATTTAACGAATTAAATTGCACTATAACGTCGTTAAAAATGTTTTATTTAGAACAACTAGATACAAAAATTTTTGCCTAGTTCTAGCGTAATTCCCTTAACGTTAAATAGACCCCATATATAAGCAGATTGGTATTAGGTTATTTTTGCGATTATAAATTAAAACTCTCGAGGAGATACAAAATCACCTGCCATTATTTGCTGAAATGTTTGCTCGGCAAGTACATCTAGGCTGTCTAAGCTTTTACCATTCGTTATTAATTGCTGCTCAATTTCAAACACGTCAATATTTTCAATCCCCGACATTTGCGCTACTTTAGAAAATATATATGCATGCTTAAATTTATCATGTTTATAAAAAAGACTAATAAGTGATGTATACACTTCAGGATTCGGTACGTTGTCTTTTTTATTGAGTTCTAAAGTTTTATAAAGCAAATCGATGGTTTTTTCATCGTCGAACTTAATATAGTACGATGCTAAAAAAAATTGCATTTCGGCACTTTGCGTTACACTTTTGTCATTTTCTATCGCCAATAATTTAGTCAGTGCGTTTTGGTTATTATTTCGTGACCATTGGTAGTAGAGCAAACCTGGATGGTTCGTATTCTGGGTATCTTGATATAAGCGAGTCATTTCTTTAATGCTCGTTAATTGACCGTCAATACGTGACGTTTTTTTAGCTTTTAACTTAATATGTTCAATTTTGGCAGCCACAGTTATACATTGGTTATAGGATTCAAAGTCCTTGAGTAATTGGTATTTATTTTCATCAGTAGGGTCTTTGTATTCTATGTAACGTTTGATAATTACATCAGAACGCTCATCCTTGCAGTGGCTGTCTTTGTTTAAGTCGCTACAAAAGCCAGGTGTTTCTTTGCACACTTGTGCGAGTGTCAAGGGCTCTTCACACCCTGTCAACGTTAGCAAACCCAATAGTACACTTGCTTTTTTAAGCATCCCTTAACCCCAAATGAATATCTACCTTGTTATTCTAACGCAATCATTTAACGCCTAACAGTAGAGAATAACTTCAGATTAAATTAGAATAGCCCTGCCTGAAGTGCATTACTCTCAAAATATAGTGCATTTTTAAAGGCTATCCGTTCAAAATGATAAACTTAGGTAAATAAAATGACCTCATCTCACGAGTTAGAATACACAAATAGTTGGCAAGAGCGCCAAGATTACGCAGAAAGCATGCAACCAATCATTGGTAAACTTTACCGTAATCGTGGTATCGAAATCGCTGTATATGGCCGTCCTCTCGTAAATGCCAGTACTATCGATATTATCAAATCTCACAAAACCGTTGCTCAGTTTGAAGGCACTAAATTACGTTTGCGTGAAAGCTTCCCATTTTTAGAAGCTATCAGCAAAATGGAATTAAACTCTGCACGTATTGATATTGGTAAGCTTGCATATAGTTATTTGTTCACTGAAGCTGCAAAAGGCCGCTCAGTAGAAGAATTTGTAAAAGATGAACTTGCAGAAATAGCTGACTTACCAGCGAAAGAACCACGCGATGTTGTATTGTATGGTTTTGGTCGTATTGGTCGTTTACTAGCGCGTTTATTAATTGAAAAATCAGGTCCATATTCAGATTTACGTTTGCGCGCTATTGTTGTGCGTGGCGGTAAAGATGGTGATCTTGAAAAGCGTGCAAGCTTACTGCGTCGTGATTCAATTCACGGTCCGTTCAATGGCTCAATCACTATTGATAAAGAACGTAACGCAATTAAAGCCAACGGTAGCTACATTCAGGTTATTTACGCTAACTCTCCTAGCGAAATTGATTACACTCAATACGGTATCGACAATGCATTAATTGTTGATAACACCGGTATTTGGAAAGACGAAGCGGGCCTTGGCCAGCATCTAGAGTGTAAGGGGGCTGCAAAAGTATTATTAACAGCTCCTGCAAAAGGTAATATCAAAAACATCGTATATGGTGTTAATAACAAAGATATTTTACCTGAAGATAAAATTGTTTGTGCAGCAAGCTGTACAACCAATGCAATTACACCAACGCTTAAAGCACTAAACGATAAGTTTGGTATTAATAATGGGCATGTTGAAACTGTACACTCGTACACGAACGATCAAAACCTTATTGATAACTACCACAAAGCAGAGCGCCGTGGCCGTGCCGCAGCACTTAACATGGTAATTACTGAGACAGGGGCTGCAAAAGCGGTTTCAAAAGCATTACCAGAGCTTGAAGGCAAATTAACAGGTAACGCAATCCGCGTACCTACACCTAATGTGTCGCTAGCTATTTTGAACCTTAACTTAGCAACAAGCACATCAGTTGAAGAGCTAAACGCATTTTTACGCGATACTGCACTTCATTCAGACTTACGTGACCAAATTGATTACACAGCATCAACGGAAATTGTTTCTACCGATTTAGTAGGTAGCCGTTACGCAGGTGTTGTTGATTCACAAGCAACGATTGTTGAAGATAACCGTATTGTTTTATATGTATGGTACGACAATGAGTTTGGTTACAGCTGCCAAGTAGTTCGTTGTATGCGGGATATGGCCGAAGTGTCATTCCCAAGCTTACCTCGCTAATTTATTTGCAGTGACTTAAAAGCCAGCATGTTGCTGGCTTTTTTGGTCGTGTATTATTTTTAAAGCGTATGCCTTGTGATAGGCTTTAATTAAGAAAATGCACATTCGTTTTACTATTTACAAAATAATGTCAGTTCTGTGAATTAATAAGCAGATAAACTTATTCAACCTAAAGGTTTTTTTCATGAAAATCAGCAGCAATTTCGACAGTGGTAATATCAAAGTTATTGAAGCCACCGATCCTTTAAATATTCAATTAGAAATTAATAAAGATCACCAGTCTGAATTTTATCAGTGGTTTCACTTTCGTCTTGAAACAACGCCTTACCAATTGCATAAGTTAAATATTAATGAGCTTGATAAATCAGCTTACCCAGATGGTTGGGAAGGGTATCAAGCCGTTGCATCATATGACCGCCAAACATGGTTTCGTGTACCATCAAGCTATAAAAATGGCACATTAAGCTTTGAAATTGAACCAGAGTGCGGCAGCGTGTATTTTGCTTACTTTGCGCCATATAGTTACGACCGCCATTTAGATTTATTATCTTGGGCACAAAGCCAAGGCGCTTGCCAATTAATAACGCTTGGTGAAACACTTGATGGCCGCGATATGAGTGTGCTCAAAATTGGTGAGCCAAGTGAAGATAAGAAAAATATCTGGATCACAGCACGTCAACATCCAGGTGAAACAATGGCCCAATGGTATGTTGAAGGTCTACTGCACAAACTTCTTGATGACGAAGACCCACATGCAGCTGCGCTTCTATCAAAAGCAGTGTTTTACGTTGTGCCAAATATGAATCCAGATGGCAGCGCACGCGGACATCTGCGTACTAACGCTAAAGGCGTTAACTTAAACCGTGAATGGCAAACGCCAAGCATGGAAAACAGCCCTGAAGTTTACTTAGTGCTTAATAAAATGCGCGAAGCTGGCTTAGATATGCACTTAGATATACACGGAGATGAAGCTATTCCGTATAACTTTGTGGCAGGCAGCGAAGGTATTCCAAGTTACGATGCTCGTCTTAAAGGCCTTGAAGATAGCTTTAAAGCTGCGCTTTTAACTATTACTCCAGAGTTTCAAGATGAGCATGGCTATCCAAAAGATGAGCCAGGCCAAGCTAACCTTACGGTAGGTTCATCAGCTACTGCTGAAGAATTCAAAGCATTAACGTACACAATTGAAATGCCATTTAAAGACAACAACGATTTACCTGATCCAGACTATGGCTGGTCAGACCGTCGTTCGTATCAATTTGGTCAAGATACGTTAGCGGCAATTGTTAATGTTGTTGATAATTTAAGATAAAACGTTTATTTGAAGGGTATCAATAGTTTTGATGCCCTTTTTGCTTTTAGTAAAACCCCTTTTACAAAAAATAATAATCATATAGCAACTTCACTCCAAAACGTTTTTAACGTTTCTTCGCCGCGTATCATCACCGTATCGGTACAAATCAATCTACTTTCCTTTAAATACTGCTGATGTAGTGCCTTACAATAGCTACGTAATTAGATGTTTTGAAAATTAAGTGTTAACAAAGTTGGGGTACTTAAGTTAAGATTAATTAAATAATGAGTCGGGACGGGAGAGGTAAAACCTTATTTCGTGAAACTTATGTTGCGTAGTAGCTAAAGCAGAGTCTCGTAATTAAAAATAATAAATATAACTATAGAGGATATCCATGGAAGCTTTTGTAAGCGCTGTTAATGATGTTGTTTGGAGTAATGCACTCATCTATTTATGCCTAGGCGCAGGCTTGTTTTATTCAGTATTAACTCGATTTGCTCAAGTTAGACATTTTAAAGAAATGTGTAAGTTATTATTTAGTCCAAACACGTCTGATAAAGGTATCTCATCTTTTCAAGCCCTTGCAGTATCGTTGTCTGGACGAGTCGGTGTTGGTAATATCGCAGGTGTTGCAGCAGCTATCGGTTTTGGTGGACCAGGTGCTATTTTTTGGATGTGGGTTGTTGCTTTTCTAGGTGCAAGTACCGCATATGCAGAATCTACTTTAGGCCAAATTTATAAAACAGAAGAAAACGGGCAATATCGTGGCGGCCCAGCGTATTATTTTGACCGTTGTTTAGGGCAAAAATGGCTAGCTGTTTTATTTGCTGTTTCGGCAATTATTGCATGTGGTGTTTTTCTGCCAGGCGTACAAGCAAATGCGGTAGGTAATGCATTTACTCAAGTGTTTGGCGATGGCAATATGGTTTCTACTAGCTTTGGTGACGTAGGCAGCTTTAAATTGGTCGCTTTGGCAATTATCCTTATTGTTTTGGCGTTTATTATTTTCGGCGGAATAAAGCGTATTGCGAACTTTACGCAAATAGTAGTGCCATTTATGGCGCTTGGTTACATAGTATTGGCACTAATCGTAGTATTTTTAAATTTAGATAAAGTGGGTGATATATTTTATTTAATTATTAGTGATGCGTTTACTGCGCAGGCCGGTTTTGGTGCTGCTATTGGTTGGGGCGTTAAACGCGGTATATATTCTAACGAAGCAGGCCAAGGTACTGGGCCTCATGCAGCAGCCGCTGCAGAAGTTGATCACCCTGCTCAACAGGGGTTAGTACAAGCTTTCTCTGTTTACGTTGATACCATCTTTGTGTGTACTGCAACAGCATTAATGATTTTAATAACGCAGCAATACAATATTGTGGGTGAGTTACCAGCAGGGCAATTTATTGTTCAAAATGTTGATGCAGCCACTGAAGTGGGTTCAGCAGCCTTTACACAAATGGCTCTATTTAGTGTATTTGGTAGCTTTGGGCAGGCATTTGTTGGCATCGCATTGTTCTTCTTTGCTTTTACCACAATACTTGCTTATTACTTTATTGCAGAGACTAATATTGCTTACTTAAATCGTTATTTTAAAGGCAGTATTCCGCTTGTTATCGTGAAGTTTGTGATTATGTTTATGGTTGCATACGGCATGGTAAACAATTCAGGTTATATCTGGACGATTGGTGATATTGGCGTTGGCTTAATGGCCTGGATTAACATACTAGGTATTTTAGCTATTTTCTTCGTAGCTAAGCCTGCTTTGTTATGTTTGAGCGATTATGAAGAACAGAAGAAAAAAGGCGGAAAGATCATATTTGATCCAGTTAAATTAGGCATTAAAAACGCCACGTTCTGGGAAAAACGCTTAGAGAAGCAGTCAAAAGACGCAGAGTAATTAAACTTAGTGGGCAACTTAGAAAATTATCGCCCCAAAATTAGTTATTGGTTTGAATTCAAAAAAGACAACGAGAAATAAAACAAGTACAATAAAGGCGCCGAAAGGCGCTTTTTTTATGCGTAGTATGGAGAGAAGTATGGCGATTATTCGTTGCCCAAAATGTGCAAAATCAATTTCAGATAAACATAAGCAATGTCCGCATTGCGAAAGCAACATTGCAGAGGTAAACGACGAGCAAGTTTTGCAACTTCAGCGCGAACAGCGAATTAAAAAAAAGCAGATGTTTATAAATCACTCCTTTTTGGCGCTTATCTTATTTTTAGGTGGTTTTTTCTGTTTGTACTTTTTACAACCGCAAGAAAAAACGCTTCAGTGGTATGCTTATACTGCGGCTATTGGCGTAGGGTGTATTTGGTATCTTATAAACCGAATTGTTTTAGTGACTCTAAAAAAGAAAAAATGACATGAATATCGACAATCTTGTACAAAATATTACTCCCGAATTATTCGAACGCTTACAATACGGTGCATCAACTGGCAAATGGCCAGACGGTACCGTTTTATCAGACGAGCAAAAGCAACAAACAGTGCAGTTGGTTATGTTGTATCAAGCAAAAGTGGCTCAATCAAACGAGCAATTTACGATTGGTGCTAATGGTGAAATGATCCAAAAGACAAAAGCTCAACTACAAAAAGAATTTAAATCAGACAACGAAATAGCTAGGTTTAGTGAACATGATCTTTAAGCACCTTTTTACACCGAAATGGAAACACCCTAAGCAACAAGTACGTCTTGATGCTATCGAAAAATTAGACATTGAACGTGATGCAACCATATTAAACACGTTAGCACTTGAAGACAGCTCAGCTGAAATACGCCGCAAAGCACTACAAAAAGTAAACGAGTTACCACTTTGGTGGAAAGCGTATAAACAAGATCAAGCATTAAAAGATATAGCAGAGCTTCAAATATCTAATGCTGTTTTAAATAGCGAAAGTGCACTAACACCGCAAATTAAAAACGAATACATAGAGCGTTTTGCACCCGTTAAAACACTCGAAAAGTTAGCGTTTGCAGAAAAAGAACTGCAAGTACGCGTTAAATTATTAAAACGTTTAGCAAATCCAAAACTAGTAGAAAAAGCATTTAAAGAAGGTAGCGAAGAGCTACAAACTCAATTAGTTGAACTTGTTATTACCCATCAATTAATTAAGCCATTAGTAAAGCATGCAAAGGATGGTGCAAAAGCAGCACTTGAAACGCATATTGAAAATGAGCGTTTAGCAATAGAAATGCCACTGCAGGTTGAAAGTGCAACACGTGTTATTTTAGCTAAGTTAAATGCTTTACGTGAAAAAACAGATTTTGGTGTTGTAAATCCACAAGCCGGCGAATTAATGGCCCAGTGGCAAGCACTTGAGCTCAAATGGCTAAGTGATGAGCGTGTTAAGCTTCTTGACGAAAAATATATTTCGATTACCACTAAGTTAGATGCACACATTGAACAGCTAAAAGCGATACACGACAAAGAGCAGCAAAAATTAGCGCTACAACAGCGCCAATTGCTAGCGCTTGCAACTGTTGAAGCGTTAAGTGAGGAAATAGAAAACGCCTTACAGCTAGGCCTTGAAACACCAGAGCAAATTCAACAAGATTGGCTTGATGCAAAAGTAGCGCAAGCTAAGCAAGCTATTAGCGAAACAGAACTTGCTAATAATACGCAATCTAAACTGGCTGTAAGCAAGTTAGAAAAGCTATTTACTCAAGTTGCTAAATTACCTGAGCTAACAACGGCTATTAAAGAGTACAAACTCGCTTTTGCAGCATTATGCGAAATTAAGCCAGCAGAAGATTTAGCGCAATACGATGCAACTCTAACTGAATTTAATAATGGTTTTAAAGCAGCGCGTAGTCATTTAAATATTTTAGATGGTGCACTGCAAAGTACCTTTAAAACACAGTTAAATACGCATAAAAAGCAATTTTTAGCACCAATGAGTGAGCTAGTTAAGCCACTTGAAAAAAACCAAAGCCAAGCAAAACGCAAAGCTCGTGATGTTAAACGCCTAATTGAAGAAGGTCGTTTTAATGTTGCCTTTGGCGTGTTTAAAGGGTTTGAAGAGTTATTTAATACACTCACTGAGCAATATCAACAGCCGCTTGTAAATATTAAAGCGGAACTTGAAGCGCAACTTGCAGATGCTAAAGATTGGCAAAAATACGCTGCAGCACCAAAGCGTGAAGCTTTATTAGAAGAAGTAAGTGTATTAGTAAGTGAAGAGTGTACTGACCCACAACAACGCGCAGAGCAAGTAAAAGTGCTACGCAAGCGTTGGAATGAGTTAGGTCGTTTAGATACAGATGAAGAAAAGCAACAAGGCGTGCAGTTTGATGAAAAAATCGAGCTGTTATTTGCACCTTGTCGTAGTTACTTTGCAGAGCAAGAAGTACAACGCGAGGCCTCAAAAGCACAACGCGAAAGTATTATTAGCGACATGCACGCGCTTCATTTACAGCCTACGGCTGAGGATGACTTTGATTGGAAGCAATATGAAAGCCAATACAATCGTTTAAACAAAGCGTGGCGCAGTGTAGGTAAAGTTGATCCTAAAACATACCGTACACTAAACGATCGTTATAAAAGCGAGCAACAACAAGTACTTGCTTTATTAAACGCATTTCATAAAAGTAATGCCGTACTTAAAAATGAATTAGTAGAAAAAGCGCAGCAATTATCACAAAGCGATGATTTAGCCGCTGCGTGCCAAGAGTTGAAGCAAATGCAGCAGCAATGGCAAACAATTGGTTTTGCAGGTTTAAAAGCTGAAAATGCGTTATGGCAAAAATTTCGTCAATTTAACGATGAAACATTTACTAAACGTAGTAGTGAATTTGAGCAGCAAAAACTTGATCAAAATGAGTCAGATAAACAAGCAGTTGCAGAACTTGCTGAGCTTGAAGCAGCACTTAGCGATGTAAATCAAAGAGCACAGTTGCACGACCTAGAAACAAAAGTGAAAGGGTACACGCAATTTAGATCGTTAGCGCCAAAAGTTACTAAGCTACTAGCAGCTATTGACGATAAACTTGCATTGCTTACAAGCAAATCAGAGCAAGCTAATCTAGATGCGTTAATTACAGCACTTGAAAACAATGAAGCGTTACCAAGTCAGTATCAAGCACCGCTTAAAACAGCATTAAATACAGAGCAACTTATTACGCGAATGGAAATATTAGCGAACGTAAGTTCAACTGATAAGTCACTTAGAATGGCAGAACAAGTAGCCATGTTAGATGACAAACATCGTGGCGAACATGCTGATTTAAACTATTATTTAAAACAGTTATTAGCGCTCAGTGCTGGTTCAGTTGAACCTGACACACTAACGCGACTTAAAGCGACACTTGCAGCTTAATGCACTAGGGCGTGTTGACCTTTCGTGGTTGAATTTGCAGCAGACTGTTTGGTATTTAGGCAAGGCAGAGTCTATGTAGTGTGGTTATTCCCCATAAATAGGCGATAACGCAGCATAAATGCCAAACATGCGCTGCCCTTTGGGTTCTTTCTAGGGACGATTAACTCTTTGTTGCTCGGTTTTGACTTAGCCCGCTAGGTTACAAACCTCACGCCGCGATTAAATCGACCCTAGATTGAACAAATTTCAATCCACAAAGGTCAACACGCCCTAGAACCAGCGTAATATATGCTGGTTACTATTTTAATAAGCCGCTTTAATAGCGGCTTTTTTATGTATCACTAATTTATAAACAAAAGGGTTCTCATGAGAATTTTAGTTATTATTGCAGCGTTATTTTTAACTGCCTGTAATACCACGCAAGGCATATCAGTATATTCATTTACTAACTCTGAGGTTGAGTCTGTACTGGGTAAGCAATTACCAAAGTTAAGTGAAAAAGTAAGCTTAATGGGTTTGCCAGTTCAGTTTGATGTAAACGACTTAAGTGTAAATATTGGGCCTGGTAACCGCGATGTTGTTGTTCTTGGTGCCGATTCAAGCGCTGAAATTAATGCATTCGCACTTAAATACCCAGTGCGTTTAAAGCTACAAATTGAAGGTAGCCCATTTTACGACAGTGAGAAAAAAGCGGTGTTCTTACGCAATATTAAATTACTTGATTCGAGTGTTGATGCCGGTGGTTTTAAAGGTAATTTAGGTGCACTTGATAGCCAAGCAATGGATGTGATTAATGCTTTTTTAGCGGTTAACCCTGTTTATACATTAAATATGGACGACCCTAAAATGATGCTACTCAGTAAACTTCCACTTGATATGAAAGTGGTTGAAGGTGCAATTAAGCTAGTACCTCGTCTGTAAGTAGATCTACCTACTTACAATATACGTATTAATTAGCCTGACTTTCAGGCTAATTAGGTTTTAATATTATGGCGGCTCCTCGTACTGTTCCCACTTCTCGGCTTTCTCGCTTTGCAAAATTAGGCTCACTTGCCACAGGTGTTGCTACCAATATGTTAGTTGATGGCGCTAAGAGCGCGCTAACCGGTAAAGGTTGGGACAATAAAAGCTTGCTACTACAACCTAAAAATATTGAAAAGCTAGCCATACAGTTATCACATTTACGTGGCGCTGCAATGAAGCTCGGGCAATTACTCTCAATGGATGCCGGTGACTTACTCAGTCCTGAATTAGCTCAATTACTTGCTTTACTGCGCTCGGACGCGAATCCAATGCCTCATAAGCAACTTGTAGCGGTATTAAAAGAGCAATGGGGAGATGACTGGCTAGCGCGTTTTTCTCATATTGAATTAAGGCCTTTTGCAGCGGCTTCTATAGGGCAAGTTCATTTAGCTTATAAAGAAAATGGCGATCAGCTTGCTGTTAAAATTCAATACCCTGGTATTGCTAAAAGTGTAGTAAGTGATGTCGATAACGTTATTTCGTTATTAACGATTTCTCGTTTATTGCCAAAAGATCTTAATATTAAACCACTTATTGGTGAGGCTAAGGCACAGTTATTAGCTGAGGCTGATTATAAACGTGAGGCTCAGTACTTAATACGTTATAAAAATGCATTAGCAACTAATCCCCACTTTAAAGTACCCAACGTATATCCAGAGCACAGCACACAACAAGTGCTAACTATGGAATATATAAAAGCAGAACCTATTGAGAGCATTACAGAGCTACCAGATAGTCAAAAAAGCTTTGTTGCAGAGCAACTTATTGATTTGTTTTTTAAAGAAATGTTTGAATTTAAATTAATTCAAACCGACCCTAACTTTGCCAACTTTCATTATCAGCTTGAGACCCAAAAAATTGTTTTATTTGATTTTGGTGCAACGCGAGAAATATCAACCGAGCTTAGCTTAGCGTACTTAGCCTTATTTAAAGCGGGTAGCGAAAACAACCGAGAAGGTGTACTTAAAGCGGCATCACACATAGGTTATTTTAAAAATGACTTAGTTGACGAGTATAAAAACAACGTCATTGATTTATTTTTAATGGCGTGCGAGCCGCTAAGAACAGAAGGGGAATTTGATTTTAAAAACAGCGAACTAGCGCTCAAAATTAAAAATGCAGGGCTTGCCCTCAGTGCACAATCTCAGCAATGGCATACACCGCCCGTTGATGCGCTGTTTATTCACCGAAAACTTGCAGGACTTTATTTAATTGCCGCAAGGCTAGGTGCAAAAATAGATGTAAAAACGCTATTTCAGCACTATTTATAGCGTTTTAATTTACACGTAAGTGCATTTTAAGTAATGAGTGCACTTAATGTATAAAATTGCCATAATGCTCGCGATATTTCGCGAGGTGCATTTATGATAAAACAATTTTTAAACGATCCTAAATTATTGCTAAACGCAGTAGGTGAGGGCATATACGGTTTTGACCTGTCGGGTAATGCGGTGTTTGTTAATCCTGCCGCTGAGCGCATGACAGGCTGGCGAGCAGACGAGTTATTAGGTAAAAAAATACACCAATATCATCACCATACTCATGCTGATGGCACACCTTATCCCGCTGATGAATGCCAAATTTACTGCACCATGTTTGACGGAAAGCGTCGTGAAGTTAAAAATGAAGTTTTTTGGCGTAAAGACGGTAGCTCATTTGCAGTGGAATACACCTCAACACCTGTTTATAAAAATGATGAGTTAATTGGTGCTGTAGCGGTATTTCGCGACATATCACTGCAACAGCAAACACAAAATGCACTGCAAGAGGCACTTGAGCAAGTAAAGCATTTAAGTGAGCAGCTAAAAGATGAAAACAACTACTTAATTGCAGAACTTAACGAAGATTGGCAAGACTCAGGGCTAGTTGGACAAAGTCATATATTTCAAACCATGTTAGATCAAATAAAACTGGTGAGTGAAACCGACAGCACAGTGCTTATACTTGGCGAAAATGGCACGGGTAAAGAATTAGTAGCTCGTAATTTGTATCGACTAAGCAAGCGTAGCGAACAAGCTTTTATAAAAGTAAATTGCGCTGCATTTACCCCAAGTTTGCTAGAATCGGAACTGTTTGGACATGAAAAAGGCGCGTTTACAGGTGCTAATGAACGTCGTAAAGGGCGCTTTGAGCTTGCTGATAAAGGCACCTTGTTTTTAGATGAAATAGCAGAGCTTCCACTTGAGGCGCAAAGTAAATTATTGAGAGTCCTTCAAGAACAAGAGTTTGAACGTGTAGGTGGCAGCAATACGCTAAAAGTAAACATTAGAGTAATTGCAGCGACTAATCGCGACCTGTGGGAAATGGTACAAAAAGGCACGTTTAGAATTGATTTGTATTATCGGCTTAATGTCTTTCCTATAAAAGTACCCGCTCTTAAAAATCGAAAAGAGGATATTCCTTATTTGTGCGCTAATTTAATTGCGCAGCTAAATAAACGACTGGGTAAACATTTAAAAGGGCTAAGTAAAAAAGCAATTACGCAGCTGCAAGCCTACGATTGGCCAGGCAATATTAGAGAGCTGCAAAACGTACTTGAACGCGAAGCTATTTTATCTAATCAGGCGATACTTCAGCTAAGTCAGCCTTTGCAAACGGGTGGTGAAGTAGTTATTAACCCTTCACTTACGCTTGATGAGGCCCAAAAGCAGCATATAACCTCTGTTCTCGCGTTATCGCACTGGCAAATATCGGGTGATAAAGGGGCAGCAGTTAAATTGGGCTTACCTGAAAGTACACTACGCTCAAAAATGCGAAAGTTAGGGATTGCTAAAAATTCGTGATATATCGCGCAGCGCGTTTAATATCGCGAATTTTATTTTATTGTGTTTAAATAAATTGTTTAGTATCAATGATGTAAATAAATTTTCAGCTTGGTCTGAAAGTTGCAAATACTTGCATAATACCCGTCATTATGAAGCAAGTACTATGAAGTTTGATATTAAAGAAGAAGACATGATCATTAAGCCCTATAACACCGAAGGGCCAATTTATATCCGCGAGCAAAAAGGATTTTTTCAGCGCATACGCCGTAATTTAGGTTGGCTGTTAATGCTAACTTTTATTGCAATACCGTGGATCCAATATAACGGACAACAAGCTGTGCTGCTTGATGTGGCAACGCAAACTTTTACTATTTTTGGTCTAACACTCCTTCCTCAAGATTTTATGATTTTAGCCCTGCTATTTATGGTGGGGGCTTTTGCATTATTTTTTGTAACTAACTGGCTTGGTCGGGTTTGGTGTGGTTATACGTGCCCGCAAACAATATGGATGCTCATGTTTTCGTGGGTAGAGCAACGCATAGAAGGCACTCGAAATCAGCGAATTAAATTAGATAAATCACAGTGGACGCTAAGCACTTGGCGCAAAAAAATAACTAAGCACAGTGCGTGGATTGTTATTTCAGTTTTAACCGCCACCTCGTTTATGGCATATTTTATTCCGGCAAAAAGTTTGTATATGGAAATGCTTACGTTTGAGTGGTCAGGTATAACGAGCTTTTGGGTGTTTTTATTTGCTTTTTGCACCTACGGTAATGCTGGGTTTTTACGCGAGAAAATGTGCACAATTGCTTGCCCTTATTCTCGTTTTCAGGCTGTTATGTTTG
Source organism: Pseudoalteromonas sp. NGC95 (assembly GCF_015864705.1). Classification (NCBI taxonomy): domain Bacteria; kingdom Pseudomonadati; phylum Pseudomonadota; class Gammaproteobacteria; order Alteromonadales; family Pseudoalteromonadaceae; genus Pseudoalteromonas; species Pseudoalteromonas sp. NGC95. The sequence goes on from NZ_JADYWR010000020.1 coordinate 20,876, forward strand.
ATAAAGATACGTTGCTTGTTACATATGATAACGAGCGAGGTGAAAGCCGAGGACCACGTAAACGCAAAGCTGATCCAAAAGAGCTTAACTTAGGTGACTGTGTAGACTGTAACTTGTGTGTAGAGGTATGCCCTGCAGGAATAGACATTCGAAATGGATTGCAATATGAATGTATAAACTGTGGCTTATGTATTGATGCCTGCGACGATACTATGGAAAAATTTGGTTACGAAAAAGGCTTAATTAAATACGCGAGTGAAAAACAAATGGAAGGTAAAAAAACCAATCCATTTAGGTTAAAACTAGTAGGATACGGCGCATTAACGGCTTTGTTAATCATTTCTATGTTTGCATGGATGCTGCAACGTACACCAATAGAAGCCTCAGTACTACGCGATAGGAATGCGCTTTATAGAGTGAACTACGAGGGCCTTGTAGAAAACCCTTATACACTTACAATTATTAATAAAACGCAGCAAGCACTGCATTACAGTATTGCCATAGAGGGCTTGCCAGAAGCAACACTCTCAAGTCCAAGTTCTACACTTATACAACCGGGTGCGATGAAAAGAGTCCCCGTTACTGTAACAGCCGATGGTTACGATATTGAGCGTAAAGTGAGTAAGTTACAATTTATTGTAACAGCGCAAGAAAACGCCAGCATTACGATAACCAAAGATAGTCAGTTTTACAAAAACTAAGATTGATAAAGTAAGGTCAATTATTTTATATCAGTTGGCCTTGCTTACTTTTTAAGTTGTGAGAAATAAACTGTTTAGCGCTATCTAAATCGGTAAATAGGCACTCACTAAAATTAACGTTTCTTTTTGCACACTCTAAAATGCGCTTCATTTGATTTATAGCGATAGCTGATGTGAGTACAAACGCGCTACTTAGGCAGTTGTTTGCTTTCATTAAATGGCTAATATCTATCATTTCTTTTTCTGCCTCAGGCGTTGCAGCCAAAACATCAAAAGAATCACTAATATAGGCCCAAGGCTGATTTTTGAGTGACTTTATTTTTTCGCATAGTTCAATTTTAAACGCACGAAGAAGCCCTGAGGTGATGTATCCCGAAAAGCGAGCGATAACAACGTTATTTTCAGTATAGAGGCTTACCTGTCCATATTTGTTTTTAAACCCCAATGTATACTCCTTGAATTTGAGGGAAAGTTAACCTTATACTTTTAAATTCAATAAAACCAGTTCTTTTGGGTTGTTTTTTGTTGTTAAGTTGTTACTTGTGCATAGTTGTTTTAACGGGTATCGAATTTAATGAATACCCGTATTTGAAGGGGGGATTAATCTTATATAGAGGTTTTAATGTAATTTAGCGCGCTCGTTATAACGGCTACTTGTGCCAAAATACATTCTTCATCGGTGGCTGTTGGGCTATCTGGGTATACCTCTGTTGTGGTTACATAGGGTGCATCTGTAAAGCCCATACACAAACCTAAATCGCGTGCTGCGTAATTAATCACGCCAAATTGCTCTTGAGGTACGCCTATTAGCTGGTTATTTTCATCGCTCGGTGCAATATGAGTTACCTTTGCAACGCTTTCTATAATGACTTTTTGAAACTCCGGCTCAGGCTTTTTGGTATCTGCAACTAAATAAAACCCGTCAGGTATGTTCCAGTTAGTATTTGTAGTGCCTTCACGCGCAGCGAGTGCGGGTCTAAATTCACTGTTATCACTATCTGTTGTTTCGTGTAAATCAATATGAGCGACTAAGTCAGTACCTAATGATTTTATAAACGCCATAATAGCGGCTGATTCTTGAGCTGGGCTGCCCTCGTAAAATGAGCGATTAGGATCAATAGCGTCTGGGTTCCAGCGGTTTATAGTCTCATATCCCCAAGGGCTAATGCAGGGGGCAACAATAATATTAAACTGTTCGCAATATTGCATAGCCGATGTTTTAGCAAACCTAAGTGCGCCATGTACGCCACTGGTTTCGTAGCCATGTACACCACCGGTGATTAAAACAGTTGGTTTATTAGCATTAAAGTTAGGCGTTTTTAATATATATAATGGGTAAGTGCCAGCGGTGTAATTAAGCTCGCCGTATTGCTCTATATTTAATGTGTTTTTAAGGTCATTGATTAGCGTTACGACTTCGTTTTGGTAACTGCGTTTAATGTTTTGGCGTGTTAACCACTGGGCTTTATCGTTGTTATTCCATTTTTGTCCAGATGTGCCAATAGGGTATGTGCTGTTAGTCATAATAAACCTTTATATCAATTGTTATTAGCTTTCCTATAAATAAGGAGGGCAATTACAATTGGTAGAGTTACTTAGTAAAGGCGTAGCTTAACGCTGAGTAAATTAGCGTGCAAATTAAAACGTTAAAGTCATATTTTTTATAGCGCGCGATTGCTGGGATTTAATATAGCTTTGGTTTGCGTATTCACCCGAAATACTACCGAATCGATCGCGTTTCACACTAATTGTTAAATCACACGTTTTACCTTGATCTACTTGCGAGCTGCTAAACATATCTAAACTTTGCAGATCTATTTCAAGGCGCGAAGTGTTAAGCGCAAAAAGCGTTGATTGTAAAAGTGTTTCATTATTATTGTTAGTGCAGCTACTGCTAAGTTCTACTTGGCTAGTACTATTAGGATCAGTGCCATCTAACTGAACTGTAAGGGGACTATTAATATCAAAATTTTGATTGTTACTCGGGGTTAAAATAATAAAATTTAAAGGCAACTCCACGCTCGAATTAGCATTTATGCCATCATCCCGTTTAAATTTTATATCAAACTGTTGGTTATCGTCAGTGGCATTTATATACGCTTGGTAATCAACGTCTAAAAAGTCGGTATCTTTTGTAAGTACAATAGCAGTGCTATTAACAACAGCTTGTAATGAGTCGCTATCGCTTAAAATAATGTTAGAGCCATTAGCATCGCCTGCATTTAGTTCTGCGTTAACACGCGTGCGGTTACCGTCAGAAACTAGTTCAAAACCTGCCCAAATACCTTGTGTTTTTACTAAATCCGACTCTGTTTCTGACGTGCAAGCGCATAATGCTAAAATTAAAGCCGTTGTGGTAATGCATTTTTTAAGCATGTTAGCTCCTTTAAACCACTTAATTAGGCTATAAATAATTGTTTAATTGGGGATATACCTAACAATTATATGAAGTGTAAGTTTGTATATGTGCATTGTTACACAACAAGCTATCTATAAATGTTTAAATTTGTTAACGGGTGTAAATAAAACATTAATCACCAGGTTTAAAAACTAACTTACCAATTAAATTGTTTACTAAGTAAGCACCGATTTAGCGCTAAATGTATTACAAAAGAGTATGTTACAATTAAGGTAAAGCATATCTTCATATTGAGTATTATGGCGCAGTATATTGCTACTCCAAGTTGGCTAGGCCGTTTTTTTACCCGTATTAAACACGTAGCTATTGAACAAGAGCGCCTTGTTGTGCATTTTAGAGGTGCTCCCGCACGGACATTTTTAATTAAAGACTTTTATAATTACTCAATATTTAAAAACCGTTTATTTAGCGCCAAAATTAATTTGTGCGACAGTAGTAATACATCAATTAGCTTTTTAAACAAATCACAAGCGAACGCTTTAAATACGGCCCTTAACACGCGGTTTTCAGCCCTGCTTGAGCAAAAGGTAAATAACGCAAAGATTTCGCTCAAGCGCTATGCTTTAGATGAGTTTTTACGTGATAGTTCCATAAAAACACTTAATAATGATGTGTTTTTGCTTACCAAGCAGTACGCTAAAAGTACAAGTGTGTGGCAACAGCACTTATCGCCAAGTAGTATTAAATTTTTAAATATACTGAGCACTACACCCAATACTCACGATGCAATTGCACAGTTGCGCCATAAATATGAAAAAAAACAACTAACTCTTAAAAATGACTTTTTTAATCAAGTAGAGTCAAATCCATTAACAACAGAGCAGCGCTTAGCGGTAATACGCGATAACGATAAAAATTTAGTATTAGCGGCAGCAGGCACAGGTAAAACATCTGTGATGGTAGCAAAGTCTTTAGATTTAATAGCATGCAATATTGCCAAGCCTGAGCAAATTTTGGTGCTGGCCTATAATAAAACAGCAGCAAATGAGCTTAAAGAGCGCTTTATTGAACGCGCCACGCATGCAAAATTGCATACCAAAGCACCCACTATTTTAACATTTCATGCGCTTGGGCTTAAATTACTACAAAGTGCCAAAAAGCCAATCGAGTTGTCAAAATTTGCAACTGACCCAGTTCAATTAAATAGTTGGTTAACTGGGTGGGTAAGTAAAAAAATACAAACTGAGCCACAGTTTTTAAAAGCATTTGTAGATTTACTCCATGAGCCGATTGATATATTTAGCTTTAAAGATAATGCACAGTACGAGCGGTACGTACGCGATAACGAATACCGTAGCCTTGCGGGTCATAAAGTAAAAAGTTATCAGGAAGTGCTTATTTCAAACTGGCTACATTTGAATTGCGTGGCGCACAGTTATGAGGTGAATTATCACTTTAATCAAGTCGCAGAGCTAAGTGGGCAATACCAACCAGACTTTTATATACCTCAATACGATATTTACTTAGAGCACTTTGGCATTGATAGGCAAGGGAATACTCGTGCCGATATAGATAAAAAACACTATAACGAGCAAATTGCATTTAAGCGTAAATTACATAAACACAATGGCACTACTTTACTCGAAACCTTTCATTACAACTGGGTAGAAGGAAAGCTTGAGCAAACTCTCGCAAAGCAATTAAAGCAGCATAATGTTGAATTAACACCTTTAAGTAACGATGAGATTTTTCATACATTAAATAACTCAGGGCAGTTACAGCAAGGCATTGATAAGTACATAAAATGCTTACAAGCTATTCGTGTAGAGCAATTAAGTAATAAGCAAATAGCGCAGCGCATCAAGCAAAGTGGTATTAAAAATTACCAGCAATATACAAACTTGTTAGTGCAAATTCATGATGCTTATATAAATGAACTAAACGCGCAAAGTACCATTGATTTTGACGACATGATTATTCAAGCAACAAAGGCGATAGTAAGCGGAGATTTTAATATTGTGTGGAGCCACATTTTAGTTGATGAGTTTCAAGATATATCAAGCGCGCGTATGGCTTTCATAAATGCCATATTAAAACATGGTAACGGAATACGCTTTACTGCGGTTGGTGATGACTGGCAAGCAATTTATCGGTTCTCGGGTGGTAATTTAGCGCTTACTACACGCTTTAATGAATTAGTGGGCAGCCACTCACTTACTATGTTGCAAAAAACATTTAGATATAACAATAGTATTAGTGATGTAGCAGGGCGTTTTGTAATGCAAAACCCTGAGCAATATAAAAAGCAGATCAGCACACATACACAAGTAACCACACCACAAGTTATTTTATTAGACGATTTATACCAAGGTACTAAATCGATAGAAATGAAAGTACAACAGAGCATAAGCACTATTCAAAAAAATGATGCATCAGCGAGCATTGCCATACTTAGTCGATATAGATACATGTTAAATAGCGTGCAACAGCATTTAAAAGATAAAAAGCATACAAACTCTCTTTATTTTTGGACATTGCATAGTGCCAAAGGGCTTGAAGCCGATTACTGTATTATTATTGGTTTTGAACAAGGTAAATTAGGGTTTCCTAGCGATAATCAAAATAATGTGCTGGTGGAGGCGTTATTACCAGAGCAAGATGAATTCACTCACTCAGAGGAAAGGCGTTTGCTTTATGTAGGTATTACTCGCGCTAAACATAAAGCGTATTTAATTGCAGACCCTTATGCATGCTCAGCGTTTGTAAAAGAATTAGTAAATGACAATTATCCCATTCAAATCGCTTCAACGTTGTTTAATAAGTCGCAACTAAAGCAAAGAGAGTGTAGTACGTGCAGCGACGGTTTAATAGTGCCAAAAACGGGTCAATATGGTGATTATTATAGTTGTACTAATACGCAAATTTGCGAAACTAAATTACGAGTGTGTAAAAGCTGTAGTGGCCCATCGATTGATAAAAACACGTACTCACAATGTGTGAATACAGAGTGTAAAACGCAGCACCCAATTTGTGAAAAGTGTGGTCGCGAAATGCGTAAACGCAAATCTAAGCACGGTGAATTTTTAGGGTGCAGTGGTTTCGCTCTTAAAGAAGATAATTGTAAAAACACACGAAAAATGATTGTTTAACGGCTAACAGGTAGGTTTACACTTGTCTATTTTATAGAACTATGTAAATAGAAATTACATTCATTAGATTGATTTTAACAAACTATCAATGTCTAATAGAAGAATGAGCTTTAACTGTTGTTTATTATGCATTTTTTCAATAGATTCTTTTTATTAAATGACCATTATTCAGCCCCTGGTCAGGTTGCTAATTGGCGAATAAGTGCACTGCGCATTATTCTATCATTAGTAATGGTGTTATGTTTTGCTGTGGCGTGCCACACGTACACAAGCGCTATTGAATTTAACTTAATTTATATTGTTGTATTAACAAGCAGCTTTCTTGCTACTGCATGTGGTTTACTTATAGCAAGTAAGCGTTTTTATCACTTTAGCGCTCATGCACTTTTAATAGCCATTGTAGCTGCTAGCGTGTCAATGAACTTATTTTTAACAGACCTAGAGCTTGCTAAAGTGGGCTCTATGTATATGTATTCCTGCCCGATAATAGCACTTATGCTACTTGGTTATAGAACAGCTCTTGCTTATGGAATATTAAATATTGCGCCGTTTTATATGATCATCAATAACGTTGATGTCTCGGGTTTAACTGGCATAGCTCAACAACTTCCCGACGCTGACTTATACATTACAGGGCTTATATTTTTATTTTTTAACATTTGTATTCCCCTTGCTGTGGCGCGCACTATTGTGGCTGCTAAGCGTTTAAACAAAACAATGATAAGCGCTAATACACACCTTAAAGATAAAAATGAGCTTTATCGAAGCCTGTTCACCGAATCAAATAAAGCTAAAATTATTGTTGACGAAAATCTTGTCATTACTGATTTTAATCAACATGCTATTGATATGTTTGGTATAAAAAAAGAATTAAAAGAAGGAAGCGTTAATCTTTCTCATTTATTTCCGGCCTTAGTTTTTGACGACTCTAATGCTCAAAATAAAATTGTGAAGTACAAAAAAAGTTATTTTAAAGCCAGTTATCAGCAAATAACAATGAGTACAAACTACCGTGTATATGACTTTTACGATTGCACGCAAGAGCAGCTCATTAAACAAAATTTATCGATGATGGAACAAGAAAATAAACGTTTACGCTTTAGAGACTCGCAAACAAAACTACCTAATAGAGAATGGTTTGAGCTGCAATGCGACAGATTAACAAGCAAATACCAAAAAGGTTTTTATATCGTTGTTGCGCAAAGTGCAAATAGTGAATACTTAAATTTGAAGCTCACTAAAGCCGACTCTCAAGCATTACTTATTAACGCGTACAAGCGTTTAAAAGCGATGCCAGATGGGCCGCTGTTGTGTGCTCATATAGGAGTAGGAAAGCTTGCTTTTATAATTGGCGCAAACTCGCAAAACGAGCTAGAAGATAAGCTATTGATGCAAATAAAAAATACATTAGATAAAACATATAATGTATTTGGCACTAAGTGTCAGCAATCATTTTTATTTGGTTTTGCAAAGTATCCTGATCATGGAAAAAACAGCACAACAGTACTTAGTAATGCATGCGAAGCACTTAAACTAGCAAATTGTAATATGCCCCTTAGTGGTTATAACGAAAAACAATCACAAGCTTTTATTGAAAAATACGAAATTTCAATGTTATTAGATGAAGCGCTTCAGCAGGGCGATTTGTCGGTGCACTATCAACCTAAAGTAGATGCAACGGGTCAATGTATAGGGCTTGAAGCCTTAGCGCGTTGGAACAGTCCAATACTGGGTAATGTGTCGCCAGTGGTATTTATTCCTATTGCCGAAGAATACAGAATGGTTAGTCGGTTAACCGACCTGATTATTCAAAAGGTGTGCGCTCAAATTGCCGATTGGACCAAGGCGGGTTTACCGAGTGTGCCGGTGGCAATAAATATATCTCTAATTGATTTTAGCCAAACCGATTTTATGTCAAAACTGGTTAAATACCTTGCCGACTTTAACGTAAAGCCACCTCAAATAGAGTTAGAACTGACTGAAACCTCTCTTGAGGCAAACCAAGCGCATTCGCTAAAGCTTATGCAAACGCTGCAATCGTGGGGTTTTACTATTTCGGTCGATGATTTTGGGGTCGGTTATTCTAATATTGCACGCCTTGCCGATTACCCTATTAACAAGCTCAAGTTAGATCGCTCATTAATAAGCCAAGTAACGAGCTCCACGCGTCAAAAAAGTTTAGTTAAAGCGGTGCACGTTATGTGTGAAGAGCTTGATATTAAGTGTGTAGCCGAAGGAGTAGAAACCCAAGAGCAAGTAGCAATAATGACGCAAATGGGGTGTAAAGAATTTCAGGGCTTTTACTTTGCGAAACCAATGCCAGCCGAAAATTTTGCACAGCATGTTAGTCGCCATGGCTTAGTGTTTAACCCTAAAGAGATGACGGCTCAACTTTAAATGTATTTAGTGGGCACTATATAGAACATATACACCTAAGGTATGTATGTTCTATAAAACTAGCTGGGTTTTATTACCTAATTACAGAGCTGTTGGGCGTTTATGGTTATTTCGCACTGGTGAATAGCCTCAGCTCCCCAATGCTGTATATCTGATTGAGCAGTGCAGCCTGCATCTTCAATTAAAGCAGTATTGGCATCACATAAGAGTAGCACTGCGTTATCATCTTGTACGTTCACGATAAGCGTGTATTCCCCAAAGGGTGCAAGTTTTCTTAAATCGTTATTAACAGCAGCTTTTAATAACTCATCAGTTGTTGAATAGGATGTTTCACTAAATTTTAATGTGCCATCAACGGCTGTAGCAATATCTTTTAATTGCGAGGCTAAGTCGGCCATCGCCTCTGGATTGTTATTTTTTGAAGTGTAGCAACCGCTAAGTAATACTATGAGGCTTATACAAAGTAAGTGTTTCATTTTATTTGCTCCATACCGTCATCGTGTTGTGTTCATCGTAGCCTGTATCTAGGTTCCAATTTTTAATTGCACTGTAATCAGTATCTAAAAATACGGCATTGGCAATAATGGTTATGTAGTGCTGAATATTACTAACGGCAAAGTCAAAAATATCGTTGTAATGCATAGGCTCGTGCGGCGTTTTTAGTTGTTCAATAAAAGTGGAGTCAACTTCGTTTGGGCGAGGATAAAACAAACCTAAATCAGCAGCAACATGGCGTGCGCAGGCAAATAATCGATAGCTTTCTTCAACATTATTTACTACAAGCTGAAAACCGTTATGCCATGAATTAAAGTTAGGAGCGTGTTGTGCAGCGTAGCTTGGGTGAACCGTTAATAAAGCATGTTGCCAAATTTTTGCAATATCGGTATCAAAATTATCGTCTTCATTCGTACAAGATCCAATATTTTGTTGCACGCGGTCAGCATAACCTAACTCACCTAAATTTAAACGCTGCCAAATAAATGCATCTTGGTTCATTTCGCAGGTACGGTGCGCCGTTTGATTTTGCTCATACGGGCCTACTTTTAATTCAACAACCGGATGCACTGTTATATCCGCAGCAACATGGGCCATATAACCACATAACCAAGCAAAACACTTTTCAAATGCTTCACTTTCAAGTGTTTTGCAGTATTCAATCATGGCTTTAAGTAAATCGCCTGTGTGCTCATAGTGCATTAGGTCGGCCCACGCATTTTGGCTAGGCTGCACTACAGCTAAGTAAGGATAATCGGGGGCTACACAGCCTAGTTCAAGGTATGCTTGGCGTTGGCTTAAAATAAGCTTTGCTTTTTTAGGCATATCCATTTTAGCGAGTGATTTGGTTTGCGTTGCAATATTAACGGCTGTGATGTGCGCAAAAGCACCTGGCATTGTCATATCCTTATGATTTATTAATAGGGGGACAGATTAACATTGAGAGGGGGTTAAATAAAGCCAAGTGAAGTGCTTGTGAGTGTTTAAAAGGGACTAAATTAACTGTTCAATTAGTTGTCCATCTTCGTACAGCTTAGCATATTGGCGTTTATGTTCTTCAAACAGATAGGCACGTAATTGCTCTTGTCCGCTATGAATCTGAGTGATTTTTGCTGCAATCCCTAGGCTACTTTGCCTAACGGGTTCTACATCTATCGATATGCTTTCTTTGTTGGGTAAGATAAAGCTCATGTGCTGTAATTTTTTTAAGCTCTCTACACTTTTTAACGGTTTTAAAAATATTCCAGTACTGGAAATCGATTCAATATTAAAACCTTGGCTTTTAATATTTAGCTCACTCCAGCGCCAACTACGTTGAGTGCCCTTTGTATCAATTACTTCGGGTGCGCTCAAAGTGGGGTTAATTACACCTAACTCATCAATTTTTAATTGCAAGGGAAACCAAAGTTGGTAATTAGCAACTTCAGCAAGCAAAGTTAGATTAGCGTGGGTAAAAAGGTGAGCAATACTCGCGGGTATAGAGCTTTTCATTGTAAGCATATGATCGCGAGGGGAACGTTGTTTTGTATTTGGTTTGAATAACTCAGCTAAAAAATTTACCTCTTCATTAGAAAAGTCCATATTTCACCCTAGTTACATAAAACAATGCACCACCGTAATTTAAACAATGAATTTGATCAATAAATGCTCTGTTTAAATTTGTTTAGTTAATATTTACAAGGGCAAGTATGTAAGCTAAACAATTTATTTAAATGAAGTGCTTAACGCTATCGCTTTTCAGGGGCTTGAATTATTTAACATTTATAAAAATATATTTAGGCTCAAGTGGCTAGCTGTTAAACTACAACATATTAGTTTTATAATTTATATTAGAGTTTACATTATGATATGTGCATTTTTACGTGATCAACAGCCGAAGTTACTAGGTATGTTAGTGGCATTGTTTGGTGTTGGATATTCAATAAATGCAGTGGCTCAAGAGCAAAACCAAACTTTAATTTTAGTGGGGTCAGAGCTTACTACCTGTACTAGCGCAAAGCTTAATAATTGCCAAAAAGAGACTGCTATTGATGGTAAGTCACATAATTTATATACTGTTAGCAACGCTCAAATAAAAAACATCACGCAGCACTGGCCTAATAATAACGTTGAGGCAAAAACGGCTGTATTAAAAACACTTAAAACCTTGCTAGGTAAATCGTCAAATAGCGTATCTAAAACAGATTTATTATGGCTATGGCGCGATATAAATAACCAGCAATTAGAAAGCCTGACTCAGCAAGAATACAACTTTGTATTTGATATGCTAGAAGTGCCGCTACTTGATAAAGACGGTGAGCGCTTAAAAGAGCAAGTAAATACCGATTTTAATATTGAGGTCGCGACTAATAGTATTTTACAATTTGTGTCGGGCAGTTTAAAAGTTAATAACGCAAAACCCACCATGCTTGCTATTACGGCATCGAGCCGCGACCCTTATGAGTCGGCAGATGTAGCGCAGAGTCTTTTAGCACAATCAAATATAAACACTCAATGGTTAGCACTAACGCCAGCACTTGCTAAAGCGATTACGAGTAACTCGTGCGATGAATTACCCGCTCTCAGAAATACATTAATGAATGTGTATAACCGGGAAGCAATTTATCCAGAGTACACAAAGGCCGAATACGCTTTATGCAAAAGTGGCACTAATGCACTTGTATCACTTATTAAAAATAGTACCGGTGTGATGTTTAATAGCGGTAATGCAGCATTAACTCACAAGGTATTATTTGATCAAAACAATAATCCATACCCGTGGACGCAAGCATTGCAAACTCGCCCAGTAATTGTAGGTGAAGGCGCGGGCGCAGCAATCCAAAGTAAAGTGACGGGCATGCTTACAAATACGACAAGCCTTGAGGCACTTCGCAAAAATGAAAATAACACTAATGCTGGTGGACTTGGCAGCTTTAATTTTGGTGTACTAGATACTCAGTTTAGCGAACAAAACCGTACATTTAGGCTCGCAGCGGCGTTAAATAAAAATGAAGTAAAAAAGACTAAAACAGAGATTCAACATGGTTTTGGTATTGATGAAAATACGGCTTTGGTTGTTATTAAATCGCCAGAAGGTAGTTTAATAACCGTAATAGGCAAAAGTGGTGTAGTGCATTTAGCTAACCAAGGTAAAGCACAACCTGAGAGTAAGAGCTATAGCTACTCGTATTGGCCTACAAGCAGTGTAATTGAAATTACCAATAACACGTTTACTCTAAGCAAGCGCACAATAGATGAGGCGTTACCCGCTATAAAAATACCTCCACTGCCAGTGCAGCGTTTTGGCTCAATTTTAACAAATTCAAAACTGCGATCACTTACTCAAGCTATGTGCCTAAGCCAAGAGCAAAGTGCGGTAGCTCAACAAGATGAGTTTATAATTAGCCTTACAGCAACGAGTGACACACAGTATCATCGCGTTAATGCAAAAGAGTTTGGTTGTGCACTAAGCAATTTAGAGTTAGCTATAAAGTCTATTTAGTTACTAACCTGAGCCAAGGGTTTAAGTTTTTGGCTCTTCTCTATAAAATAGCCACCATAATGATTTAAAAGCCTAGCCAAGGCCTTACTAAAAGAGTTTTAAAATGAATAATGAAAATGACGTAATTGATACTTTAGCCGAACTAGAAAGCTTTTTAATAGATGTCGAAAGCGGTGGTTTTGGACTTAAAGGTGTTGCCGGTGTTGGTATGGCTACTAATAACAAAGATGGCAGCCGTTTTGTTGCTGTGTTTGACGATAATCAAAAGCTACTTTTAGCACGCATGATTACAGAAGACGTATTCCAAACAGGGCAAGACATGGTACGAAATGGTGTAGGGCGCAAGCACTAATATTAACTTTACTGAATAACGCCACTGTAAAATGCGTTATTCAGTAAGTATTTATAAATCAAAGTATTGAAATTAAAAGTCCATTTCCCAACCTAGTTGGCACCATGGGTGCTCGTCATCAGCTAATATACTTTGCAATGTAGCAGCCGTATCATTTATTTTTTCAAATAAATCATGACTAAAATTAAAGTCAGGGTTTGGCTCGCTGTACGTTTCTTGAGTTGTAATCTTTTGCCATATACAACGACCAACTACATAACTAGTTGCATATTCTTGCCAGCTAATAAATAAGGTTTGTGCCAGTTTTCCAATAGGCTTAAGGTAATGCCATGCTTCTTCTTCGGTTAAAAAATTAACGCTAACACCACAACGACATAAAAAAGCATAGCGGCCAATATCAAAAGCTCTAATACCACAACGAGCCAGTGAGAATTTATGTATTCCTGCCCAGTCCGACATAATACCTATAGGCGTATTTTGATAGGCAGTAGATTTATTCTCAATGTAGTATCTTGCTAATAAATCATTTCTGGTGAGTTCAGCCATACAACTCATGAAAACTTGGCTATTTGATGTGTTATAAAAAACATTTAAAGTTTCAATTAATTCTTCTTTTGTTGTAACGCCATAAGCATTATCTAAAATACTTAAATTACCGTTAGCAACTGACTCGTCAGTGTAGTTTTTATTGTGATGCTTTAAGGTATTCAATGAATAGCCATTTTGCATTGAAAGGTGCCCTGAGAGGCTAATAAGCCATAATTTTTGCTCTGAACTTAAGGTCGCATCACCCGTAATTACACAAGCTACTTCACTTTGATTGTGCATCTACAATCTCCTTTGTTGTTTGCAGTTTGAGGCATATCTTATTGTAATCAGGATGTATTGGCTGTCCAAGTTCAACGAGCTTTTCACAACACTCCACTGCAAATTCAAGTGAGTATATCCCAAGCCTCTGATGTCCGTATTTATCTGCGGCTAATATTAATATAGGTATTGCTGCATCATATTGCTCTAAGGCAGCTAACGATCGCCCTTTGTAATAGTAGGTTTGTGGTAAATTAGAAAACTCGCTCATCGTGATGTTTGCGAGCTTAATACAGGTATCAAAATCATCTATATCAAAAGCTATGTGAATAAACTTTAAGCTCCAACTTGGTTGGTGTGTGATTTTTGGCATAGCTTGCTTAATCGCATAAATAGCGGCTTGTTTTATTTGCTTCACAATCGCTTTATCTTCGAAGTTTGCCAATTTAGCCATTAACGCATGTAGCATTGCCCAAGCATATTGCTGTTTATAGTCTAAATCAACATAGAGGGCGTAACCCTTGGGTTTATTGGGTTTTCCATCATGATCAGTCGCTGGAAGATCTAATGTTTTGAGTTCTAATTGTGAGTATATATTCTCTTGTATAGAGCCTAGCACGCGAGGGGTTTTATAAAACTTGTTAGGAGATGGTTGTATTTTTTTTGCGATAGTTTCCATTATCAAATTGAAATCAATTGAGTCTGGGCAATATATAAATAAATCAACCAGTAGTGGCCAAGGATCTATCTGTTTTTGTAAATGTAGATTCATAAAGGCGATAAAAACGTCAAATGCTTCATCTAAGCGTTCTAGCTTAGCAAGGCATAAAGCCTGTAAATAATTGCAATCAGCGTGAAAAATTAGAGGGTATGTTTGAGTCGTTATTAAGGCATCTTGGTAGCGACCATTTTCAAATTGTAACGTCGCTATTTTAAGAGCGTTACTTTCCTCATTTTTTTTAAGATCATTTATGTAGTATCGACGGGCGATAATCAAAGCAGAGCGAAGGTCTATATCCTCAGGGCTAGTATAAAAATAAGAGTTTAAATACGTATATGCTTTTTCATAATTTTTAAGGTGCAAATAACACAGACCAATCTCTTTAGTCATATTCATCGCATAAAAACTTTTCATAAGTTCTCGCTGCGCAAGATAAATAGTGAGTGCTATATCATAGTTTTTAAGCTTAAATTCTGCGTGTGCTTGTAAATCTCGCAGCTGATCTATGCTTGCATCTGTAGGCTCTGGCAATGAGGCAAGTAACTTACTAATTTCTGTGTATGCACCCAATGTCCATAAATAGTTAGCAACATAAAGATAAAGTGACTCGTCATTATAAAATACCAAATTGATTCGCTGCATAAGCGTAATTAGCTGCTCAGCTGTAAGCTTAGAATATATACATTGCTCTTCTATTAAGTTACGTAACTGAAGATGCTGCTGCAGTTGTTCAAAGCTAATATTGTGATCAATGTTAGATAGGGCATCGATTCGCAGTGGTAGGCTCTGAATATAATGATGCAGTGCAATAGCAAGTTCACGGTAGTGATTATTTTTATTGGTTACTAACTCACTAGAGATTTTCATACTCTCATCTAAAAATTTAAATACCGTGGCAGATAAAAAGTAATTCTCTGAAAAGAAATCAATTAAAGTAAATGAGACTTGCTGACTTTGATCGACATCCCAAAATAATGGCGACGAAAATAATAACTTCCATTGTTCAACATCGCTGCGAGATAACACATTACAATATAATTCATTGAGTGCTACTTGCAGCTCTGAAATAGAGCGAACACAATTTAACTCGATAGGTTGAGGCTGAACTATTTCAACTTCTGTAGGTGCGGGAGAGGGCTCTTCTTCATCAAAAAATGACTCGTTAATAACGCCTTTTTTTTCGTGCTCATCTTCAAATACTTGATTGGGTGCTTTGTCTTCATTTTTAGCAGGTCGTTTAGCCTCTTTAATAGCTAACTCATATGCTTTTCGTAAATCTTTAAACTCTTCGGGAAACTCTGTTGGCGATGTTTTTTTTAGAATCTCTGTATAAGCGAGTTTAATAAGGCGTTTATCTGTTGTGGCTTCAATGCCTAATATTTTCCAATGGTTCATTACTTCACTCTTTATTTAATGCATGTAATTTTTTAACTGAAACTATTTTTTTATTAGTTAACTTTAATAACTAACTTTAATAGCTAATTTTAATAACTAAGATAGCGCTTTATATTTTCGATCATACGCTCTATTTTGTGGTTATCGTGTGTTTCTAACACTTCCATAAATTGACCAATCGCCTCGCCAATCTCTCGCCTTTTATCGCCTAGATTTTCTTGGAATAGACGCTCTAACTTTGCTTTAAATGCAGTATTTACAAGTTTGTCTTTAGGTAAAACCTTAAGTGCGTTAAGTCGTGAAAAACGTTCACGTAACTCACTTTCATTCAAGCTTTCTTCATTTTCGCCTACATAAGTGCGGTATTTTTTGTCACTTGCAACATTAGTCACTTCAACCTCAAGTACACCATTAAGATCGTAGGTATATGTTAAATATAACTCTTGTATTATATTTAACGGCTCAAGATTTATTTCTAAATCGCCTAAAAATACATTATCTTTAGGGAGATAATGTTCACCCTGATAAATTTTAATGAGTACTTTTTCTTGTTCAGGGTGAGCTGAATAAACAGAACGAGTTTCGCTTACAGGAATCGTCGCGTTCCGTTCTATAATAGGCAAAAACTCAGACTGACCATGTTTGTTGTTTACCTCCACGCCTAAAGTGAATGGGCAAACATCAGTCATTATTACGTCTTTCAATTCTTTAGCACGTGCGCTCATACCTGCCTGAATTGCAGCACCAGTAGCGATAGCATGGTCAGGGTTATATTGAGTTTGCGGTATACGTGAAAACACACGACTAATTTGCTGTTGAAAAATAGGCATACGCGTAGCGCCGCCAACAAGAATAAGTCCATCAACGTCTTCAAGTGTTAAGTCAGCGTCAGACATCGCACGGTTAATAGGAAACTTAATTCGCTCAATTAACTCGCTACACAATGTACGATAATCTTCCAGAGTGAGGGTATATGAATACGTTTTTTCTTTATATTCAAAATTAAAGCTGGCTGTTGACTCGTTAGTTAATTGGCACTTTAAACGCTCGCACAACGACCAAATATTACGTAGTTCACTATCTGAGAAAAAACCTTTGTACAAATCGTTTTTCTTATAAAGATCTTCTTCAATAACGTTAGTAAAGTCGTTACCGCCTAAGTAGTTATCACCCGATGAGGCGTGTATTTCAAATATGTCGTTAAATACCTCAATAACCGACACATCAAATGTACCGCCACCAAGGTCCAGTACTAAGTAAGTTTGCTCACAGTCTTTATTATCGAGCCCATAAGCGAGTGCTGCGGCTGTGGGTTCATTAAGTAATCGCTCAACTTTAAGGCCTGCAAGTAAAGCCGCTTGTTGCGTTGCTTGGCGTTGTTTATTGTTAAAATAGGCAGGTACCGAAATAACGGCTTCAGTAATAGGCTCTTGTAAATAATGTTCGGCTTGCTCTTTAAGGCTTTTTAATAAAATGGCTGATAGTTCAGTTGCGCTATAATCTTGCTCGCCCAATGAAAAGGTTTTATCAGTGCCCATAAAACGTTTAAATTCACAAATTGTGTGTGCGGGGTGGGTTGCTAATCGATCCCTAGCGGCTTGGCCTACAAGAATATAATTGTCTTCCGACAAGCCAACAATTGAAGGAACGAGCACATTACCCTCCATATCTGGAATCAACTTAACCGCGTTATCTTGCCATATTCCCACTACGCTATGAGTTGTACCGAGATCTATCCCTATTTTCATTTTATTTCCCTTACTGAATGACTTAAATCATCGCTATGCTAAGTTACTTAATACAGAGCCTTAAATTCAACTTAGTTTTGCACCGACGTAATTATACAGTTTAATTAAAAACCTATTATTAATATCTGATTGAAAATTATACGCTTAACTTTATTTTATTAAAATAGGTAGCGGTTCTTGATGAGAGCAAAGAGGTCTTTAAAAGAATACATATTGGAGAGGTGCAAGCAGATTAGTATTAAGGTTGATAACAAAAAAATATGGATCTAGATATAGAGTATTATCGAATTGCTGGAAGTAAAGTTTACTGATGGTTAGGTTTAGATTAACGAAAATTGTTATTTTTAAAGGAATTAATTGGTCGGTATGGAGAGATTCGAACTCTCGACCCCTGCCACCCCATGACAGTGCGCTACCAAGCTGCGCCACATACCGATTTGTATGCAATAGTACGTGTATTTTTTTAAAAATCAATAAGCGATTGTTTGTTTGGGTGTTTATTACGCAAGAGACCTAAAAAGGCACTCTTGCGGTGTATTAATTGGCTAGTCTTTATTTAACCACTTTTTGATCGAGTCATACATCTCATCTCGTATTAATGGCTGAGCTTTTTTGTTAGGGTGTAAACTATCGTTTTGCATTAGCTCAGGTTGACCAGCAACATCGAGCATAAAAAAGTTCATTAAATGCGCATTTGTTTCTTCGCTAACGCGCGAGAAAGTGTCTGTAAACATTTTGCTGTAACGCGGACCGTAATTAGGGGGAATGTAAATCTCCATTAAGGCGGTCATCGCATTAGCTGCTTGGCTTTTTTGAATAAGAGACGTTAAGTTAGTTTGCATTTTTTTGACTGGAAAACCACGTAAACCGTCATTAGCACCTAGCTCAATAAGTACATGAGTGGGTTCGTATTGCTCAAGCAATGCATCTAAACGGCGTAGAGCTCCACCAGATGTTTCGCCACTAATACTGGCGTTGATAAGTTCAATGTCGGCTTGTTCGTCATCGTATTTATCTTGTAACAATTTTACCCAGCCTTCTTCTTGTTGAAGTCCGTAGGCTGCGCTTAAACTGTCACCGAGTATTAAAATCGTGTTGTCGGCTGCTGCGCTCAGCGGTTTGATAACTAAAAATAAAATGAATACTAAACGAAGGATTGAATGAGTCATATGTCAGCGCTTTCTCAATTAAATATAATTCAGGTTAATGGTTTGTCTAAAGTAGTCTCTACCTTTGAAGGTGAGCTGCCCATCCTCAGCGACATCAGCTTTAATGTCAAGCATGGCGAGTCTGTTGCTATTGTTGGCACGTCGGGCTCTGGTAAATCAACGTTACTCAGTTTATTAGCAGGGCTGGATACCGCAAGCAGCGGCGAAATATTTTTAGATGGCGAGCCATTACACAATTTAGATGAAGAAGAGCGTGCTGCACTGCGCGCGGCTAAAATTGGATTTGTGTTTCAATCGTTCATGTTAGTACAAAGCTTAACTGCACTAGAAAACGTTATGCTGCCAGCAGAGCTTGCTGGTGAAAGTGATGCAAAAGAGCAAGCAATTGTATTACTTGAAAAAGTAGGCTTGAGCCATCGAATTGACCATTACCCGTCGCAACTCTCTGGCGGTGAACAACAGCGTGTTGCTATTGCGCGAGCATTTATTGGTACACCTAAAATATTGTTTGCTGATGAGCCTTCGGCTAATTTAGACAGCAAAAACGGTAAAATGATTGAGTCGTTATTATTTGATTTAAACACGCAACACGGCACTACGCTTATTTTGGTTACTCACGATGAAGGGCTTGCACAAAAATGTGAGCACATTATTCAAATAGAAGCGGGCTTACTGGTAAAAAGCCAAGTAGAGGACGTTGCTAATGTGGGTTAAGTTAGCGCTTAAGTTATTTTCGCGAGAATTTCGCCGTGGTGAGCTAACAGTTATAAGCGCAGCTATCGCCCTTGCTGTTTTAACCGTGCTTACACTGTCTATGGTTACTGAGCGAATAGGGCAAAGTATTGCGCAAAAAAGCAGTGCTTTTATTGCAGCAGACCGTGTACTTGCAAGCGATCATGTTCTCGACACTGCTTTTATTACTAAAGCACAGAGCCAAAATTTAAAAACGGCGCAAATGGTGTACTTCGACACTATGTTGTTTGCCGATGATGAAATGCAGTTTAGCTCAGTAAAAGCGGCATCTAATGCGTACCCGTTAAAAGGGCAGTTAAAAGTTAAAGACACTTTAACAGGTGAAACTAAGGTTGCTAATAGCGGACCAACGCCTGGTAATGTGTGGCTAAGTGAATCAGTATTTTACAGTTTAAATATTGATATAGGCGCGCAAGTAGAGCTTGGCGCTGCATTATTTAATGTTTCAAAAGTGATTGTAGAAGAGCCCGATGCGCCATTTAATGTATTTTCGAGCAGCCGCCGCGTGCTTATTAATATTGACGATGTGGCAAAAACCGAAGTTGTGCAGCCAGGTAGTCGTGTTTATTATCGCCAACTTTATGCAGGTAGTGAGGCCGATATAAATAGCTTTTACGAGTGGCTTAAACCACAAATGAAAGAAAACCAACAATGGTACGGCGTTAAAGACCGTCAATCACCTATTTCAAATAGTTTAAACCGTGCAGAGAGCTTTTTATTACTTGCCGGCCTATTAGGTATTATTTTAGCCGCAGTGGCTATAGCCGTTTCAGCAAAACGTTATTGTGAACGACAATACGACCCAGTAGCGATGATGAAAACGCTAGGCGGTAGCCGTTCAATGATCCGCAAAATATACATGCTCCATTTATTGCTTGTATGTGCAATGGCGGTAAGTATTGGGCTGTTAATTGGTTATGGCTTGCAAGAAATAGCAACAAGTTACTTATCAAAAAGTATGGGCACAGAGCTACCTTTAGGTGGCTTTAAACCTTGGCTGGTGGCTATAAGCACCGGCGTAATTTGTGCCGTTATGTTTTCTATTAAACCGTTATTTGATTTATTTGATATTCCACCGCTTAGAGTACTGCGCCGTAACTTAGGTGACAAGTTGGCAGTAAGTCGTGTGCATTTAGGCATGAGTGCGCTAACCGTGTTTTTATTAATGTGGTTATTTAGTAACAACATAAAAATAACGCTTATTTTGTTTGTTTCAACACTTGCGCTAATTGGTGTGTTGTTTTTGATATCTAAATTAATATTTGGTGGCGGTCGAAAGCTTGGCTTAAAACCTGGTAACAGTTGGTCGCTTGCAATTGCGTCTATTCAAAAGCGTGCAAATGTGAACGCGGTACAGTTAATTAGTTTTTCGTTAGCGATTAAATTACTGCTGTTTTTAGTGGTACTTAAAAACGACATGATATCTGATTGGCAGTCGCAACTTCCAAGCGACGCGCCTAATGCGTTTTTAGTTAATATTACGCAAAATGAGCTTGAGCCAATTAATGAGTATTTAGCACAAAAAGATATTCAGGTATCAGAGTTTTATCCCACTATTCGTGGACGCGTAAATGCGGTAAACGGCGAGTTGGTAGCACGTTCTGTATCGCTGCAAGACAACGAGAAAAAAGACGAAGAAGCACGTGCAGGTATTGGCCGCGAGCTAAACCTTACATGGCTTAACGATGTGCCTGACCAAAATGAAGTAACACAAGGCACGTGGTTTGGTGAAAATGCGATGGCTGAAGCCTCAGTAGAGGAGTCGATGCTTGAGCGTTTAGATGTTGAGATAGGCGATACGCTTACATTTTTAATTGGTTCGCAGTCGTTCGACGCTAAAATCACCAGTGTGCGCAAAGTTAATTGGGCCACGCTTAAACCTAACTTTTTTATTATTTTAAGCCCAGATGTGCTTGCAGATTTTCCGGCAACGTATATTTCGTCGGTACGTATAAATCCAGATCAAAAGCGTGATTTTAGCCAGTTATTGCGTACTTACCCTACTATTACAGCGATTGATATTGATAACTTTGTTAAGCAAATACAAACAACTATTTCGCAAGTATCACTCGCCATTGGCTTTGTACTTGCAATTGTTGTGCTGTGTGGTGCGCTTGTACTTATATCGCAAGTGCAAGCTAGTTTAGGTGAGCGTATGCAAGAAATTGTAATACTGCGAACGCTTGGCGCTAAAAGCCGATTAATTAAAAACGCGACCTTGTACGAGTTTTTATTACTCGGCGGTTTAGCTGGCTTAGTTGCTGCATTTTTTAGTGATATAGCACTTTTAATTGTGCAGCAACAAATGTTTGATTTAGCAGGTAAGTTACACCCGCATATATGGATTATTGGTCCTGTAGCTGGCGGTGTATTTGTGGCTGGTTTAGGCTATTTAATGATTTCCCGAACACTTAAACAAAATACCCAAGGATTAGTGCGTGCCCTAGGGTAAGCTTAAACTAACATGCTCCTTCAAATGCCCACCTAACACGTGGGCATTTTTGTTTTTCTTTGTACTGGTAATTTATACAGTGCTCTGGCATTATTAGCGTAATTTAAAAATAATAACAATGGAGTGCTGTTTGGCCATTATTTTAGGGATCGATCCTGGTTCACGTTTGACCGGATATGGCGTTGTTGCCCACCAAGGTTCTAAATTTACATACTTAGGCAGTGGTTGTATTAAGTTAGCCGATCATCCTTTTCCGGTTAGGCTTAAAATGATCTATCAAGGCATTACACAGCTTATTGAACAGTTTTCGCCAGAAACTTTTGCCATTGAAAAAGTATTTATGGCGCATAACCCCGATTCAGCTTTAAAACTAGGCCAAGCTAGAGGCGCGGCGATTGTTGGCGCTGCAATGGCCGACTTACCCGTATTTGAATACTCAGCTAGGCAAATTAAGCAAGCAGTAGTAGGCAACGGTGGCGCTGATAAAACTCAAGTGCAACACATGGTAAAAAATATTTTAAAACTACCAGGTACGCCACAGGCCGATGCAGCTGATGCACTCGCTATTGCGATTTGCCACGCTCACTCAGAACAAAATTTAATTAAACTAGCGGGTAGCGCAAGCAAAACCGTTAGAGGACGTTTAAGGAAATAACTATGATAGGCCGCTTAAATGGTATTTTAGTCGAAAAACAGCCACCAGAAATATTACTCGAAGTAAGTGGTGTCGGTTACGAAGTACAAATGCCAATGACCTGTTTTTACGATTTACCAAAAATTGGTGAAAACGCGATTGTTTACACCCACTTTGTAGTGCGTGAAGATGCTCAGCTATTATTTGGTTTTAATAATAAAGTTGAACGTGCCTTGTTTAGAGAGCTATTAAAAGCAAATGGCGTTGGGCCAAAACTTGGCTTAGCTATTTTATCGGGCATGTCGGCAAAGCAATTTGTAAGCTGTGTAAATAACGAAGACTCAACGTCGCTAGTTAAATTACCCGGTGTAGGTAAAAAAACAGCCGAGCGTTTAGTACTCGAAATGAAAGACAGATTAAAAGATTGGGGTAATGATTTATTTACGCCATTTAGCGACAGCGCAGTAATAGAGCCAATGAGCGATGCGACAATAGCTAATAACGCAGCCGATGATGCCGTATCGGCACTGCTTGCATTAGGTTATAAATTGCCACAAGCTCAAAAAGCAGTAAAATCGATAAGCAAACCCGATATGTCTACTGAGGTTCTTATTAGAGAATCTTTAAAATCAATGTTGTGAGTAACCCATGATTGAAGCGGATCGCTTAATTGATGCGACTGAAAAAACAAATGAAGACTCTATAGATCGTGCAATAAGACCAAAACTTTTAGCCGACTACAGAGGCCAGCCTCATGTTAAGCAGCAAATGGAAATTTTTATTGAAGCTGCCCGAACCCGTGGTGAAGCGCTCGATCATTTATTAATATTTGGCCCACCAGGGCTTGGTAAAACCACGCTTGCAAATATCGTTGCCAACGAATTACACGTAAGTATTAAAACAACATCCGGCCCTGTACTTGAAAAAGCAGGCGATTTAGCTGCGTTACTTACTAATTTAGAAGAAGGCGATGTACTCTTTATTGATGAAATACACAGGCTAAGCCCGCAAGTTGAAGAAATACTGTATCCAGCAATGGAAGACTACCAGCTTGATATAATGATTGGTGAAGGCCCAGCTGCGCGTTCTATTAAATTAGACTTACCTGCATTTACACTTATTGGTGCCACTACGCGAGCAGGCTCGCTAACATCGCCACTGCGTGACCGTTTTGGTATTGTGCAGCGATTAGAGTTTTATTCTGTAGAAGATTTGTCGCACATAGTAGGGCGCTCTGCACATTATCTTGGTTTAGAAATGTGTGACGACGGCGCAACCGAAATTGCACAACGTTCACGTGGTACACCACGTATTGCAAACCGTTTATTACGCCGTGTACGCGATTACACACAGGTAAAATCTGACGGTACAGTAAATGCCGAAGTAGCTAAGCAAGCGCTTGATATGATTGACGTAGATAAAAGTGGTTTTGATTATATGGATCGCAAATATTTACTCGCCATAATTGAAAAATTCATGGGCGGCCCAGTAGGACTCGACAATGTAGCTGCAGCTATTGGTGAAGAGCGTGAAACAATAGAAGATGTAATAGAGCCGTTTTTAATTCAGCAAGGATTTATTCAGCGTACTCCGCGTGGTCGAATCGTGTCTGACAGTGCATATCATCACTTTGGTTTACTTCCTAAAAAAGACTAGCCTCATCATATACATTACTTGCTGTGGTTTATTGCGCAGCAGGTAATTGACTTAGTACCCCTTTCTTTCAAATATTTATACGGCTGGTATTTTACCCAAAACCTCAGCACACTGTTGCAAATGTTATTTCAAAATACTTATACGCTTTATAGTTAACTGTTAATTCACAGGGCGTTAAGACTCGCGAAGCTATCCTGCGTACCATTCAAACTAGTAACCGAATTACTTATTGTAAAATAGGTAGGGCAATTATTAGTTTATAAATAATACCAATCTGCTTATATATGGGGTTTACTTAACGTTAAGAAAATTACGCTAGAACTAGGCAAAAGTTTTTGTATCTAGTTGTTCTAAATAAAAAATTTTTAACGACGTTATAGTGCAATTTAATTCGTTAAATTGATCAAAGATTTATGCAGGTTGGTATAAAATATGTAGCGCACTAAATTGTAGGCAAAAAAAAGCCCGCAAAAAATGCGGGCAAACAACAAGTTGAAGGAAGTAATCCAGGGAACTACGTTTTACTGAATTTGGTTTTATCCAGAAAGAGTAAAACAATGTAATACGATAAAATATCCTATTACTAAGAACTTGGCTTAATGAAACTATCTCATTCGGTGCGCTAGTTCGGTATGGGAGAATAATACGTAAGATCATCTTTTTGTTCAAACTAGAAAATTTGTATTTTCAGATTAGAAAAACTAATTCTGTGAATTTTATTGTTGTTTGAATTTTGCGCGTTAATTAATCGTTAAATTTATAAGTTAATGAAATTTCTAGCTTAAGTAATTTCTTTTGATGTGGCTCGGTATTAGTTTTACTGTTACGTGAAGGTAAGGCTTATAGGTTTTGAGTGTTTATGCTCTTATTTTGAATAAACGGCGCATTTTATGACGTTTTACTTATATATTTACGCATATTTATAGTTAGCGAGTTTATTTAAAAGATTAAATAAAATACTGAGGCAAATGGAAATGCCAACTAAAGCTGTTTTTTAACGTTTTTTGTTGCCTATTCATAGCAATACCGTTGTCAGCTTGAAATGGACTAGATACACTAGATGCAACTTTTGACCGTATAAACGGTCATATTTACACAAATTAACCAATTTGCCGTATTTTGAAATTACTTAGGAGTTTAACGTGGGATCAGGGCTTAATTTTTTAGACCTAATTTTAGAAGCAAGCTTGCTTGTTCAGTTAGTGATGTTAGGGCTAGTTGCCATGTCTGTAATGTCGTGGACAATTATATTTCAGCGTAAAAAAGCAATATCAGATGCACTATCAAATGCTAAGAAATTTGAGCAAAAATTTTGGTCTGGTATTGATCTAAGTAAATTGTATAACGAAATATCGTCACGCAGCGGTCAGTCTCAAGGTATTGAAGCCTTATTTACTTCAGGCTTTAAGGAGTTTGCTCGTCATAAAAAGAATACATTTCAAAGTGCGAGTATTGTTATGGAAGGGACGCATCGTTCTATGCGTGTTGCGCTTTCTCGTGAAATTGAAAAAATTGAATCTAGCTTATCGTTTTTAGCAACGGTAGGTTCTATTAGTCCGTACATCGGTTTGTTTGGTACAGTGTGGGGTATTATGAATGCCTTTATTGCACTAGGTGAAGTTAAGCAAGCTACATTACAAATGGTAGCACCCGGTATAGCAGAGGCACTTATTGCGACTGCTATGGGTTTATTCGCGGCAATTCCGGCCGTTATTGCTTATAACCGCTTTTCAAACAGTGTTGAAAAGCTTGAGTCTCACTATATTAACTTTATGGAAGAGTTTGCTAATATTTTACACCGTCAAGCAGCTACACAAATAGAGGCACAAGCGAATGTATCAGCGTAAAAAGCGCCGTCCGGTCGCAGAAATTAATGTAGTACCTTACATTGATGTAATGTTGGTATTACTTATTATATTTATGGCAACAGCACCGCTTATTACACACGGTGTAAAAGTTGATTTACCTAAAATGGAAGAGTCTGATTTAGTTGATACTAAAGATACTCCTCCCATTATTGCTTCAATTGATGCAGAGGGTAAATATTATGTAAGCGTAGGTACTGATCCTGAAGAGCCTATGGAAGCACTTGATGTTGCTGCGGTTATAAAATTACAGTTAATGAAAAACCCTGACGTGCCAGTTATGATTAAAGGCTCGGGTAAGGTGTCGTATCAAGAAGTATTATTACTAATGGATTTTTTGAAAAATGCAGGCGTACCATCAGTAGGATTAATGACTGAATCCTTTGAGGGGAAGTAGCTGTATGAATAGTTCAGTAGTAAAATCGATAGTACTTCATTTAGGAATTGGTGGTTTTTTGTATGCGTCTGCAAACATTCATCCGCCAGCACCTAAAGTAATGGAGGTAACGCTTAATTCGGCTATACCTACGCCAGATAAAGCAGTATCAGCCGTTACAGTTGATCAAAAACAAGTTGAGCAAAAAATTGCTGAACTTCAAAAGAAAGAAAAAGATAAAAAAAGTGCTGAAGACAAACGTATCCGCGATTTAGAACGCAGAGCGGCCAATGCACGTAAGCAACGCGAATCTGAATCTAGGCATATTAAAAAGCTAGAGCAAGAACGTAAAGCTAAAGAAAAAGAAACAGCCGAGGCGCAAGCACAAGCTAAAAAAGCACGTGCCATTGAGCAAAAAGAGCGCGCTAAAGCTAAGCAAGCTGAAAAGCAAAAGCAAGAAGCTGAAAGTGCAGCAAAAGCTGCTGCTGATAAGCGTAAAACCGAAGAAGACGCACTTAAAAAAGCAGAAGCTGAACGTAAAAAACGTGAAGAAGAAGCAAAAGAGCGTGCAGCCGAGGCCGAACGTAAACGCCAGCAAGCAATGCAAGAGCAAATGTTACAAGAGCAACTTGCCAAAGAGCAGGCTGCCCGTAGTAAAATACGTCAACAACAAGTGGTAAGCGAAGTTGATAAGTACCGTGCATTAATTATGGCGCGTATTCAGCAAAACTTATTGATTGATGAAAAAATGAAAAACCAACAGTGCCGAGTAAATATTCGTTTAGGTTTTAATGGTTTAGTAACGCAAGTTAAATCATTAGGTGGCGATAAGTTGGTATGTGAAGCTGCATTAAGAGCAGTGCGCATGGCCGACACATTACCGGTATCTAAAGATAAAGACGTATTCGAACAACTTAAGAATATTAATTTAACAATCAAGCCAGAATTTTAAAGGAATGATATGTTCAACAAAATAAAAATAGCCTGTTTAGTTTTACTGTTTGGGTTTGTGGGTGTTGCTAATGCAGCACTTGAAATTGTAATAACTGAGGGTGTAGACGGTGCAAGGCCCATTGCTATAGTACCTTTTAAGTACCAAGGTGTTGGCCCAATCCCTGAAAAATTAAGCAGTGTTATTGCTGCCGATTTAATGCGCAGTGGTAAATTTAAACCTGTAGATGTAGCGCAAATGCCACAACAGCCAACCAAAGATAGCGAAATTGATTACGCATCTTGGGTTAATAAAGGTGTGGAAGCGATATTAGTGGGCGAAGTTGAGCAGCAAACTGATGGGCGTTACTTAGTGCGTTATGAGTTAGTTGACGTGATCCGCGGCCAAATTACCGGTGGCAATACACAAATGATGAGTAATGGTAAGCTAGTTAAAAGCCAAGATCATATTTTGGAAGCGCGTGAAAGTGTTATTGGTGAAAGTGGTTTTCGCCGTTACTCTCATCGAATCAGTGACGTTATTTATGAAAGATTGACTGGTGAAAAAGGCGCATTTTTAACTAAAATTGCCTATGTAATAGTACGTGATAATGACCCTAAGCCTTATCAACTCGTTGTTGCAGACTATGATGGATTTAATGAGCAAGTATTACTTCGCTCAAAAGAGCCTTTAATGTCGCCAGCGTGGTCGCCAGATGGTACTAAGTTAGCGTATGTAACGTTTGAAAACCGTCAAAGCCAAATTTACATTCAAGATATATACACAGGTAAGCGCGAAATAATAGCAAGCTACCGTGGTATTAACGGTGCACCTCAGTTTTCGCCAGATGGTAAAAAGCTACTTTTAGTGCTTTCTAAGGACAAGACGGGTGCAACAGAAATTTACTTGCTTGACCTAGCTACACGTAAAGAAACACGCTTAACAAATCACCGTAGCATAGATACTGAGCCATCTTGGCACCCTAATGGTCAAGATATTGTGTTTACATCTGAAAGGGGTGGTAATGCTCAGATTTATAAGTTAAATTTAAAAACTGGTAGGTCACAGCGACTCACCTTTGATGGTGATATGAATCTTGCTGGTTCAATAACACCAGATGGAAAAGAATTAGTGATGGTTAACCGTACCAACGGGCAGTACCATCTTGCTAAGAAAGAGCTGGCTACAGGCGCGTTCCAAGTATTAACGAGAACACGCCTAGATGAATCACCGAGCATAGCGCCAAATGGTTCGATGATTATATATAGCACGCTTCATAATAATAAACAGGTACTTGCGCTAGTATCGATGGACGGCCGCTTTAAGGCACGGTTACCTGTGCTAGACGGACAAGTAAAGGCACCAGCTTGGTCGCCATACTTACAGTAATATTACTGGTTTACTCAAAATAGGAATCTACTCAATGAAACTTAACAAAATACTTAAAGGCCTGCTAATTGCTGTGCCAGTAATGACATTAGCAGCTTGTAGCTCATCTTCAGATATTGATGAAGGTGCTGCAAACCAATCAAATCAAGGCGTTGTTGAGCAATCAACTAACACTGATACGGTTGAAGTTGCTACAATTTCTCCTGAGCAACAAGCAGAAGAACAACTTCGTCAAAAGTACGAAGCACTTCGTCAAGAGCAAGTAATCTACTTTGATTTTGATACTGCGACAGTTGAAAGCAAGTACGCAGACTTACTTCGTGCACATGCTGAGTTTTTAGTTCAAAACTCATCAGTTAAAGTACTAATTGAAGGCCATGCAGATGAGCGCGGTACTCCAGAGTACAATATTGCACTAGGTGAGCACCGTGGCCAAGCAGTTGAAAAATACTTATTAAGCCTAGGTGTTTCAGCTAGCCAAATGTCAGTGGTAAGCTACGGTGAAGAGAAGCCAATGGTTAAGTCTCGCACTGAATCAGCTTTCGCTAAAAACCGCCGTGCGGTACTAGTTTACTAAGATAAGAGATATTATGAAGCCGAAAATTATTTTGGCAGCCATGATATTGAGCGGGAGCACCCAGTTAATGGCTGCTCCCGCTCCTGTTTCAGAAGCTGCGAGTTCACAATCAAGTATTGAGAAGCGATTAGCGTCGCTTGAGAATATGATGCAACAGCGTAACTTTTTGCAAGTTGAGTTACAGCAACAGCTTAACTTGTTACAAGACGAAGTAAGCCAAATTCGAGGTGTAACCGAAGAGCAAAGCTACAAGCTTGAAAAAGTACTGCAGCGTCAGCGTGAGTTGTATCAAGAAATTGAAAACCGCGTGAGCCAGGCTTATACACAGCCAGCAGCAGCTCCCGCAACTGATTACACGCAACAAAGCAATGCACAGACCTATAGCAGTGACTTATCTGAAAATGAAGCCTATGAGCGCGCTGTCGCGTTAATAATGAAAGATAAACGCTATGACCAAGCGATTCCTGAATTTCAAACGTTTTTAACTACCTACCCAAACTCTGTCTATGCGTCTAATGCGCATTATTGGTTAGGGCAGTTGCTTACTATTAAAAATGATGGTGTAAAAGCAGTAGAGCACTTTAAAGTCGTTGTGAACGAATTTCCAAATTCTAATAAACGCCCAGATGCGATGCTAAAGTTAGGCACACTTTTACAAGATCAAGGTTCAGCGGCGCAAGCGCAAAAAATATTGAGCGATCTTATCAATCAATACCCAAGTACAACCGCTGCAAAACTAGCAACTGATCGTTTAGGAAACTAAAGTTCACTAGCGATTAAATTTCTAGTTAGGGCGAGCAAACTACATGGAAACTCTCGAAGAATCTTGGATTTGCATGTAGTTTGAGCACAAACGGTTTAATTTTGTGCATCTAGACATAAAAACTTAAAAAAAGAGACAATTTCGGTTGCACTCATTTTATAAATAAGTATTATAAGCGCCCGCAGCAAACGAATGGTTACCCCACTCGAAATGCGACAAAAAGAGCGGGTTATTAGCTCAGTTGGTAGAGCAGTTGACTTTTAATCAATTGGTCGATGGTTCAAATCCATCATAACCCACCATTCTTTGAATGGTCTTTTATCGGCGGATTTACGTAGAATACTAAGTTGTTATAAAACGCAACGTCAGAGCGGGTCATTAGCTCAGTTGGTAGAGCAGTTGACTTTTAATCAATTGGTCGATGGTTCAAATCCATCATGACCCACCATTCTTTATTCCTTGTGAATAGTGTGTGGCATCAATCGGCGGATTTACGCATGCTTTAACTTAGAAATAAGTTAGCAACTGGAACGGGTTATTAGCTCAGTTGGTAGAGCAGTTGACTTTTAATCAATTGGTCGATGGTTCAAATCCATCATAACCCACCATTCTTTATTCCTTTGAATAGTGATTGGTTCCAATCGACGGATTTACGTAAAGTAGTAAGTTGCATTTAAAACGCAACAATAGAGCGGGTTATTAGCTCAGTTGGTAGAGCAGTTGACTTTTAATCAATTGGTCGATGGTTCAAATCCATCATAACCCACCATTCTTTATTCCTTGTGAATAGTGTTTGGCATCAATCGGCGGATTTACGTAAGCTTCATTCATAATTGAATAAGTGCATAGAGCGGGTTATTAGCTCAGTTGGTAGAGCAGTTGACTTTTAATCAATTGGTCGATGGTTCAAATCCATCATAACCCACCATTCTATGAGTAGTTTTAATCGGCGGATTTACGTAAGTTTATTCAAAATGAATAAGCGTATGAGCGGGTCATTAGCTCAGTTGGTAGAGCAGTTGACTTTTAATCAATTGGTCGATGGTTCAAATCCATCATGACCCACCATTCTTTATTCTTATGAATAATGTTTGGCATCAATCGACGGATATACGTAAGCTTCATTCATAATTGAATAAGCGCATAGATTGGGTTATTAGCTCAGTTGGTAGAGCAGTTGACTTTTAATCAATTGGTCGATGGTTCAAATCCATCATAACCCACCATTCTATGAAAGTTTTAATCGGCGGATTTACGCAGCTTTTTACAAAGCAGATTTATATTAGAGCGGGTCATTAGCTCAGTTGGTAGAGCAGTTGACTTTTAATCAATTGGTCGATGGTTCAAATCCATCATGACCCACCACTCTCTAATACTTTCCTTTATATTCTTTTTTAAATTCCCATTCTATTTTTTATAAACAGCTTAACTAGTTTGCTGTTATTTATGTTTATATTCTCGTATAATTCGCCCTAATTAATGCACTGTAGATAAGTGGTCGAGAACATGAGTCTAGCTCAAACTATTATGCCTGAAGGTTATATTTTCCCCCCTAAGCCAGCACCGTTAACAAATGACGAGCAAGGCGAATATAAAGCGCGTATAAAACAATTACTAAAAGATAAAAATGCAGTACTTGTTGCACATTATTATACCGATCCTGAAATTCAAGCACTTGCAGAAGAAACCGGCGGCTGCGTTGCCGATTCGCTAGAAATGGCACGTTTTGGTGCACGTCACGATGCAGATATGATCATCGTCGCGGGCGTGAAATTTATGGGCGAAACAGCCAAAATTTTAACGCCAAATAAAACGGTTGTTATGCCAACGCTTGAAGCGACGTGTTCGCTAGATATTGGTTGCCCAATAGACGAGTTCTCAGCGTTTTGTGATGAGCACCCTGACCGTAAAGTGGTTGTGTATGCAAACACCTCTACCGCAGTTAAGGCGCGTGCAGATTGGATTGTAACCTCATCATGTGCACTTGAAATAGTAGAGCACCTTGATGAGCAAGGCGAAAAAATCATTTGGGGCCCAGATAAGCACCTTGGTAGTTATATTCAAAAAAATACCGGTGCTGATATGCTTATGTGGAATGGCGCATGTATTGTACATGACGAATTTAAAACTAAAGCCTTAAAAGATATGAAGGCGCTACACCCAGATGCAGGCGTATTAGTTCATCCTGAGTCACCAGCAGAAATTGTTGCACTTGCCGATTCGGTTGGATCTACGAGCCAATTAATTAAAGCTGCGCAAACAATGGACAATAAAAAGTTTATTGTAGCAACCGATCGCGGCATCTTTTATAAAATGCAGCAACTATGTCCAGATAAAGAGTTTTTTGCGGCTCCAACGGCAGGTGAGGGCGCTTCATGTAAAAGTTGCGCACATTGCCCCTGGATGGCAATGAATGGCTTAAAAGCGATTGAGGAAGCCCTCATAAGCCCTAAAGGTAAAGAAGTATTCGTTGATATGGATTTACGCGAAGGCGCACTTAAGTCGCTTAATCGCATGCTTGAATTTACTGCGAGCATGGCTAAGTAATTTTAAAAGTATAAATTAAAACGGTTAGGTCTTAGATTTAGCCGTTTTTTGTGCCTATAGATAAGCTATTGCTTGATAAGTAAGCATTTAAAGGCTCATATTTAAAAATGCCTTGCACCTTAAGGGTCTATTTCATACTATAGCGCGCTGTTGCATTACACAATTGCAGCACTGTGGAGGGATGGCTGAGTGGCTGAAGGCGCACGCCTGGAAAGTGTGTTTAGGTTTATCCCTAACGAGGGTTCGAATCCCTCTCCCTCCACCATTATTCTTAGAACCCAGTTACTAATATCGAAAGGTATTAGTAACTGGGTTTTTTAATGCCTTCGCAATGACTAACTATTAACTAAATAGAGTGTTGATAACATGCTTACAAGCTCATGTTTTTCAATTGGCTTTGAAACGTAACCATCAAATAACTGTCTGTATATTTCTTTTTGCTCTGTAAAAACATTAGCGGTTAACGCGATAACAATTTGTTCGTTATTAAGCGCCTTAATTTTTTTACATGCCTGAAGACCATCCATTTTAGGCATTTGAATGTCCATAAAGATAATGTCTGGCTTGTGTGACTCGTATAATGAGATTGCTTCTAACCCATTGTTGGCAATAATAATGGTGGCTTTTGTAGGCTCAAGCATCGCAGATGCAACAAGCTGATTTATTTTATTATCTTCAGCTAATAAAATAGTTTTTCCAGATAGGTCAGGAAGCTCAACATTTTTTGTTATTAATGTGCTTTCATCAATCTGTGCTTGTTTTAATGGTAAGTACACATAAAACTGACTACCTGAATCTAATTGGCTGGTTACTTTAATTTCGCCATTCATTAAACCTATTAATGATTTAGTAATAGGTAAGCCAAGACCTGTACCGCCATATTCACGCGTAGTTGATTGCTCTGCTTGTTCAAAGCGCTCAAACAATCGCTCTATAGCCTGCTCAGAAATTCCAATTCCGGTGTCTGATATACAACAACATATTTTGTTTTCGTCGGTTAGCCTAAACGTTACTGTAACGCCACCTTGCGACGTAAACTTAATCGCATTAGATATTAGGTTTAAAAATATCTGTCTTAGTCTAACGGGGTCGCCCACCCAGTACTTATGCTCAATATTAATTATAAATTTAAGGTATATATTTTTATCACTGGCTTGCAGGCCAAGATCAGAGTCTAAGTGGTGAATAAGTTCAAAAAGGTCGAATGATTTATATTCTAATGAAAGCTTCCCAGCTTCAATTTTAGAAAAGTCGAGGATATCATTAATAATAGTGGTGAGTGAGCGGGTCGAATAAAGTGATTTTTTTAAATACTCTTTTGATTTTTCATTCAATGGCTGCTCTTGCAGTAACTGTAATGTACCTAGTATGCCGTTCATAGGTGTGCGTATTTCGTGACTCATATTTGCTAAAAATTCAGATTTAGCTTGTGATGCCTGTTCAGCTAATTCTTTAGCATGTCCGAGAGCTTGTTCGTGATTAATTTGTTCGGTCAAATCGTATGCTACACCCAAATAGCCAACAATTTCATTTTCGTTATTTAATAAAGAGGTGACACTTATATTAACTTGTATGTGCTCGCCTGTAGAAGAAATGTATGTCCACTGATTGATATCAGGCTCTGTAGCCGTTGCTTTTAAGATAAACACTTCAAAACCAGGGAAAACAGGTTCATTTAACTCTGCACTAAGCTGTTTGGCTTTTTTTATAATTTCTTCTTTTAAATGAAAAATACCCGGGTTTTCAATTCCAATAACGTCTTGCGCTTTATAGCCTAATAACTTTTCAGAGGCGGGATTAAACAAAGTAATTAAGCCATTTATGTCGGTCGCAATAATAGAGTAACTGGCACTGTTTAAAATACTTTGTTGAAGCATACTTATATCGGCAATTTCTTTAGTACGTAATTTTACTTCTTTTTCTAATTTTAAATTTGTTTGCTGCAGCATATGCTTATTTTGTTTAGCTTTGATAATTCTTCGCTGTGTTCTTTGTGCTCTACGGTAAAAAAACAGCTGAATTATCAAAGTTATAAACATACAAATAAGGGTATAAAAAACACCATTGACAATAGCTTGATATTTACTCGGTAAGTGTAGTGATTCAATAAATGTGTCTGAAGCACTAAGTGTGATTTCCCATGTTCTTCCCATCACTTTAATTACTTTATTTAACTGATAATCAGCCGAGTTGCTTTTAATGCCGTAGCTAAAAAAGTCAGTTTTAACGTTGTTACCTATGTCGCTAATGACTAGCTTATTTTCATCAGCTTGGGAAAGAGAGTCTAAAATATTGTCTATTAATAAAGGGGAGTAAGTCCATCCAATTAATTGCTCTAAACGCTGGATTTTATCAGTTGGAATAATAATATTTTTATAAACTGGTAGTAAAATTAAAAAGCCTTGTTGCGATTTGTTATCCGCTTGGATTAACGTAATAGGCGCCGATAATTGAACTTGGTTATTAATTGCAGAATTTAATGCTGCTTTTTTACGTGTACTTTCCGATGCAATATCGAGTCCTAGAGCCCGTGAATTACTTTGCTCAGGAAATATATACTGAATAATAAAGTGCTCATCACTTTCGTTAGCTAGTTTATTTAGTTTGAATATTTGGTTAGGTCGATCGGATTTTGCAGTTTTTAAGAATTGAGCTAAGTTTTCGGCATTCACTTTTCTTATAAAACCAATACCATTTGCTCCAGGGAATTCTTGGGCGTAGTTGCGACTGTTAGAGTAATTAGAAATTGTTTGGTAGCTTAAATTATTAACGCCAATGCCGTGTATAAATCCTTTTAAACCGTATAGCCCATATTTATATAAGGCGAATCTGCTAGTAACGCCTGTTGAGAGTGAAGAAAGGCGGTTGTTGAGGGCTTCATTTATTTTGTTATTAACAGCATCTTGATGTGCAGCGTGGGCAAAGTAAGTTAATACAATACCACTGATGAAAAAAATAGCATGAGTAAGCACCGAGATTAATAACCTTTTACTAACCGGTCGTCCTGAAAACATTAACTCATCCTTTATTATTAATATACTGACAGTATATCTGTTTTATCATCGAAATAAATATAGCACTTATTATTCAGGATACAACTTTGTTATTAATTAGAATATATATATTTTATAAAGGTTTAGAGTGGATGTAATATAAAAAGTTGATTTTACTCACCAAGATAAGACGAACATGTATATAAATATAATAATTTTTATGTTTTTTGCTACTTTATAGCGAACAACAAAAGTATTAGCTAAAGGTGCTGATTTTTATATTTATCGATTTTTTAGTGAATATTAGGTGCTCAAAAAACAACGGATAGCTTTTAGTTTTTGCTTATAACTTTACTTTGTTAAGTTTAAATAAAGTAAAATTTAACCAATATTATGACGCTTTTAAAGGGAACTATCGGTATAGGTTCGAGCGAGCAAGAGACGATGCTCACCTTACTTTTATAATTCATCCGAAACAAAACAAACACTTAATATTTTATAATATGAAAATTAAAACATTAAAAACTTATATTGTTCTATATTTTAGTAGCGTGAAAGAAAACGTGATTACTTAAAATGTAATTACCTTATGACATGTTTACCGTGTAGGTCGAAAAAATACACGCTGCTATGCACTGCACAGTTAAAACTTAAACAAAACAAGGTAACGGAGATAACTATGGCTCACCGAGTATCTAAATTACTTGCGGCAACAGGCGCAGTATTAACATGTATTTCTATTCCTTCGTATGCCGCTGTTAATGGGCTGACAGAACAAGATGAATTTAATATAAAACTTAGATCAATTTATTTTGACCGTGACTACGATAACGACGCAAGTGACGATTCAACTTTTGCTCAAGGTATAGAGCTCAATTACACATCGGGTTATATAAACGATTTAGTGAGTGTGGGTGTATCGACGTACACCGTGATGGATATTAATTCTACGGGTTCAGCCGCAGGTAATATTTTGCCAGCAGGTAATGAGAGCGGTGGAGTTGACGATAGCTTTTCTAAATTTGGACAATATTTTTTAGATTTTAAATTGGGCAACAACGGTCACGTTAAAGTGGGCGGGCAAAAAACCAAAAGTATGTTGCTTAAAAGCTCTGGGAGTCGGGCTATTCCTAATACTTTTAGAGGCGTTTTTGGCGATTACAAAATTGGTAACACTAAATTATACGGTTACGTTTACGATAAATGGAGCCGTCGACACGATGATAGATGGGAAGACTTTTCTACCGAACAATCGGCAACTGGTGCTATTAGCGTAATTTGGGGCGTAGGTGCTACGCATAAAAAAGACAATCTAATATTAAAGGCTGAATATTTAAATTCGCACAATTATTTAAGTAAAATCGGGTTAAAAATCAGTTACGACATTAAGCTTGAGCAAAGTAAGTTAACCCTTTCAACTGGCATATTTACCTCACAAGATGATGGTGATTTATTTGTAACAGGCGCAGAGGGTGGTGATTTAGATGATGAAGATGCACCTGGTGCATTAACAGGTTTAACCAAAAGTGAAAACGATGGATTTGCCTATTACCTAGATGCTGATTGGAAAAAAGATATTTGGAGTGTAGGTGCGGCATTTACTAAAGTAAGTGATGCTTGGATTGAAGATAATTTCAGTGGCGACCATGGTACAAACCCATTTCCAACTCGCTCATTAATTGGTGCCGATTTAACAAACCAAAATGAAACATCATGGCAAGCTCGTTTAGGAATTGATTTTAAAGCAGTATCGCCTGGCTTAACAACTAAATTTTACTACACAGACGGCAGCGATGCTGAAAACTCTGCATTGGGTAAGTTAGGTGGTACAGCCGACGAAAAATATTGGGCTGTAGATACTCGCTATAAAGTTGAGAAAATAAAAGGCTTAAGCTTACGTTGGTTATTTGTAGATTATACAACCGAAAAATCAGGCAGTGTTGATGGTGTTAAAGGCGATAGAGCTGACCATCGAGTTTATGTAGATTACACTATTAAATTTTAACATGACTTTTAATAAGCCAATGCAAATTTTATGCATTGGTTTTGTTTCCTTTTTTCATTATCTTTATGATAAAACTAACAAATCAATAATAAAAATTAAGCTAATATATGTTTTCTCTTCAACAGTGGCAATCACAGGGTCAATTTACTCAAATTAGTGGCCATCAAATTTTTACTAAAACAGCTGGTGATATAACTAAGCCTGCGCTGCTTTTAATACATGGCTTTCCAAGTGCTAGTTGGGACTGGGAAGGTATGTGGCAAACCCTTAGTGAACATTATTTTGTAATTACACTCGATATGCTAGGTTTTGGTTTGTCAGATAAACCTAAAAATGCAGGCTATAAAATTACTGAACAAGCCGACTTATATACTCAATTTTTAAAAACGTTAAATATTAATGATATACATATTTTAGCTCATGACTATGGCGATACTGTGGCTCAAGAGCTATTAGCAAGGCAAGTCGTTAGCCAAAGTGACTTTAAAATAAACAGTGTGTGCTTTTTAAATGGTGGGTTATTTCCTGAGGTGCATAAACCCTTATTTATACAAAAGCTTTTACTTTCAAAGCTAGGTTGGATAGTGCCAAAATTAATGAATAAACAAAAATTTGCCAATAATCTAGTTACTATTTTTGGTAAAAGTACACCGCCTTCAAAACAAGTGGTAGACACCCTTTGGGAGTTGCTAATTTATAAAGATGGTTTAGCCGTTATGCCTAAACTCATTAGTTATATAAAGCAGAGGCAGCAAAACAGAGAACGCTGGGTTGGTGCCATCATAAATAACAATATACCACTTACGTTTATAGCAGGCGCAGAAGACCCCATCTCTGGTAAGCATATGATTGAGCATTATAAAAAGCTGATCCCCAATGCGCGCGTACAAGAGTTTGTAGAGCTTGGGCATTATCCGCAAGTAGAAAATCCAGATGCAATTACGCAGGCTTATTTGAATTTTAGATATTGCCAATAAAAACGCGGCTACTAAATTAAGTGCCGCGTTTATAAATTTTAGAACTCTGAGTATTTAGGTTTTGAACCTTAATATTTTTGCTTTGGTGCTCTTAATTGTTTTTCAAACTCATCTGAAAACAATATCGTGCCATCATCTTCCTCTGTAGGGAAGGCAGCAATAAGTAAGTCATCTTCCTCAAGGCCTGGTGTCCAGCGACTAAACCAGTCAGCAAGTGGGATTGCTTTAGCGCTGCAGCCAGCCCATTCTCCAGTTGCCCATGCTTCTGCAAATTCACGAGTTGGCCAAACTGGCACACAGTCGTCATCTTCGTTGGCAAGCATAACGCAGCCATCATCATCGTTTAAAATCCATACTTGCTTGAACTGTTGTACGGTTTCGAACATATAGGCTAGGCGTTTTTTGGCTCCAAGCCCTAAAATTACTGCGTGTTCTTCGCTTAAATTTGGCGTTGTCATAATTAGCTCACTCTTAATTACTATTGATATTAATATATCTAAATTATATGCACACAAGTATATCGAGTTATATGACAGAGTGTTGAAAAGTTGCTATTTAATTTCAGCAATGCAGATCTAATTTGTAGATTGATCAGTATAATTTCTCACTAATTTGAGCGATCATTCAAAATAAGCTTGAATGTTTGTAAAAAGGCCACATTGTAGTAAGCATATACTTAATGAAGGATTGAAAAATGACAACTGATCTACTTGCTCCGTTTAAATTAAATAACACGATTGAGCTTAAAAACCGCGTACTTATGGCGCCATTAACGCGTTGTATGGCTGACGATAACTTAGTGCCAACACAAGATATGGTTGAATATTATGCTCGCCGTGCCGAAACCGGTTTAATTATTAGTGAAGCAACTATTATTCGTCCAGATGGACAAGGTTACCCAAATACTCCGGGTTTATTTACCAGCGAGCAAATTCAAGGTTGGAAAAAAGTAACTGACGCTGTGCACGCTAATGGCGGCAAAATGTTTGCACAGCTATGGCATGTTGGCCGTGTTGCACAC
Source organism: Pseudoalteromonas sp. NGC95 (assembly GCF_015864705.1). Taxonomy (NCBI): domain Bacteria; kingdom Pseudomonadati; phylum Pseudomonadota; class Gammaproteobacteria; order Alteromonadales; family Pseudoalteromonadaceae; genus Pseudoalteromonas; species Pseudoalteromonas sp. NGC95. The sequence goes on from NZ_JADYWR010000020.1 coordinate 60,589, forward strand.
CCTCACTTTTTTGATGGCGATGTACTTGCTCCATCAGCAATTGGCGTTGAAGGCTCTGTCCCTCGTATGCGTGAGCTTACATACATCACACCAAAAGCAGCCACTACTGATGATATTAAAAGTCTAGTTGCTGATTTCGCAAAAGCTGCTGAAAACGCAATTGAAGCAGGCTTTGATGGGGTAGAGATTCACGGTGCTAACGGTTATTTAGTGGACCAATTTTTACATTACGCTGCAAATACACGCAGCGACGAATATGGTCAAACGCCCGAAAACATGTCGCGTTTTGCACTAGAAGTAACCGATGCGGTTATTGCTGCTGTAGGCAGTGATCGTACTGCACTTAGATTAACACCGGGTGCTTACTTTAATATGAGCGAAGATAGTCGCGATAAAGCGGTATTTGATTACTTATTAACAGAACTTGAAAGCAGAGAATTAGCGTACTTACACGGCGGTATTTTTGACGACAGCATGCGCTTTGACTCGCTTGAAGGCAAAAGCATCTCTGAATTTTTACGTGCAGGCTACAAAGGTACATTAGTAGGCGTAGGTAGTTATAGTTTTGAGTCAGCAAAAGAAGCTATTAACGATGCTAAGTTTGACTTAATCGCTATTGGTCGCCCACTTATTGCAAACCCAGATTACATTAGCAAAATTGCAAACGGTGAAGAGTTAGTACCGTACAGCGATGAAATGCTTGCACAATTGAAATAAATTACTATTTGTAATAAGTTCTAGAAAATAATTAAGACACCCAAAGTTAAACCTTTGGGTGTCTTTTTTTGTACATATTCCCGCCATAAATCTTCCATATTTGTTTAATTTTTATGTAAATAAAGTTCATCCTCGTTGTCATATTTAAAATTCATACTGTCCGCGTTTTCATATTTCATAATTAAAATCAAACGGGACAACAATGTACGCTTTAAAAAACAAATCGCTTTTGAGCATGGCTATTGCCATGGCTGTATCAACATCTGTTCATGCTAACGACAACACCATAGAAGAAGTAACCGTGGTTGCTAAACCAACGAGCTACGCTAACAATGTTATTGAGCCTGCAATGCTTGAGCAACAAAGTTCGGTATCGAGCATATTATCGGTTATTGATAATTTACCGGGTATTAGCATAAATGAAGGTGATGCATTTGGTGGCGACGATTGGTCTACTACAATCACCATGCGTGGTTTTAGTATTGATGGAAACCAACAACAATTAGGTATGACCGTTGATGGCATTCCCAATGGTGGCTCTAATTACGGCGGTGGTGCTAAAGCTAACCGTTACTTGGAGAGTGAAAATTTAGCAACGGTAGAAGTAGGTCAAGGTACCTCTGATATTAAGTCGGCTTCACTTGAAGCACTAGGCGGGACATTTAACTTTGTAAGTAAAGACCCAAGCCTTGAAAAAGGCACTACCTTTGCTTATACATCAGGCAGCCACGATGCCACGCGTTATTACTTTAAACACGAAACAGGCACTGTTTTTGATAACACACAAGCGTATGTAAGTTACTCGCAAACAGATACAAGCCGCTGGATTGGTTCTGGCAGTAATGGCGGTAAAGACAACCAACACGCAGAGCTTAAGTTTGTATCTAATTTTGACGATTTAACACTTACTGGTCGTTTATCTTACGATGATGTAAGCGAGACAAACTATAACAGCGTAAGCCTTGAGCAGTTTGAACAAACACCCGATTGGGATCAGCTAACATGGAATTGGACGGGAGTTCCGCACTTTGACCAAATGTTTGCAGAAGGTTGGGGAACGCTTCGTGAAAATACCTTAGGCTATTTAAAATTTGAATACGCGATTTCGCCAACTTCATTATTAACCGTTAGTCCTTATTATCATAAAAATTCAGGTCGCGGCGATTGGATCCCACCTTATTTAACAACGCCGGTTGATGAAAATGGCAACCCAACAACCGAGGGTGGCACTAATGCAGGCTCTTATGGTTTTGCTGATAGTGAAGGCAACCCGCTTGCACCAAATGCCGATTGTACGCAAAGTTTGAGCTGGCCATGGGAGTCGGGTCCTGGTTTAAATCCTGCGTGTTACGATGCAACAGCAACGCCGGTTATGTCTTACCGCCATACGCATTACAACAAAGATCGTTTAGGTGTAACGGCAAATTACCAAGCTACATTTGGTGATCACGATATCGAAGCGGGCTTTTGGTATGAGCAAAGCGAACGTGATGAATCGCGTGATTGGCACAAAGTAATTGACGCGCGTATTTATCATCACTTTGATAGCACGCCTTACTGGACACAATACAAAAACACTTTTGATACCGATACATTCAAATGGTACCTACAAGACTCGATTAATTTTGGTGACTTAACATTAAATATTGGTGCAAAACAATATTTAGTTGAATTACAAAAGTACGACCACTTTGCTAACGAAAGATCAGATAAAGTAGATAGCGACTCAGACGTGTTATTTAGTGGTGGTGTATTGTATCAGCTAAATAACAGCACAGAATTATTTGCCAGTTACAGCGAGAATTTTTCAGCAATAAAAGACGGTGTACTTGAGCGAGATAGCTCAACGCTTACAAACATAGAGCCAGAAACTGCCGACAACATCGACTTTGGTGTACGTTATCAAGCTGACAGACTAACTCTTACAGCAACGGCTTACAGTGTTAAGTTTGATAACCGCATTACCTTTATTGCCCCTGGTAGTGGCACAGACGGCATTGATTACACGATTGGTACAAATGGCTCGTACGTAAATGTAGGGGGTATTGACTCAAATGGGCTCGAGCTTGCAGCAAGCTATATGCTAACACCAAGCTGGAGCGTGTACTCGTCGTATACGAATAGCAGTTCTGAGTATTCATCCGATGATCCAAATGCATACGATTCACAAGGCGTAATATTAAGAGATGAAAGTGGTAATGAGGTAGCACCAAGCTTTAGAAAAGGCGACAGCATAATAGATTCATCAGAGGATTTATTTGTGGTATCTACCGATTACTTTAGCGATGGCTTTCGTGTTGGTTTATCGGCTAAATACACCGGTGAGCGCTTAGGCGCATGGCAAGACGAAGACACTCGCACGCGCAATAAAGTAGACGGCTACACAGTACTTGATTTTAATGCAGGTTATTCAACTGACGTAGATGCCGGCCCGTTTAAAGCCATTGACGTATCGTTTGTTGTTTATAATGTTACTGACAAAAGCTACTTAGCAGGTGGTACCGGTAACGGCGCTACTTATTACATTGGTGCGCCTCGCACCGCAGCAGTTACATTTACCGCTGACTTTTAATTAGGTTTTAGTAATTGAATTAAAATAAAGCCCATCATTGATGGGCTTTATTATATGAAAGGGCGCAAACGCGATGAAAACAATTATAAAAGTAACACTATTTAGCTTAAGTGTATTAGCGAGCAACTTTGCAACAGCAGCGCAAAATGTAGTGCTGATAACGCTTGATGGAGTACGCTGGCAAGAAGTATTTAATGGGGCTGATAATAGCTTAATTAATAATACTGATTTTGTTAAAAAGCCTGAGCAATTAAAGAGACAATTTTGGGCAAAAACAGCAAATGAGCGCCAGCAATTACTTATGCCTTTTTTAACGCAAGTAGTGGCTAAACAAGGCGTAATTATTGGCGATAGAGCTAACGGCTCTACTATGTCGGTAAGTAACCCGTGGTATTTTTCATACCCTGGTTACAACGAAATACTCACCGGTGAAGTTGACGAAAGTATAAATAGTAACAACAAAGTGCTCAACCCAAATAAAACTATTTTAGAGCGTTTAGATAAGTTACCTGAGTTTAAAGGTAGCACAGCCTTATTTGGTAGTTGGGATGTATTCCCATACATTGTAAATACTAAGCGCAGTAACGTGTATGTAAATGCAGGTTTTATGTCAATTGAAGAGAATTTATTCACCGATGCGCCGCTGTTAAATGCGCTACAAAGTGAAATCCCCAGTCCTTGGTATAACGTACGACTAGACAGTTTTACATATCGCTTTGCTAAAGCGTATATGTTGGCTAAAAAGCCTAAGTTGTTAGTGATAAGTTTAGGCGAAACCGATGACTTTGCGCATGATGGTCATTACGATCAATACCTTAAATCGGCAAGGCAAAGTGACGCTTTTATAAAAGACTTATGGGCAACTATTCAAACTACAGCGGGTTATAAAAATAACACCACACTAATTATTACTACTGATCACGGCCGTGGCAATAATGCCAATGATTGGCAACATCACAGCTCTAAACGTGCACTTGCTGAGCTAGAGTTAGGTGAAAATACCTACCCAGAAGGAATTGTCGGCTCTGAACATATTTGGCTTGCAGCCATCGGCCCCGCAATAAAAGGACGGGGCTTAATTAAAACTGAAAATGAGCTTAAACAAGTACAAATAGCAGCGACCGTTTTAAAGGCTCTTGGGCAGAATCCAAATGAAATAAATTCAAATATGGCGCCAGCTATTAGCGAGATTTTAAAATGAAGAACCTATTAAAACCATTAACCCTATCTGCCTTGGTGCTGAGTTTGGCTATTAGCGCGAGTGTTAATGCCGCGCCATCTAAAATCCTATTTGGTTCGTGTGGGCATCAAGATAAAAACATACCCATATTTAATGCAATTAACAAAGAGCAGGGGGATTTGTTTATATTTTTGGGTGACAATATTTACGGCGATACCAACGATATGGATATACTTGCCGATAAATACCAACTTTTAGGGGCAAAGGCGGGTTTTAAAATCTTGAAAGAGCAAACGCCTATTATTGCTATGTGGGATGACCACGATTATGGCCAAAACGATGCAGGTAAAGAGTATCCGCATAAAGAGCAATCACGCCAAATTATGCTTAATTTTTGGGATGAACCTGTAAACTCAGCGCGTCGCACTCGTCCTGATGGAATTTATACCTCGTACATGTATGGTGAAAATGAGCAAACCATACAAGTAATAATGCCTGATTTACGTTGGAACCGTGATGCGCTAAACCATGTAGGTGAGCTTGAATACTACACTAAGCGCAAACTTAATAACCAAGGCCCGTATAGTCCTAGTGAAGTGAAGGGCGCATCCATGCTAGGTGAAGCCCAGTGGCAATGGCTTGAACAAGAGCTTTAAAAAGCCTGCTGCAATAAAATTGATTGCCTCAAGCTTACAGCTTTTACCCGATTTTACAGGTTGGGAGTCATGGGCAAACTTTCCTGAAGATAGAAACCGTTTATTTGCATTGATTAAAAAGCATAAGGTAAATGGGGTAGTGATCATCAGCGGCGATACGCACTGGGGTGAAATATCAAAGTATCAGCAAAACCTTGATTACCCATTAATTGAGATGACCAGCTCTGGCTTAACTGAAAAGTGGAAAGATGTAAGCCCTAACAAACACCGAGTAGGGAATTTTACTCATAACGTAAATTATGGTGATTTAAGCATAGACTGGCAGCAAATTGACCCCACTATTTCACTTAAATTAAAAGGCATTGATGGCGAAGTAATAATGCAAAGTGACTTTAGTTTATCAAGTATTAGCCCTTATAAATAAACTCACTACTACGCACAGTATATAAAATAGATGCTGTGCGTATAAAATCTGTAAGTTAGTTCTTAACTCTCTGATTTATTAAAGCCAATTACCCGTTTGCGCTACCCCTAATATTGAAAATATCTTACACTGGTTTTATCTCAAGCAAGGTCAGTGTTATATGCTAAATATTATTCAATCAAACCGGATGGAAGCCCTGCAAGCGCAGTTCCACCAGCTGTTAAAAATAAACCCATTGCAAAGCCCGTTCGACAAAGAAGTAGTGCTAGTGCAATCGCCGGGTATGTCGCAGTGGTTAAAAATAGGTTTGAGCGAAAACTTAGGGGTTGCGGCGCAGGTAGATTTTCCGCTGCCGTCGAGCTTTATTTGGCAGTTGTATCAGCAATTACTGCCAAATGTCCCTAAAGAGTCGGCATTTAATAAGCCCAACCTTGCTTGGAAGCTGTTCGCAATTTTACCAACCTGTATTGACGAGCCATTATATTTGCCGCTAAAAACTTATTTAGAGGGCGATATCGACGGGCAAAAAACCTTTGCGCTGTGCGAAAAAATAGCCGATGTGTACGACCAATATTTAATGTACCGACCGCACTGGATAGCCACATGGGATAGCGGCAAAGATGACCTTGATGACGTAGATGTAGCCATTGCCCCATGGCAACCTGATTTATGGCGACGCATTGTAAAACTAAGCCAAGAACTTGGGCAAAGCCAATTTCATCGCGCTAATATGCAAGGGCAGTTACTTGCAGCACTTGAGACTATGGACAATAGCATACTGCCACAACGCATTAGCATATTTGGTATATCGGCGATTGCCAGCTCCCAGCTAGACGTATTTGAAGCGCTGAGTAAAAAAACAGAGGTTATATTATTCTTTTTTAACCCGAGTGAGCATTACTGGGGCGATATTATAGATGAAAAAACAGCAGCTAAAATAAGCGCTAAATACGCTAAAATGCCGCTGGTGGAAGCGCAACAAAAAAAACACACCAACCCAGATGAAGAATACTACTTTATTGGTAATCCGTTGTTATCGTCGTGGGGTAAATTAGGTCGCGACTATTTTGAGCAACTCGTACAGTTAGATGCCCGTTGGATTGACGGTTTTATTGATGTGTTTGACGACACCTTACTAGGGCAAGTACAAAGCGAGATTTATCAGCTTGCGTTTAAAGGCGAATCGCTGACCGATAACAAAGAGTGGTTTATAAACGACGAAGGTAAGTTACCAATAAGTGCAACCGACACCAGTATTACGCTAAGCGATTGCCATACACCGCTCAGAGAAGTTGAGCGCTTGCACGACTACTTACTTAACTTATTTAATCAAAACCCAACGCTTACCCCCAAAGATATAATTGTCATGATGCCCGATGTAGGCACTTACAGCCCTTACATTGAAGCCGTATTTGGCGGGGCACAAGGCAGCCGCTTTATTCCTTACGCATTGGCCGATTTAGCCATAGAGCAAGAAAAGCCTGTCCTTAGTTCATTTGCGAGTTTAGCTAACTTACCGTTTTCGCGCTTTGGTGTGTCGGATATTCTCGATTTATTACAAGTGACGCAAATAGCCGAAAAATTTGGGCTTGAAGCACACGAATACGAGCAAATTCAATACTGGCTTGAACGTGTAGGCGTTAAATGGGGTATAAACGCAGCGCATAAAAGCAGTTTTGATTTACCTGCTATCGATTTAAATACCTGGCAACACGGGCTCAACCGTTTACTGCTTGGCATTGCCATGCGCGACGAACAATGCCCGTTTAACGGTATTTACAGCGCTGATGAAGTAGAAGGCATGGCGCTTGATACACTCAATAAGCTCGTACACTTTATTGATGTACTGCAAAGCTTTAAAGAGCAGCTAACGCCGGATGACACGCTCACTAATAAAGCGCATATTTTAAGCGAGCTATTAAACGCCATATACGAAAGTGAAAGCGATGACAGTTGGGATTTATTAGTACTTCAAAACGTGCTCGAAGAGTTACAAAAGCACCACGACAACGGCGATTACAGCAAAGCGGTTTCGCAGCGTATTGTTAGTTACTTAGTTAAACAAGGCATTCAAGAAAAAGGCGTAGGGCAGCGATTTTTGGTTGGGCAAGTAAACTTTTGTACGCTTATGCCCATGCGCGCCGTACCATTCAAAGTGGTATGCATGCTGGGCTTAAACGATGCCGACTACCCGCGTAACGTACAGCCTATTGGTTTTGACTTAGTGCCTTATTCTAAAAAGCAAAAAGGTGACCGATCACGTAAATTAGATGACCGTTACTTATTTTTAGAAGCGCTATTAAGTGCTCGCGACAACTTATACATGAGTTACATTGGTCGCTCGTGTTTTGATAACCAACCGCGCATGCCATCAACGCTTGTAAGTGAGCTGTTAGAATATATTGGGCGTAGTTTTGTATTAAGCGATAAAAGTGAAAAAACGCTGCCCGCATGTCTAATTAATCAGCAGCATTTACAGCCCTTTAATAGCCATTACTATTTAGCCGATGAGCAAGCCAATACTGTGCTGAGCAACCACAGCTACAATCCAATTTGGCTGCCAAGTGAGTCAATTAAACCACAACCGGTTATTGCGCTTGATGTGAGTGTACCAGATCAGTTAGATCTTGATGTGTTTATTAGAAGTGTGTGCAGCGCACAAGAGAGCTTTTATCAACAAACATTAGGTTTACGTCTGCCACAATTTAACGAAGTAGCAAAAGACGAAGAGCCATTTAGTTTAGATGCGCTGCGCCGTTATTTTTACCTTGATGAAATACTTAAAGCCAATATAAACGAGCAACCACTGAGTACCGAGCAAATACTGCAGCGGGGTGAGTTACCTCAAGCCAATGTAGGCAGCCTCATATTTGAGAGTATGGAGCACCGAGTTGATGCGCTTGCAGGGCAAGTTAAAGAGCATATTAAAAGCGGGAAAAGTGAGCCGATAGAAGTTTTGCTTACCATTGAAGGCACCAAAATAGAGGGCTGGCTCAATCATGTTTATTTGCAAAAACAAGTGTTTTACCGCAGTGCGAGTATTAAAGCGAAAGATTTAATTAAAGGCTTTATTTATCACCTTGCAGCGCAAAGTATGGATCAACAAGTAGAAACATTGTTACTTGGGCTCGATAAGCAAATTACCTTTGCGCCCATAAACAAAGCCGATGCGGATGCACTATTAGCCGATTGGTTTGAGTTATACAAAGCGCTGCGCGCAGAGCCTGTGCCGTTTTTTCCGGTAAGTGGTTATGAATACGTTAAAAGCGGCGGCGATATAACAAAAGCAATGAGCAAATTTAGCCCGCAATACATAGGGCGAGGCGAGGGCGAAAACCCGTATATTCGCTTAACGGTGCAATCGCTAAATGACTGCCAAGAAGAATTTATAAAATGGAGTGATAAATTGCTCACGCCTTTATTTGAACACGCAAAGGAGAGTGACCATGCAAGCGCTTAATCCTCTTACTATGCCGCTCATTGGTCAAAGTTTAATAGAAGCCAGTGCGGGTACTGGTAAAACTTATACAATTACGGGACTGTATTTACGTTACTTACTAGGTATGCAAATAGAAGGTGAGTTAAATACGCCGCTCAGTGTTGAGCAAATTTTGGTAGTAACCTTTACCGACGCTGCCACCCAAGAAATTAAAGACCGCGTGCGCAGCCGAATTATTGCTGCGCGCGACGCATTGCTTGGGCAAGACCCAAACGACGAACTCATTGAAGGCGTAATTGCCAAAATTGATGATAAACACCGTGCTTTTAATTTACTCGATGCGGCTGCTAAATCAATGGACGAAGCCGCTATTTTTACTATTCATGGCTTTTGTCAGCGGATGCTAAAACAACATGCGTTTGAGTCGGGTGTGGCGTTTAATCTCGAATTTATTTTAGATGAGCGCGACATACTGCTCGAAACTATTAAAGATTTTTGGCGTGCGTTTGTATACCCACTTAACAAAGAACGCACCGATGCTATTTTAGAGGTATTTGCCGCACCAGAGGCTTTATTCGCTCAAGTGGCGAGCATTTTAAATAAAGCTAATGCGCACATTACGCCACAAATAAATTTAGACGATGTGTGGAAAGCCCGCGACGAGTACATAACCCGTGTACCCGCATTTAAAAAAGCGGTGTTAGAGCAAGAGTTTATCGGTGCTATTAAAGGCTCGGGTTTAAGCGGGTCTAAAACGCCAGCACGAAAAGGCAGCCTTAGTGCGCTTGAGGCATTTTGTTTAGGCGGCGATTTGTTTTTTGAATTTGGCACTAGCAAGTATTCGTTTGAAGTATGGAGTACAGAAAACTTAAGCGATGCAGGCAACTATAAAAAAAACCAGCCATTATTTATGCATCCATTACTGAGTCAGTTTGACGAGCTTGCCGCCCTTAATAACACCATAAACCAAGGGCTTAAAATAGCAGTTATACAACATGCAGCACGCTGGGTAAAAGCCGCAATAGTTAAGCGCAAGCAAGAGCAAAGCGTGATCACCCCTGATGACTTACTGACCAATTTACACAGTGCGCTTAATAACGAGCAAGGCGACGTACTAGCGCAAAAAATTGCGCAATTGTTTCCGGTTGCCATGATTGATGAATTCCAAGATACCGATCCGATTCAGTACGGTATTTTTAGTAAAATTTATGGGCAACAAAACACCACGCTTGCCATGATAGGCGACCCCAAGCAGGCTATTTATGGCTTTAGGGGCGCAGATATTTTCACCTACATTGGCGCAAAAGAAGCTGTACAGACTGATCAGCAATTTACGCTGGGTACTAACTTTCGCTCAAGCACTGATATAGTAAATAGCGTTAATAGTTTATTTGGCAAACACGCTAACAGCTTTATTTATAACGATGCCATACCGTTTAACGCAGTAGCTGCTAAAGGTAAAAAAGCGGAAGACTCTTTTTTAATTGATGGCAAAGCCGCGACCGCATTCGAATTTAATGTATTTGTGGATGAAGCCGCAGACGAAAAAAACAAACCAACCAACAAAGGTGTAGGGCAAGCACATTTAGCCACTCACTTTGCTAATAAAATAGTGACCCTGCTTGAAAAAGCAAAACAAGGGGATGCGTGTATTGGCAGTACCCCTGTAAGCGCTGCCGATATTTGTATATTAGTGCGCGACCGTGTTGAAGCGCAAATAATGAAAAAAGCGCTTAGCGAAGCCAAAATAGCCAGTGTGTATTTATCGCGCGAGAGCGTTTTTAGCCAAGAGCTTAGCCATCACCTACTTAACTTTTTAACAGCGCTGCATGGTCAATATGACGAGTCATTGCTGCGCGGTGTTTTAGCGGGTCCGCTATTTTGTTTAAGTTATAACGAAATACATGCACTCGCCGATGATGAGAATAAATGGCAAGACTACTTAAACTTTTTTGCACAACTTAGCCACATTTGGAACAAGCAAGGCGCTATGGCAATGCTTGAGCGCTTAATGAGCCATAACCAGCTTAGCGCTAAATGGCAAGGTTTAGGTTATAACGTTGAGCGTTGGCTGACGGACTTTAGGCACTTGGGCGAAATACTTCAGCAAAAACAAATAGAGCTTGAAGGCACGCTGCGTTTACTGCGATGGTTTGCACAAAAGGTAAGCCAACAAGACGGTGAAACAGTACAAGTGCGCCTAGAAAGTGACGCCAACTTAGTTAAAATTGTCACTATGCATGCCTCAAAGGGGCTTGAATACCCACTGGTATTTATGCCGTTTGCCAGTGGCTATCGCGAAACAAAAGAAGCGCTTTATCATAATAATGGCAAGCTAGTTTACGATTTAAGTAAAGACGAAGATGCCCTTCAAAAAGCAGAGCAAGAGCGCCTAGCTGAAGATTTACGCCTGCTTTATGTAGCACTTACTCGCGCCGTACATTTTTGTGCGCTTGGTGTTTATAACATAGGGCAAGGACAAAGTAGCCGCTTGGCTATGCAAAGTAGTGCACTTGGGCATGTTTTATTTGCAGGGCTTGAACTTGCCAGTAGCCAAACATGGCGCACGCATTTAAGTGAGTTTTGCGACGCTAACAGCGCGATGAGCTATCAGCAATTTACCTCACAAACATTATTAGAGCAGGGAACACTTTGTTTTAATAACAGTGAAAGCGCGCAGCAAACGTTAAGTGTTAATAAAGTAACGGCAAATATTGAGCGTAACTGGCGAGCAACTAGCTTTAGTGCATTGAGCTTTAAAAAGCACAGCGACCAATTAGCCCCAGGGCGAAGTGATGAAGATCACGAAAAAGACGAGTTTGCAGTGCAAGAGGATGAACTGCCATCACCTTATAGTTTTCCTAAAGGGCCAAAGCCGGGTAGCTGTTTGCACGAGATATTTGAACAAATAGATTTTATTAGCCCAATAGTTCACCCAACTAATACCGAGCAAAACTTATCTGAGGTAGTTAAGCGCAGTCTTGAAAAGTATCACATAGGTGAGCAATGGCGAGAAGTGGCTGAAAAATGGGTGCTTGATGTGCTTGCGTGTCCTCTAGATAAAAGCTCTCTAGAAAACAGCCTTCTTTCATTGGGTGTGCTTACACCCAATGATTGCCTAGTCGAAATGGAGTTTAATTTACCCCTTGAGAGCTTAAGTGCACCTAAGCTAAACGAAATGCTGGTTAAACATTTTGGCTTTACGCAAAGTAAGCTTGAATTTTCACAGGTAAAAGGTTTGTTAAAGGGCTTTGTCGATTTAATATTTTGCTACCAAGGCAAGTATTATATTTTAGATTATAAGTCTAATTATTTAGGCAGTACGCCAGCTGATTACGAAGGCGATATGCTTGAGCAAGCAATGAGCAGTCATCAGTATCATTTACAGTATTTAATTTACACGGTAGCGCTGCATCGTTTATTAAAACAACGTATAGCTGATTACTCAATAGAAACCCATTTAGGCGGCGTGTATTACACGTTTTTACGTGGAATGCCGACAGGGCAAGGCGTGTACTTTAAAAAGCTAACTGTAGAGCAAGTAACTATTTTAGATGGCTTATTTAGCCAAGGAGCTATGCTATGAGCGATTTAAATGAGCAACCTGGCTTGTTTGACGATATAGACGAGACACTTAATAATGAAGCCGCAGAGCCTCTTACTTCAAAAAATGTAGCACAAGATGCCCCATTAGAGGACATTGTGTTAAATAATACGATTACCGAAGTCCCGTTACTTGAGTATTTATTAGCGCAAAATCGACTACGTGTAGTTGATGTTAAACTCGCAGAATTACTGTGTGCTAATGACATTGAGCAAACTCACAATCAACTGTTTTATATTATTTTATTGCTGTGCTTATCGCAGCAAAGCCAGCATAGCTGCCTAACCTTAAATGAAGTTGATTGGAGTAATCCTTTTAATTTGCGCAAAAGCGACTTTAATAAACTCGATGGCAATGTACCCAGTACGCTAAGCCCGTTTAGTGATAATTTTAATGTACACACAGCGCTTAATTATTTACAAAGCCATGAAAGCGTGGGCGAAAATAAACCACTGCAGCTGTTTAACGAGCGACTTTATTTTGCGCGCCTTGCCGGTTATGAGCAAACACTCGCGGATAGACTATTAAGCATGAGCGAGCGAAAGCTCAATATTAATAATGAAGTATTGGCTGAACTTTTAAATACCTATTTTCCTGCTGATTCAACAATTGAAACTGATTGGCAAAAAGTGGCGTGTGCGATTGCGGCCACCAAAGGCTTTAGTGTGATCACGGGTGGCCCAGGTACAGGTAAAACTACCACAGTGACTAAGTTGCTGGCTATTTTGCAGTCACTTTATGAAACAGCACCCCTTAGTATTAAGTTGGTGGCCCCTACAGGTAAAGCCGCTGCAAGATTAAGTGAATCTATTTTAGGTGCCAAAAATAAGCTCACAACGATTCCTGATGATATAAAAACGCTGATCCCGCAAAGCGCTCAAACTATTCATCGCTTATTGGGTGTAAAACCGTTTACTAATAAATTTAGGCATAACAAAAGTAATCCGCTGCATTTAGATGTACTAATTATTGATGAAGCCAGTATGGTCGATCTATCGCTTATGGCTAAATTAATAGAAGCACTTCCTGCGCACGCGCGATTAATACTCCTAGGTGACAAGGATCAGCTTGCCTCGGTAGATACCGGCAGCGTAATGAGCGATTTATGCCAAGGTTTAACACTTGGGCAAACGCCAAGCTACTCGCAAGCACGTTGTGATGAGCTAAATAGCTTATGTTTTAATAATGAGCCTAAGCTCGTAGCGCAAAGCGTGAGTGAATTTAAACTCGCAGATTGCATTGCCTTTTTACAACACAGTTATCGATTTGATGCACAAAGCGGCATTGGTCAACTCGCACTTGCGGTAAACACCAATAACACCGGTATTTTAAATTACGTAGAGCAAGAAAGTAGTGAAGGGCGCTTTAACGATGTAATTTTAGATTACGACTTTGTAGCAAAACCAATTGAAAAGCTCGTTAAAAGTGCAGCAAGTCATTATGCAAAGTACCTTAACTTAATAGCTCAAGGTGCAAGTGTTGCACAGGTACATGCTGCTTTTGCTAGTTATCAGCTTTTAGCTGCGGTACGAGAGGGCGATTACGGCGTGCATAGCTTAAATCAGCGAATAGAGCGCGTGTTGCAACAGCAAGGTTTAATTACCGTAAGTCCTAATACTCACCACTACACGGGTATGCCTATTATGGTGAGCCAAAACGATTATCAACTTAAGTTATTTAACGGTGATATTGGTATTTTAATGCCTGATGAAAGTAATCAACTCAAAGCCATATTTATTGATGAGCAAGGTAATCAACGAGCATTTTCGCCAGCACGACTCCCTGCGCACGATAAAGTCTATGTAATGACTATTCATAAATCACAAGGTTCAGAGTTTAGCTACACAGCCATGGTACTGCCACCGCTAAAACAAGCGCGCATGGGTATTAACAGGCAATTAGTGTATACGGGAATAACCCGCGCTAAAAATAAGTTTGAGCTGGTGGCTGACAAAAAAGTACTGCAATTAGCAATGAATAAAAGCGTATCGAGAGCGTCTGGATTGTATGAAAGATTAAAGTTTGAGAATTAAAAGTTCTGCTGGGACATAGAAGTTATTTTATTGATGTATCCACATATTTGTAGATACCAGTGTTTATGTATTGGCTATTTTAAAACTTTCTGAATCTAGTAATTAAAGCTCTTATTATTTATCGCGTTATAAATAATATCTTCTATAATAAAATTAATTTCATTTCATATCGAATGTATTAGTAGGGATATTAATGTTTTTTTCTAAAAATAAACAAAACGAAATAGCTTCTCTAAAAGCTGAACTTTACCCATTACAACAAGTGTGGGAAGGGCTTTACCGAGAGATGTTAGTACTAAACATTCTTTATGATGGCCGAATTTCGCACGCCAATGATAAGTTTTTAGAAAACCTAGGCTACAGTGAAGATGATCTAACTAATAATTCTTTTGACGATTTTATTACAGATTCGTCTCGTCAATCTTCAGAATTTAAAAGCCTACAGCAAGCTATTAAAAAAGAAGGGCATTGGGGCGGTGCATTGCAAGTTATGCGCAGCGATGGTAAAGCTGAATGGTTACGTTTAATAGTACATCCAGTAAAAGGGGAGCAAGATCAGTTGCTCTATTTTTCTATATTCGGAAGTGTACTTACAAAAACAATTACGGCTTCTCGCGAGCAAAGCGATACTATTAAAGCGATATATCGCTCTATGGCGGTAATTGAATTTGATTTAGAGGGCCATGTCTTAAAAGCAAATGATCAGTTTTTAGCTGCAATGGGTTATCAAGAAAGTGAAATACTAGGTAAACATCACCGTACGTTTTGTGAGGCTTCAGAGTATAACTCCCAAGAGTATCTGCAATTTTGGGCTAAATTAAGAGAAGGTAAGTTTATTGCTGAGCGTTTTAAGCGTGTAGATAAACATGGCAACATTGTTTGGCTAGAAGCGTCATATAACCCAATCTCAAATGACGCGAATGAGCTTTATAAAGTGATGAAGTTTGCAACTGTTATCACTGATCAAGTAAATCAAGAAATTGCGATATCACAAGCTGCCGAAATTGCTTATAGCACCTCAACCCAAACTGATAAAAAAGCAGAGCAAGGCGCGAGCGTTATACAAGATACAGTCGCAGTAATGACTGAGCTGGCTATTAACATGGAGCAAGCTGCAAATGAAATTTCAGCGCTTGATCAGCAGTCGCAACAAATATCGAGTATTGTACAAAGCATTAGTAGTATTGCTGAGCAAACAAATTTATTAGCATTAAATGCCGCAATTGAAGCGGCAAGAGCTGGC
This sequence comes from Pseudoalteromonas sp. NGC95, assembly GCF_015864705.1. Classification (NCBI taxonomy): domain Bacteria; kingdom Pseudomonadati; phylum Pseudomonadota; class Gammaproteobacteria; order Alteromonadales; family Pseudoalteromonadaceae; genus Pseudoalteromonas; species Pseudoalteromonas sp. NGC95. The sequence continues at coordinate 76,457 of NZ_JADYWR010000020.1, forward strand.
GAGCAGGGGCGAGGCTTTGCTGTGGTTGCAGATGAAGTGCGATTGCTTGCATCGCGTACCTCAAAAGCAACAGAAGAAATTGTAGAAGTTGTACAGCGCAACCAATCACAAACCCAAAATACGGTGGCTGTAATAGAAAAAGGTAAAGAGAAGGCAGAGCAAGGCTTGGCGTTATCTAAAGAATCTGGTGAAGTGATGCAAGAGATCCAACAAGGTGCACAAGAAGTTGTAAATGCGATTGGGCAATTTACCAGTGAACTTAAAGCTAACGGTTAGATTAGCTTCGTCCTTATTGAGCCTGTAACGGATTCTGTGTAACTGCCCGTTGTTAGATTTTAAATATGCTTACTGAGGCGTTCCTCAAATTCAATGATAAAACGACTCATTGCATTACGCCAGTCTCGAATTGGCATC
>NZ_JADYWR010000021.1:0-75163 GCF_015864705.1 Pseudoalteromonas sp. NGC95
CTATTGCGAGAAAGCTTAACATCCCTAAGTTCGAGCCTTACTTTAAAATAAAACCCTATTTAGAGCAGCATAATGTCGTTGTGCGCTCATCGAATTATGAACTCTACGCTGATTTGAGTGAAAGAATGATGACAGTCATCAATCGTTTTTGTGATGACCATTATGTTTATAGTATTGATGAGTCATTTTTACGTTTTACTGGTTTTTCTAAAATTATTAACGACTGGACTGACTACGGACACACTATACGCCGGGCTGTATGGCGTGAGACAGGACTGCCCGTTGGGGTAGGCTTTGGCACTACTCCAACGTTAGCTAAAGCAGCCAATCATGCAGCAAAAAAACTGTCAGGCTATAACGGGGTTGCTGTTATTAATGATGATATATCACGCCAAGAAGTACTTATACGTATGGATGTTACCGATGTCTGGGGTATTGGTTCTCGACTCGGTAGTAAACTCAAGGTGATGGGAATTAAAAGTGCATGGGATTTAGCGAATCAAAACCCAAAAGCAATGCGACGTATTTTTAGCGTTGTTGTTGAGAGGATTGTAAGTGAACTCAATGGCATCGCTTGTTTGAGCTGGGATGAAGTAAAACAGGATAAAAAAGAAATCTACTCTACAAGAAGTTTCGGGGAAAGAGTGAGTGATTTAAATGCATTAAAATCAGCCCTCGTAACACACGCAGCGATTGTTGGTCGTAAGCTAAGGAAACAGCAGTCATTAGCAAAACGACTCGTTATATTCGCTGCAAGCTCGCCACACGAAAACATGTATTATAAAAAGTCTTTGCTCTATGATTTTCCTATACCTACATCTGATACCAATGTCATAGCCAATGCTGTTTCAGATGTTATTAATGATATTTTTAAACCTAACACCCGCTTTTATCGCTGCGGTATTGGCGCAATAGAATTAGAAAGTGAGTTATTTCAACAAGCAGATATGTTCGCTGTGAGTAAAAATAATCCAGAAGTAATGGCATGCTTGGATGCTATAAATAAACGCTATGGGGTCGGCACTTTGTCTTTAGGAAGTGAAAAGCTGACACAGTCATGGACTATGAAACGGGCTTTTTTATCACCCCACTACACAACACGCTGGTCTGATATTCCAATCATAGATTGTGATTGAATTGGGTTACATTCATCAATGTATTGTGTACCTTTAATTTGCATGCTTTCAGTAAGCTCTATATTAGTAATTACTTTATCAACCAGTAAATACTAACATACTAAGTTGACTATCAACTTATCGCTCTTACCACTCTTCCTGATAGGATTTAACTCTATTGAACAGAGCTTTAGCTACTAAAAATTATGCTGCCATGCCAGCTAAACATTTATTAAGTCATAAATTCATAAGGTGTCACAGAAACTTTTATACGTTTATGTGAGGTTTCTCACATACTTCGAGATATAAATAGATCCATCTTTCATTAAGATACACCTAATCCAATAAAAAAGGTGTTTAGAAAATGAAATTAAATAATCAAGAAATTAAAAACTTAAAATGCAATTCGGGGCAGAAACAAATTAAAAAATATGACGATAAAAACTTATATTTATTAGTAAAAAATACAGGCTTAAAACTATTTTGTTTCCGTTATATTTTTGATGATAAGCATAAAGACATAGTCTTGGGGAATTACCCTCAAACAACTCTCGAGCAGGCTCGCACCAAAGCGAACCAAGTCCGCTTACTTCTTAGCAATTCAACTGATCCTATGGCTCAAGGTAAGATTCAAAAAGGTTAAGGACCTCGTGAAAATTTAAAGTTTAACTAAATTTCACTTTTACGTTTAAAATTATAGCCAACAAGCAAAATTACTATGTTGTTGGCTAAACTACTTGCCTTAAAGAATTAGTAGATTATGAAATATAATCAATAATAAGCTATGAAGTTTGGGCTATAAGATGGATGATATTGTGTCTCGTGATTTTAATGGCATAGCTTCAACTTTATTAAGCGAACAAGAAGACTATCATCGTATCGAATGCAATTAGCCGATAATTGGTAATCCTACCTCACCATCTTTAAGTGCCTTTAAATATTTAGCCTCATCGTAGCAGCATTTCGTTTTCCAAAAAGCGATAGATTATGCGTATCCATTTAAATACAAGTGTTAAAACAGCAGATTGATGAGACTTACCTTTAGAGCGTTGCCCCTGATAATATAAACCCGCCCATAAGATGTATCCACCGTTTTAGCTCTTTGCCGAAGTTCAGCTCAGTGCCATAAGCGGACATTAAAGCGTAACTCGTTTCTGCGCCTAAGCTTGCTAGCTATTTCGTTTACAACTGATAACTTGGCTTATAATTTCTAATTGGTGTAGTGTTTAAGAAGTCAGTGATTATTTTCTCTGTTGAATATAGGTTCAGTAAGAAGGTAAAAACAGTGAACATGAAAAAATTTTCAGGCGTAGTTGGGTTCTCGTCTTACACTCTTTGTAATAAATAGCCCAATAGTAGGTAATGCTGCAAGCTTCTGATTTGAATGAAATGTTGGGATACTGAAGGGAAAGCACAGTTTTATCAGGATATCACCCCTAGAGTTGCACTTTATGCAACTTGCTACTTTTGTGGTGAGCCTTAAAGACTGAGACTTAAATAGGATTTAATATGCTAATAAACATAAGAAACTGTAATAATATTGACAGTGCCAGCCTAGAAATTAAAAAAGGTCAACTGAATATAAAATTTGCCCCAAACGGCACAGGCAAGAGCACTATAGCCAAAGCTTTAATCTCTAATAGTGATGAAGAAAAGCTTTCTGAGCTGATGCCCTTTAAACTAAGAACTGACAATCCAGATAAGCTAAAGCCTCAGGTGACAGTTACAGAAGAGTTGAACACGGTAATGTGTTTTAACGAAGATTATGTCAGTCAGTTTACATTCCAGTCAGATGAACTCTTGAGTAATAGCTTTGATATCTTGATTCGCAATGAAGCATATGTTGAGACTGAGAAAGAGATTGAAGATATTGTTAATAATATCAAGGCATTGTTCTTTGATAACGTAGAGTTAGACACTTTTATTGCAAACCTGAAGGAATTAGGAGCAGCTTTCAAGCTTACAAAAACAGGAATTTCAAAAGCTTCGACTGGTATGAAAGGTTTGTCTTCTGGGAATAAGATTGAACATATTCCCGCTGGTTTAGAAGTATATCAATCGTTTATTAGAAGCACTAGCAACGTAAACTGGATAGATTGGCAGACCAAAGGACAAAAAGAGTTTTCAGAAATATCAAATTGTTGCCCATTTTGCTCTAGCGACACTCAGGAAAAGAAAGAGCAGATAGAAAAAGTTGGGAAGGAATATGATAAAACAGTCATCAAAAATCTTGTTGGCATAATCGCTGTCATAGAAAAGCTAGGAGATTATCTTTCAGATGATACAAAAGAAAAGCTAGCGGTAATAACCTCTTTACCCGATGGTTTGGGTAAGGAACACGAACAATTCTTAAGTGATATAAAAAACCAAATTGACAACCTTTTTGAAAAGCTTGAACTACTAAAAAAACTCAATGGATTCAATTTTAAACAGGATGAGAACGTCAACGAAAAGTTAAGTGATTACAAGTTGGATTTGCAATTTTTCGCTATTATCGACTCAGAAAAGACGCAAGTGGCAATTGCCTCAATCAATGATTCAATTGATAACGTCAGTAAGCAGGCGGGCAAGCTTCAAGGTAAAATCAATATTCAGCGGGCAGGAATGCAAAAACTTATTAGTAAGCATCAAACAGATATAAACGACTTCTTGTCTTACGCTGGGTATAAGTATGTAGTCGAAATTTCTGGTGAAGATGACCAATCGCAGTTAAAACTTCGACATATAGATTACAATGATTTTGTTAGTGGAGGTGATCAACACTTAAGCTTTGGTGAAAGGAATGCCTTTGCAATCGTCTTATTTATGTATGAATGTTTAGCTAAAAAGCCAGACTTAATTGTATTGGATGATCCCATTTCATCTTTTGATAAAAATAAGAAGTACGCAATATTAGAGATGTTATTCCGTAGGAAGTCAAAAGAGTGCTTACAAGGTGACACTGTCCTGATGCTAACACATGATGTTGAGCCAATTATTGATACTGTCAAAGCTGTTTCTGATCAGTTTAATAATACAGTAGGGGCATCTTTCTTAAAGTACACTCAAGGTAAATTATACGAGCAATCAATAACAAAGGCTGATATCAAAACCTTTTCTCAGATCTGTAGTGGAGTCATAGGTAAAGAGTGTGATGTTATCCTTAAGCTCATTTATCTTCGAAGAAATTATGAAATCTTGGATGACAAAGAAGATGTTTATCAAGTGCTTTCGAACTTGTTCCATCTAAGAGAGATTCCTATTGATAAAAGGGAGCCTATCGTTGGCGAAGAGTATCCTAAAATGGATGCACAGAAATTTGATTTAGGCTGCTCAACTATTGCAAGTAGAATCACCGATTTTGACTATGCTGTCACTTTGGAACGTTTAAAAAATCAAGCTTCTTTAAAAGAAATTTATGAAGGGTGTAGTAACGGTTATGAAAAGCTGCAAGTATTTAGGCTGTTTAATATGGATGTTAAAAACTCTGTCATACGTAAATTTATTAATGAGACTTACCATATTGAGAATGAGTATATTTGTCAGCTTGATCCCAGTGAGTTCGACCTCATACCTGAGTATGTCAGAGTAGAATGCGATAAATATTTAGAAATAGAGTGAATTAAGGTTCTACTCTAGCAATACTGAGCTAGTACAGAGTGTTAAATTAGAGATGGCGCTGACACGTTTCGGTCTCACTGATTTCAGTTTCCCACTCATCCCTAGCTGAATTCATTTTATCAGCTACCTCTCTACAGTACTTCCTATCATTGGGGTGTAGGTAGTTCCAATAATCCATTACAGCTAAATTGGACTCTTCGTAATGCTGCCTAAATAGGTATGTAGATAGAATTGCTTGCCTATGAGGATTTTCATTAATGTTTGGAGTCCAGTATTTATCTGTATCTCCTAACAGGGCATTATTTTTTTTTAAATAATCGAATAACTCAATGCCAAAGACACTATGACGAATACCAAGACTTTCACTTCCTAACCTAAATGAGTCTAATACGTTATTAAACTCATAAACTTCTCTCTTGTAAATTTGTGTGCCGCTTAGCATCATGCAATCATCTATTATAAATTCAATTTCACTTACCGAATTTTCTTTAGGCTTACAATTTATTGCATGAACAAAATGACTTTCATTCGGAGAGCATGACGTAACAATCACAGACTGGCTTTCTTTGATGATTCGTTTCGCTTCATCCTCAAAATAGCTATCTTCAAAACCGTATTTATCAACTAGTATTGAAATATCTTGAGGGTTAGAGAAAACCTTATAAAAATGACCAAAGGCATTCATGTGCCACTCAACTAGATTAGAGTGCTCTCCAATTATATAAAAATTATGTTTATCATCAATTGTGGTATCTACAACTATAAATCCCATAAATCCTCTATTTAATCCCTGCGCACATAACGAGGCTGTAGAATAACTCTGACAGCCAAATCCAATTAAAAAACGAGTTCCTGTAATTAACTCTAATCGTTTTTAAAGCATTAGGTAATGCATTGGAACCCGTAAAACAGGCTTTTTTCTTAAAAAAGAGTAATTCTACAGCCTCAACGCCTCGTTAAGAGGCAATAAAATAGTTGGCTAAAATTAGCGACGAAGGAGAAAAAGCCAACTGTTTTTTGTCCTTTTAAACGGCTTTATAAGCTGCATTTAAGCCATACTTTTCGTTGTCTTATATAAAATTGGTAATTCGAAATTACGCTTTTTTATATCTCTGTCATATTTTACAGGCTTACAGAAACCAATTACTTGCAAATATATTAGGAACACTAATGCTTGATCATCTTCACTATCTGTAAACTGAATGTTTTTCTTTACCCATTTATAATCAAAAGTTTGCTTCCCGCCCTTTTTTTCTAGAAGCTCCATGATATGGCTAGTCCAATTATCATCAACTTTACTAACATGGCGTATGAATTTTTCTTTGGATTGGATATATGCCTTATAAACTAAGTGAGAATCAAATAAGTTATAAACCCAATCATCACTCTCAAGTTCTGGTGTTATATGTATATGCGGACTATTAAAATAAAATTCATTTGCTTCATCTAGAAGCTCTTTTAGGAACACTAGCATATACCGAGGTGTACATGAATTATTACCATCCAAAAAGTGTGTATCGAAAAAGTCATAATTCAATATATGTTCTTCATTACCCTCTGGACATTCGTGAAGTAAATTTGAGTTAAATAATTTATTAATTATCAGTAAATCTAATTTTTCAAACAATGTTCTTTTACTTCTTTTTCTTCCAAAAAGTTTATGGTAATAATGGGCGCATTTATATTTTATTCCTGTTTTTTTCTCTTCAAGTAATACTTTTTCATACCAGCGTAATCGGTACTCAGACATGTCACTAGACTCTAGGATATTTTTCATATGCCAAATACCTGAGTCTTCTAGTGCTAAATACATTCTGCGAGCAACAAAAGCCCTAATCTCTTCTCTATTCCAGACCAGTCTAAGAGTGTTATCTTCTGCTTTATCTGGGCCAAGAGAAGAAAAATCCAACCGATCATATAAATCAGATCTTAAAAATACTTTAAAACCTATTTTGGACTCACTATAAAGATCATCCTCTAGCTCGAGTAATGCTTCAATATAAGCTCTTTGAGTTTCATATTCTTCACCAGCAACAAATTTATCTAATTTATCGATAATAACCGTAGATTGACGAATATCCCTTTCTTTTATAGCTTTTGATACATTTTCAATTACTTTATCTAAGTTAAGCTCAATTTGTTTAACGGTTTTCGTTGCTTCTTTTGATAATTCTACATCAACAGGTATGTCTGAAAGCTTTGCTTTTATTTTAAAAGAAACTTTTTCGAAGAGATCTTTAATTCTACTTAATATAGATAAATGGCCCCCCCTCCCACCAGTGCGACTTAAAAATTCACTGAGGTAGTTTTCACACTCATTACTAGGAAAATTTTCAAGGTTTGATATTTCTTCTGAAATTCTTCTACAAATTTGAAATTTCCATAATAATTGAAAAGTTAATTTTTGAGATAAATTTGGGAAGTATTTTTTTGAATCTTCTTTAAGCTGCTCAAACTGTATTTGTTCGTCAATAGTTACTATTAAGTCGTTTTTATATACTTCGAGAATTTGGCTCTTGTTTCTCATTAAATTAAAAATAGCGCTTTTTCCAGTACCAAATGCACCAATAATAATCGAGTGATTATCATTTAAAAATGACTTAATAGATCTAGTTGCAATAAAGCCCCTTTCAATTAAAGAATCTCTATGCCCATCCATATTACCCAAATCTAAAGTAGCTAATAATTCAGTTGGAAAAGGATCTTTTAAATTACAACGAACTTTACTCATACATACTTCCTTATAATTGAACTTGAGTATTAAACACTACACTAAGCTTTAGTTGCAGCTTAACGATATGATATCGGCCCAACGAATCGTTTTTCTTCCGAGTATTGGGCGAATTAATCTTACCCACATTAATAGCAAAATGATATATCACTAATTAACCGACATAAACGGCTCATTAGGTTGACTTCTGACTATAGGAGAAACTCTATAGCCACAGAAATGAGCGTCCGCTCATCGCTCATAGCTGCCGGTCTGTAGTGGTCAATAAAATTTGGCCACAGTTTTAGAATCTTTGTAGCTTCTCATTTCGTCATGATGTTAAAAAACACGCAAAGCAATCTCTGAGGTTCTTTTAGGGTTTTTATTTAATATTTATACTTTTCAGTAAAGAAGGCAGAAGCAAAGTGTTTTTTTCGCTATGTTTTTAATGACAAAATGAAAGAAATCCCACTAGGATAGTACCCAGCAGCAACCAAATAGCCAAGCTGTTGCACCGCACACGTCGCTCGATCGAATTAATAAGCTGATCTAAAGTAGTGTGGTGCGAACAGATAAGAAATAAAGAAATGAACAACAGTGAAAAGGAAGCTCTGAATGGAGTAGTTGCAATTTACCTAAATGATATCTATTAAAGTACGTACACTCTCTAAGCCCTCATCTACGTCATCAAGGATGTATTCAAGTGCCGAAAAGCCATTGAAGTGCTCGTTAGGCTTATTTATCCAACTATCAGCCTGCGAGCGGTCATTAAATATTAAGCCTAGCCCTCTATAAATTCCAATGATGTAAGAGATTCGTATCAATACATCCTCACTAAGGCTTCCAGTATCTCCTTGGTGCCACTTCTCATATATATGGCTACCTTGGCTACCCAGTAATAACTTTTGCTCATACGGCTCGATAAGCCAAGCTTTCATTATATTAAAAAAAGTTTTTAATGCCACTTGGGCAGTTCTTTGAGGGTTTTGTTGAAGATCTTTATCCATATGTATAATTACGCCTTAAAAACTTGTCTTTTAATAATAAAAATTTATAGCAGTATTAAGCCGTATCTCCCCAATACTCTAAAGCCATTACTTCTGAGCGTTCAGAACCCATATATTCAGCAAGCCTTTTTACTTTAATAGTATTTTGGTCTTTTCCGTTTACTGCATCTAAACCATAATGAACATCTAAAGTGCTGCCGTCTACAAACCAATGACAACGATCTTTGTGTCTTGAGCCTGCAACGTAGGAAGCTGCCCTATCCATTGCTTTGTTATAAAATACAAAAGTATCGCCATCTATCGTTCTTCCCTGACTACTGTATACCGTAAAAGCATATGCATGTACTAACTGAAGTGCGTCTTTCTCGTTCGAATATTCTGATTTTAAAAATGTTACTTTTTCTCCACAGTCTTTTTTTACCATAAAGAGAATATCTGAATTGGTATATTCAACTTTTATAATCCGACCTAATTGGCCATTGATTAAACCTAATCCAGGATTATTTTGGGTAAACCTTACACGATCCTGACTAGCAAATTTTTGTTTAAAATATTTATCAGAGACAGTACAGTTAACCTCAATCTCCTCTTTACCAAGCATACCTTTTTGCTGAAGCTTTTCTCGAATAAGTCCATTAAGAGGTTGGATATCTTTCCAGTTATACGCTAAAACCATCCACTGCTTTTTAGGAGTATTTCTAACAAATCGATCCCAATGTTCAATCAAACTTTCTAATGCATGGTTTCGAGATTCAGCTAAATGCAATAAATCTTTTTGTGCCATTACTTTGAGTCCTTCTTCAGAGTTACCGGCTCTCAGCAAAGTTACAAGGTTTCTTGCCCAATTCTCTCGTTGCCTATATATCGTTTGTAGCTCAGTAAAACTATATCTTTTAGATAAATATAACAGGCAGCCACCATGATTTATCGCACGTAATTGTTCAACTTCTCCTACTAAAACTAATTTCGAACCAGCTTGCTTTAAACCTTTTAACAAATCTAGAAGAGCTAATGAAGGGACTAATCCAGCTTCATCAATTAAAACTACTGTGTTTACAAATTTTCTATTTTTGTGTTTGATCTCTATTAGCAATTTTTCGAAAGTACTACTTTTTATCCCCGTATCAGCTTCTAGTTGAATTGCAGCAGATTTAGATACCGTAGCGCCAATCACATTATAACCAGATAACTCATAAGCAATGCGCAGCGCTCCCATTGAAGTAGACTTCCCTGCGCCTGCCCTACCTTGTAAAATATCGAGCCTTGTTTTACACAACTCCAATACTGAATTCTTTTGCTCAAAAGATAACTTAAACCCCAGCTCTAACTCTTGCTTTTCTATGGCCACCATAACTACATTTTCAGATAACTGATAAGTAGTATCCTTTCGCAGTAAATCAGTAATACTTATTAATTCACGTTCAGACCTTAACATGGAGCTCGTAGTGTATATTTCTTTGCCAAAAGGATCATTTAGTGGGCCAAGTAGTCTTTTGTTTTTGAGGATAGTATCAACGGTATTTAAAATTTCAGATAAGTTCACATGAAAAAACTGAGCCTCAGTAGCTGTTATTTCATATATTTTATGGATATCAATAATTGCTTTTGATTTTGTTAATTCTTTAATAACTTGGAATATTGGAATAGCCTCTAGGGCTGGTATTTTTTCTGTATTCAGGTTCTTATAAAAATCATCTCTTGTATAGCCCTGGTGGCTTAAAGCTGCACGCCATGCCTTTACTTGGCTAGCCCTACTTTTCTTTACCTTTGGTTTTCTCAAATAAAGTGAAACTTTATTCTTTATAGCTGGACTACTATCTTCAAGCCCCATCTCTTCAAGTTTACTTTTGATTCCTTCACTACGTTTGGAAAAAAACCTACAAATATCAAGGTTACTCCCTAAAAATGTAAAACAATCTGTCTCATCTATCCTGATTATTTGAAACCCTAGCTCTCTTAAGCCACTGGCAAGTAATGCTCTATAAATCTTTGCCGCAGCCTTTTGCCAACGGTATACCAACTGGGATTTTAAACTAGCCCACTTGTTATCTTGTCTTAAAGTTAGTCGGGAGAGTAATACATGCGTGTGTAAATGAAAATCGCCTTCTCTAGACTGGTAATGCTTAAACAGTATTGCTGCAAACCCCTTAGTCTTTTCTAAATGTTTCCCACCCTGTCCAGTACGAGTAAAAGATACTTTTTTCTCTAAAAACTCTAGAGCCCCTAAAACAGATTTAAATTGAACGTCATCTATATGTTTTTGAAGTAAATCATCAGCTCGTGCATAAGCTTTAGAGATAGGTTTAGGTGCATTAAAAACTAAATCCAGTATCTTTAACTTCTTACTCTTACTACTACCAATAAGTTGTGTTCCATCAATATCGCATGCCGAAAATATATTAACTAACTCATTAAAATACATTTTCGGCTTTAACTTAAGCGCTTTTGCCACTTCCCCTGCATAAAGAACATCTATAGGCAGAGCATTACTACCAGCTTCATCGTCTTCCATATAATATTCCAGACGTGATTGCTTCGATATCGAAATCACTAAATTTTAATTCCATTTTCAAGTAGACGATCAATGGCCTCCTCTTTTTTATCTTCACTCAAATTAAGCATAGCCGAAAATGTTTCTATCAAAAGTTCACTTTGTCTTTGTTCCATAAGGGTTAACTGGTTTTCTATTTTTTGTTGTTCAAAATAATTCAGGCAAGATTTACGGATGATGTTAGCTATAGTCGTACCATCATTCTCAGCCTTAACTTCTAACTTGTTATAATCATCTTTAGTAAACCTAATGGTTACTGATTTCTCTAATTTATCGTTCATATTTGAAAACCTTGATTTCTTCTTTTAAATTAGCCACTTAAATATATTTTCGAGTTACCATGTATTACATGGTTATTTTCTTATGCTGTTGTTTAGTAACGGTTTTTTATTTTTATTTTTTTAAAAAATACAAACCGTGCATAATGTCTAGAGACAAATAGAACTGATTATTGAACTTGCCCCTTCTCTGTCATCTTTTTACGTGTAAGAAGCCACGCATCTACATCTTTCACAAAAAAGCCTACAGAGCGAGAACCAAGTAAAATAGGTTTTGGAAAGTTAGGATCTAGCCGCCAGCGCCATAAGGTACTTTTACTAACTTGTAGCTCTTCCCTTAACTCTTTCAAACGAATGATTTTATTTTTAAACTTCATAATTTAACCTTATAAATTAATAATTTACCCTTGCTGAAAATCAGCAAGCCAAAGAATAATATAAGGTTTCAAAAGTGTTTACTGGGGATCATTTCAAAAGTGAGAGATATCTCTCATCAATAACTAGTCCACTAGACTAAATGAGTTAATTTTAGATATGACTAAACCATGCAGAGGGCTATATGTCTTACAAGCAGTTGCAATGTAATTTACGATTTTGAATAAGCGACTAAAGTAATATCAGAAGTAGGATTCAGCTAGTCCTATAGTTAGGTGTAAGGTACTAAGTCCTCAGGGGCTCTAATAGCAGGGTTAGTTGCCCCACCTTCTAAGAATAGGCTCTAGCAATACTCAACGCTCCTTATCGCTTTGGAGTAAGCTTAGCTCCTCCTCTTTGTGCTCAGAAGTAAGGTATTAAAAATATTGGAAGTAAGGTCAATTCACTTTTGCCGATCAGAAGTAACGTTCAGCTACCCTTATAGTTCAGGAGTATGGTACTAAGTCCTCAGGAACTCTAATAGCAGGGTTAGTTGCCCCACCTTCTAAGAATAGGCTCTAGCAAGACTCAACGATCCTTATCGCTTTGAAGTAAGCTTAGCTCCTCCTCTTTGTTCTCAGAAGTAAGGTACTAAGGCCTCAGGAACTCTAATAAGTAGGGTTAGTTGCCCTCCCCCCTAAGAATAGCTTGGGAGTAAGCTCAGCCCACCCTGTAATCAGAAGTAAGGCTAGACTGAAAATATAAAAACAATCTCACCTTTGCCGGAGTTGATTATGCCATCCATATGAAAATTATTTTTAAAATGTGAATTAAAACCATATTTAGATATTACGGACAGAATTTAATATGTTATAAATTAATATAACGATTATAAATAATTATAAAATTATAAATAAAAGTAACGTAGGAAAAAACCGCGTCTTCTTTTTTTACAAAATGCCGAAAACTCAATGTTAGCTTGCTACCTTTAAAGACACTCACGCTACCTTTAAAGACACTCACGCTACCTTTAAAGGCACTCACGCTACCTTTAAAGACACTCACGCTACCTTTAAAGGCACTCACGCTACCTTTAAAGACACTCACGCTACCTTTAAAGGCACTCACGCTACCTTTAAAGACACTCATGTCTGCCTTATAAAAGATACATGTACTACAACTGAAGCCACCGTTATCTCTTTAGAGGCAAGAATTTAAATTACTATTAAACTTCTTCTCTATGATATTTGACTAAAGCTTGATCAATTTTATGTCCGACATGAACTGTCAATTTTATTTCTTTGCCTTGGGGGCATGTTATAAACTCCACTGTATAATCATCATGGATAACAATAGCTTTTTTATCAAAAAGCGCATGGTGATTTGGGCAAAGGCACAATAGGTTTTCTTTAGTATCTGGACCATGATGAGGAGAGCCTAATGGCTTTATATGTGCCCCTTCAGCATAAAACCCCTTTGGTGTTTCTAATACTTCGTCACATATCTGACATTTGTGACCATATAATTCTTTTATATCTTCTGCGATCTGTGAGTTCCGAATGATTCGGTTAACGAATATTGGAGCTCTCTTTGGCTGTTCTGCAATTAGTTCAGCAATGTCTTCTGGTACTTCGCTATCAGCGCCAGAGTAAACAGAAAAGCCCAAACTTTCCAAAATAGGTTTTATGAATCCTTTAACACCGCTAGTACTCGTATTTTCTAAATATTTACCAAATTGATGAAAATATGCACCTAGAAAAATAGGCTTACATTCATACAATAGACCTTCGTAACAAACGAAGTAGGTAAAGCTATTGGATGGTGTAGCTTTACCTCTATATCTCATAAGATACTCTTCACGCCCTAGTGACCTGTATTCCTGTATCGCATGTATAATAGCTTCATAACTATTAAAATCTTTATAGCTCATAATGTAATATTTCCTTTTTAGATTATAGTGGTCACCCTAACTGCGGCTTACACTGGCCATTAAATTGATACCCTAAAATAATCGCCACTGCTAGGTGCACAGCTTCATATTATGAGGTCAGTACCTATATAACACACGAAATTAATTAGTACCTTTAAATAATGCAGTCAATACTTTATTATGAATATGCATTTTTGATATTTAGAACGCTAAGGGCTAATTATCATAATGGGGAATATCATTCTTTACTTCCCTCAGAAAAACTGATTTTATAGGTATGAACTTACAACAATACACTCATACGAAAAGTGGGGTATAAGTTGGGGTATATTTTAGAAGTTAAGCTTGCACCCCTTTAAAAATAAGCTAATGGACGGAATGATGTAATCATCCCCTAAACACCTAGCTCAAATAAAAACCCAGCTTCGGCTGGGTTTTTAGCTATTGGGCACAAATAAAGTAAAAGCCACAGGTGTGGCTAATTAATAAAATGACTTCGCGTATCCCTTTGCTTCTTAAATGCATGCCAAGCCATACTCAGAGTTAATTTTATTTATTAAAAATTATTAAGGATATTAAGATGAATAAAAAACCTGAACTGATCATCTCATCACTCGATGCAGATAGATTGTATGACTTAATGGAATCATTGCCTGCAGGTAGCTTTGCTAATAAAGAAGAATTGGAAGCTGAACTGGCACGAGCTACAATAGTCGAACCTAAAGATATGCCATCGTCAGTTGTAACGATGAACTCAACTGTAAACTTTATTGTTGAGTCTTCTAAAGAAGAATTTACGTTAACCTTGGTGTACCCAAAGAACAGTGACTCTAGCGGCGATAAAATATCGATATTATCACCTGTTGGTAGCGCATTACTTGGGCTAAACCAAGGCGACGAAATTGAGTGGCCTAAACCGAGTGGCGGCTTAATAAAGGTAAAAATAAAAGAAGTAACCTATCAACCAGAACGTGCTGGTGAATTACACAGATAAACACTTTATGCACTTAGTACTAAAAAATCGATTTAAAGTAAACCCAGCCTCAGCTGGGTTTTGCTTTTTATTATAAAGCAGATTGATATTGTTTAATTTATACCCACATCTAAGTTACGTATAACTAAGATTTATATTAAATGGATTTATTAAATAATAACGGAATATTCATCTTCTTTGTTTTTGTTGCCCTTGTGTCTGGGTTATTTTCATTCGTAGTTTGGGCTATGCTCAAAATGGTCACGTGGGGTAAAAGTATGTCTAAGGGGGCTTATTTATTTTTAGCATTCTTTCCGCTTATTTCTATTATTCCTATCCCACCGCCTACATACGAAAATGTACAAAAAGCAAAACAAGAACAAAGAAAACGCAAAGAAGACTCAGGTGATCCACCCGATGATGAAGACGAACTCGTAAGTTAATTCATATTACATACTGCGGGCATATACCTGCGTAATCGTTTACTAAATATGATAAAAAGCACATTTATTTAATAGTAAGGAGTGAGCTAAACATGACTAACGTTCAACAGCATATCGGCAGCATTGCATTAGTTGTTAAGGACTACGACGATGCCATTGAGTTTTATACTCAAAAGCTTAACTTTGAGTTAGTGGAGGATACTGATTTAGAAGATGGTAAACGCTGGGTGTTAATTTCACCTCCAAATTCAAACGGGGCTTGTTCAAACGGGGCTTGTTCGAGCAGGACTAATCTACTGCTTGCTAAAGCCACAACGCCCGAACAAATTAGCGCTATTGGTAATCAAACGGGTGGTCGTGTGTTTTTATTTTTGCATACCAATGACTTTTGGCGAGATTATAATTTAATGCTTTCTAAAGGCGTTACATTTAACGAAAAGCCTCGAGTAGAACCCTATGGCACCGTAGTGGTTTTTGAAGACTTATATGGTACAAAATGGGATTTACTGCAGCTTAATAATTAGTACGATAAAGTGACGCTTAAACTCACGTCACTTTATTAACTAACTCTCTTACGATTGGGAATAGATCACTGGGTAGCATTCCCCTTTGCCCGTCTCGCTCACTTGCGATATCACCGGCTTTAGCATGCAGTGTTACACCATAGCGTGCTGCTTCATCAATAGTTAAACCTTGAGCAAGTAAGGCACCAATAATACCAGTAAGTACATCGCCACTGCCGCCAACGGCCAATGCCGGGTTGCCATCTTCACATACCCACGTGTGCTGGGCATTATCTATTAATGTTCCCGCGCCTTTTAATACACAAGTCGCGGTATAGCGCTTGGAGCAAAGACGAGCATAGTTAAAACGATCAGATTCGATTTCGCTGGTGCTAACTCTTAGCAGTCGAGAGGCTTCGCCGGGATGTGGAGTAAGTACGCATTGCTCTAACGTGTATGATGAAGCTTGCTTAGCCAGTAAATTAAGGGCATCTGCATCTATAACCAATGGCATTTTATTGTTTTGGCAATATTGCATTACTTCATCGAATGTTTGTTGTGCCCATTCGTCTTGCCCAAGCCCTGGGCCAATAACAACGCAGCTTGCCCACTCAAGCGCTTGATGTAAGTGATTACTGCTTACCATCAGTTCTGGTCTGCCAATACTAATAGGCGTTATTGAGCTTTCGTGTGTATACACTCTAACCATGCCAGCACCCGTTCTAAGAGCGGCTTCACTACTTAACCTAATTGCACCTGCAGTACCTTGATTGCCACCAACACATAAAAGCTTGCCATGGCTGCCTTTGTGACTATTGATTGCCCGCGTGGCTATTCCTTTAAAGCTATTAATATTTATCAAGGTTCCTGATGATTGAGCTATACAAGTAAACGCATCGCCAATTGCTAAATCATCAAAAACTAACTTACCGCTATATTGTTTACCTACCGTCGTTGTGAGCCCTTGCTTTATACCTACAAAAGTAACGGTTGAAGTCGCTTGTACTGCGCACCCTAAAGGCTGTCCTGTATTTGCTTCAATGCCTG
Organism: Pseudoalteromonas sp. NGC95; assembly: GCF_015864705.1. NCBI lineage: Bacteria > Pseudomonadati > Pseudomonadota > Gammaproteobacteria > Alteromonadales > Pseudoalteromonadaceae > Pseudoalteromonas > Pseudoalteromonas sp. NGC95. The sequence goes on from NZ_JADYWR010000021.1 coordinate 16,512, forward strand.
ATGGAATATCAATGCTTATTACGGGCTTACCACTGTTATTTACAGCGTTAATTATATTCGCAAAATTATCGCGTACGGCGCTATTAAGCCCAGTACCAAGGAGCGCATCAATAACGATATCGCACTCATTAAGGGCATCTTTTGTAAAATGAGAAACGAGTCCACCCGCTTCAATCCATAACTGCTGCGCTTTTGCTGCATCACCGGTTAATACTTTATTAGGCTCAGCTGCGCATACTGTTACCTCTTTACCTGATTGCATAATAAGCCTAGCTACAACGTAACCGTCTCCAGCGTTGTTACCATGGCCAACAATGACTAATGTATGCTGTGCATCAAATAACTGCCATTGCTTATATACAGCCTCGCCTGCACGCTGCATTAGGGTAAATAAATCACAATGACTATTTTTAGCAGCTAAAGCTTCGTTGTCTCTTACTTGTTGTGCGGTAAATAAGGTTTTATTAAGCATAAAGGCTCCTTTACTAGGTGATACTTCACCTTATCAAATACTTATATCTAGCGGCTAGTTCCGTTGACAATTTTAAACTGCAATTTTATTTAAAATCTAACTTAGCAAAACACGCCCAAGCCAATTTGGACATGACCAACATGAGCACGACTAACTTGAGCAAGGTGAGCTAATTAAAGTACAATACAGTTAATTAAAGTCTTGGCTTACTTGTAACCCAAGCCTGTTTATTTTTAGGTAGAGAAAAACATGGCACAAACTCGCGGTAACTTATTTATTTTGTCAGCCCCTTCTGGTGCTGGTAAATCAAGCTTAATCAATGCGTTATTAAAAAAACACGCTGACATGAAAGTATCTGTATCACATACAACTCGCGCCCCTCGCCCAGGTGAAGAAAATGGTGTGCATTATCACTTTGTATCTACAGACGAATTTAAAGCGCTTATTGCCAAAGATGACTTTTTTGAATGGGCTCAAGTATTCGATAATTACTACGGCACATCAAAGCAGGCTATTGAGTCGCAACTTGATGCGGGTATTGATGTGTTTTTAGATATTGATTGGCAAGGCGCTCAGCAAGTGCGCAAAATTATGCCAAGCGTACAAACTATTTTTATTCTACCGCCTTCAAAAGAAGAGTTAGAACAACGCTTAAATAACCGTGGCCAAGATTCGGCAGAGGTTATTGCCTCTCGTATGGCAAAAGCACAATCTGAAACATCACATTATAACGAATACGACTTTGTAATTGTTAATGATGACTTTGAGGACGCACTTGCCGACATAGAAATGATTGTAATGGCTCAACGCTTAACACTAAAAGCGCAAGAAGATCGTCATCAAGTTTTACTAAATAGTCTGCTTAAATAATTTAAGCCTACTTAAATTAGGCTTAGGCAAGTAAAACTGATAAAAATTGAACACTGGCTATTGGCGAAAGTGGCTCCTTGGAGTAAACTACGTCTTTGCTTTTAAATTATTTTGGAGTGCTGTGATGGCCCGCGTAACAGTTGAAGATGCAGTAGATGCAGTTGGTAATCGTTTTGACTTAATTTTAGTTGCGGCTCGTCGTGCCCGCCAAATTGCTGTTGGTGGTAAAACTCCACTAGTAGACCCTGAAAACGATAAGCCAACGGTAGTTGCTTTACGTGAAATTGAATTAGGTTTAGTTGATAGCGCTTCAATGGACTTAATTGACCGTGAAGAACAACAACACCAAGAAGCAGCAGAATTAGCTGCTGTTGCTGCCATTGTTGGTGGCAACCAATAATCGACCTCCCGGTCTGATTTAGCCAACGGCGCAGTATTTCTACTATAGCCGTTGGCAATCCTTTCATTTCATCGTATATTCGTAGCTTACCTAATTTGCTTCACTAGAACATTGGAGTGTGAATGTATCTTTTTGAAGGTCTTAAAAAGAAAATTTCAGAATACTTGCCCGCTGCTGATGTAGAGCTGGTTCAAAAATCTTACGTGGTAGCCCGAGAGGCCCATGAAGGACAAACTCGCTCAAGTGGCGAACCTTACATAACTCATCCAGTAGAAGTAACCCAAATTCTTGCAGGCATGCATCTTGACCATGAAACGCTCATGGCCGCGCTAATGCATGATGTAATTGAAGATACTGATTTTAGCCAACAAGATTTAGCCGAAATTTTTGGCGAAACTGTGGCAGAACTCGTTGAAGGTGTAAGTAAGCTCGATAAGCTCAGCTTTAAAGATAAAAAAGAATTCCAAGCTGAAAACTACCGCAAAATGATTATGGCAATGACTCAGGATATTCGAGTTATTTTAATCAAGCTTGCTGATAGAACGCACAATATGCGTACTTTAGGGGCACTGCGCCCAGATAAGCGCCGCAGAATAGCACGTGAAACGCTTGAGATTTACGCGCCAATAGCAAACCGCTTAGGTATTCACGATATTAAAAATGAGCTTGAAGACTTAGGTTTTCAAGCTTTATATCCTATGCGTCATCGCGCACTTAAATCTGAAGTAGCTAAAGCACGTGGTAATCGCAAAGAAGTTATCACTAATATCCAACATGAAATAGAAGCACGTCTTGAAGAGTCAGGCATTAAAGCGACTGTGTCAGGCCGTGAGAAACATTTATATAGTATTTATAAAAAAATGCTTAATAAAGAACTGCTATTTAACGAAGTTATGGATATTTACGCGTTTAGAATTGCAGTTGATTCTATGGATACGTGTTATCGCGTATTAGGTGTGGCTCATAGTCTTTATAAGCCTATAGAAACACGCTTTAAAGATTATATTGCTGTACCAAAAACTAATGGTTACCAATCGCTTCATACTTCATTAGTTGGCCCACACGGAATACCTGTTGAGATTCAAATTCGTACTCACGATATGGATCAGATGGCCGACAAAGGTGTAGCGGCGCACTGGATGTATAAAAAATCAGGTGATGGTGCCGGTAATACTTCGCAGCAACGTGCTCGCCAATGGATGCAAAGCTTATTGGAGCTTCAGCAAAGTGCGGGTTCATCGTTTGAATTTATTGAAAACGTAAAAACTGAGCTATTCCCAGAAGAAATTTACGTATTTACACCTGATGGTCGTATTGTTGAGCTACCAATGGGCGCTACCGCAGTCGATTTTGCGTATGCGGTTCATACTGATGTAGGCAACACTTGTGTAGGCGCTCGCGTTAATCGCAAGCCACATCCTTTAAGTAGGCCATTAGATACAGGGCAAACCATAGAGATAATAACAAGCTCAGGTGCCCACCCTAATGCAACATGGCTAAACTTTATTGTTACTGGTAAAGCACGCTTAGGTGTTCGTAATTACCTTAGAAGCCAGCATCATGAAGAAGCTATGCTTTTAGGGCGTCGTTTACTTGATTCGGCATTAGGCGAAAACAAACTAGATAGCATTGCTGATGAAAATATAGCGAGAGTACTTGAAGAGCACGAACTAACTACGCTTCTTGAATTACTTGTAGAAATTGGCTCTGGTAACTTAATGAGTATGTTAATTGCCAAGCGCTTATTGCAAAATGACAATGACGATTTAACTGATATAACAAGCCAAGCTAAAGCGACCATTATTGGTACTGAAGGCATGTTAGTGAATTACTCTAAGTGTTGCCGACCTGTACCAGGCGATGCCATTACGGCTCATATAAGCCAAGGTAAGGGCCTGACCGTTCACCGCCAAGAATGTAAAAATATTCGTGGTTGGGAAAATGAGCGTTCTAAATACTTAGTTGTAAAATGGGACGATAACCCAGAAAAAGAATATATTGCAGCTCTGAGAGTTGAAATTATTAACCATCAAGGCGCGTTAGCTAAGCTAACCAATGTTGTCGCTACAACCCAAGCCAATATTGTCGAAATTGCCACCGATGAAAAAGAAAGTAATTTATACGTGATAGATTTAGGGGTTACCGTTAAAAACCGTATCCACGTTGCTAACATTATGCGCCGCATTCGCGTTATGCCTGATGTACAAAAAGTCTATCGTAAAAAATAAAATAGGAAACACATGAATAAAGCATTTATCTCTACCGACAAAGCACCTGCAGCTATTGGCACTTACAGCCAAGCAGTTAAAGTAGGTACCGCTGTTTATTTATCTGGTCAAATTCCATTAGTTCCAGAAACGATGGAAATGATTTCAGAAGATTTTAGCGAGCAAACGCATCAAGTATTTAAAAATATTGCTGCGGTATGTGAAGAAGCAGGCGGAAAAATTCACGATTTAGTTAAAATCAATATTTACCTAACTGATCTATCTAACTTCGCCACTGTAAATGAAGTGATGAGCCAATACTTTAAACAACCTTACCCAGCGAGAGCTGCATTAGGTGTTCGTGCACTACCAAAAGGTGCACAAGTTGAAATAGACGGAATAATGGAATTACCTTCTACCAATTAAGTATTACAGGCTATAGAGCTTCTCTATAGCCTTTATTTTTCGCTCCACACTTCGTTTTATCTGACTTCTTGACTCAAATGTAAATTTCTAGCAATCTGTAGTTGTGTTTTAAAAAACAAACTTAACTTAAGTAGTAAAAAAGGATTAACTCGTGTTTAAGCTTGCCAACAATGGAAATGTTTTACTTGATGTAAAAGAACATATTCCTCCCAGCGCTGCATTTATTTTAGAGGCTCTCGAAAAGTCAGCTTTTTGCGACTGTAAAATAGATCATGACGCTATTAATGATTTTTTTAAAAACGAAAACACACAACAAACTCTCGTTGTAGCAACAAAACACAATGCCACTTTAAATGTAACAATTAGCGACGATAAAATGCTGGCCATAGGCGAGCTAACGCTTGCCCAAGGTGGAAAGTTATTAAGCTTAGAAGATGCAAAAAAACAACTCGTTAAAGCAGGTATTGTGCGTGGGTATAAACAAGCTTTTTTAGAACAGCTTCTACAAAAACAATCTGAACACTCTGCGGGATCTGTAGTTAAAGGGATATTAGCTAAAGGTAGGCTCCCAAGCGATGGTTTAGCCACTAAACTAATAACAACCGTAGAGACTTTAAAAGACCGCTTAAAAGCGCCCAAGCTCAAAGAAGATGGCAGTGTGGACATGCGCGACTTTGGCAAGCTTGCAAGCGTAGAGCCTGGCTCTGTGCTTATTCGCCAGCAACCTGCAACTCCCGGTAAAGAAGGTTTTACTGTAATAGGTGACATACTGCCCGCAAAACCCGGAGAAAATAAACAATTAGTCGCCGGCGAAGGCACTGAAATATCAAAAATGAATCCGCTTGAGTTAGTCTCTACTATTGCTGGTGTTCCGGTTGAAATTAATAATGGTATGCGTGTCGACGATATTTTTACCATTTCAGATGTAAATGTAAAAAGCGGCCATATTGACTTTCAAGGCAGTGTTATTGTTACTCGCAATATAGACCCAGGGATGAAAGTAACTGCCAAAGGCGATATTACTATATTTGGCACGGTTGAATCTGGCGAGCTTACCGCAGGCGGAAACATCACGGTTAAACAAGGCATTATTGGCCATCAAAAAATGGATAGTAAGTCACTTTCTTGCAAGCTAATTGCGCTAGGTGATATTCATGTATCTCACTCACAGTATTGTTACCTCGATGCAAATAATATTTTTATTGAGCGTCAAACGAGCCACTGTGTAATGAAAGCTAAACGCTTACTGCAAGTAGGCCAATCCGACTTACCTAAGGGTAAAATATTTGGTGGTGAAATACTTGATGCAACAACTCTCATTGCTGGCGAAATAGGGAATGAATCAGGCGCTAAAATGATTATAAACCTAGCGGCTTCTGGCGCTGAAATAACAGCGGATACTGATAATTGCTTTAAAGACTTAGCTAAAACAGATGCACAATTAGATACGCTGCAAGCAGCGCTAGAAAAAACTGATTTAGTGAAGGATGCCGAAAAGAAGAAAATATTAATTACTAAAATTGGAGCTACTCAGAAACATTACTGTGAGCAAGCAGAACTATTAGAAAAACGTCTTTCAAACTTAGATCACGACTTACACGATTTACTTAGCGACGCTAATTTAACGGTGAATTCTGTTTTGCATTCAGGCGTAGAGATTCATATTTTTGATAAAGTACTCAAAACAATCCGCAACTACCCTCCGTGCAACGTTAAACTTTTGAATAACAAAATTGAAATAGAGTTCAAAACAAGCTAATAACTGAGTGCTCTATTGAGCACTCAAATTTATTCACGTTTAAAGTAAACCGCTTACCTCAGCATGTGTTTGATGCGGCCATACACCCACTTGTACTTGACCAATATGCTGTTTTTGTAGCAAGAGCATAGCTAAGCGCGACTGCCCTATTCCACCGCCAATTGTTTGCGGAAATTTACTTTGTAGTAGCGCTTTATGCCAATCAAACTCTAAGCGGTCTTCATCTCCAGTTGTACTTAACTGCGCTTTTAAAACCTCAGGACTTACACGTATACCCATTGATGATATTTCAAATGCGTCTTCAAGTACTGGGTTCCATACTAAAATATCACCATTTAAACCCATGTATTGATCGCACGTTCGCGTAGACCAATCATCGTAATCTGGGGCTCTTACATCATGAATTTTGCCATCTCCAAGCGCGCCACCAATACCAATTAAAAATACAGCACCATACTCTTGTGCAATGGCTTTTTCGCGTTGCTTAGCACTAAAATCAGGATACATTTTACGTAGCTCTTCACTGTGCACAAACTTAATGTCGTCCGGTAAAAATGGCGTTAAACCATAAGACTCGCTTACAAAAGCTTCCGTCTCTTTTATTCCTTTATAAATAGATTGAACAGTTTGCTTTAGTGTTGCCAGCGAACGCTCTGTCGTTTCGTTAATTACTTTTTCCCAATCCCATTGATCAACATATACAGAATGAATAGGACTTAATGAATCTTCGTCTGGGCGCAAAGCCTTCATTTGAGTGTAAATACCCTCACCAACACTAAAGCCATAAGTGGCCAGTGTTTTACGTTTCCACTTAGCCAGTGAATGCACCACTTCGTAGCGGCTATCTGTAATCGCTTTCACATTTACAGCAACTGCGTTTTCATGGCCGCTTAAGTTATCTTGCGTACCGTCGCCAACCTTAGCCAAAATTGGGGCTTGAACCTCAACCAGTCCAAGTTGGGTTTCTAGTTGTTGTGAAAAAAATTGCTTAACTTTACTTATTTGCTGCTGTTGCTGCACATAGTGTGAACTCATAATAATTGGCCTCATTCCCAGTTATTGTTACTTGCTTAATTGATAAAAAGCGATCTAATTAACGCCCTTAATGAAGTTAATGTAACGATTTAAAGGATTAATTCAACATCCCATAACAAAAATAGCTTTAATATATAAAAACCATCAATTAAGTGGTATAAAAACCATATATTCGATAATTTTATGACAAATATATAATGGAAAATTATTTAATCGATAATCTCGATAAACAGATACTTCATGCGTTAATGGCAAATGCCCGTACTGCGTACGCCGAATTAGCAAAAAGATTTAATGTAAGCGCAGGGACAATTCACGTAAGAATTGAAAAAATGAAGCAAGCAGGGATCATTACAGGCACCCAATTAACGATTAATACTAAACAGCTAGGCTACGATGTATGCTGCTTTATAGGTATTAATTTAAATAACGCACGTGATTACCCGCAAACGCTTATAAAGCTAGAAGCATTGGAGGAAGTGGTAGAGGCTTATTACACAACAGGTAACTACAGTATATTTATAAAGGTAATGACAAAGTCCATTGATCACTTACAAGATGTGCTGATTAATAAAATACAGGCAATAGAAGCCATTCAGTCAACAGAGACACTAATTTCTCTACAAAACCCAATTAGCCGTACGGTAATGCCTTAACTGCAAAAATCTCGTATAATTGCCGAAAAAAGAGGATAACCATGCAGCAAACTCGCTATCAAAGAATCGAAGACGTACTTTCGCGCCGTCAAACAGACTTAACCGTGTGCTTAGAAGACGTGCACAAACACCATAACTTATCTGCAATAGTACGAAGTGCTGATGCGGTTGGTTGCCATCACGTACATGCTGTATGGCCTGAAAAGCAAAAATGGCTAACAAATAATACCTCAGGTGGCAGTAAAAACTGGCTAGAGACGCACTTACATAGAAATATTGATGATGCCGTTACTGCAATGCGTGAACGCAATCCAGAAATACAAATACTCGCAACTCATCTATCAGAAGATGCCGTTGATTTTAGAGAAGTAGATTACACCAAGCCAACGGCTATTATTGTTGGACAAGAAAAAACAGGGATCTCAGAAAAAGCTCTAGAATATGCCGATCAAAATATTATTATTCCAATGCAAGGCATGGTGCAATCACTAAATGTTTCAGTTGCTGCTGCGCTAATATTGTTTGAAGCACAGCGCCAACGCGAGCTGGCTGGTTTATATAATAGAGATATGTTGAGCGCCGAAGTTAAACATCCACTTTACTTTGAAGGCTGCCACCCTATTATCGCAAGGCAGTGTAAACAAAAAAAATTACCTTATCCTGCACTTGATGAAAACGGCGAAATAGTCGCTGACGAGCAATTTTGGCAAGCTTTAAAACATACTTGATGGACTAAAGCTCTGTAAGTACACTTAGCCTACTCACAAATAATAGGATTGATACACTTTGTCTAAACCTAGCTTAAATCAATACCCAATTACAGAGCTCAAAGGGGTCGGCCCAAAAATGGCTGAGCGTTTGTTAAAGCTAGGTATTTTAACTGTGCAAGATATGCTTTTTCATTTGCCACTTCGCTATGAAGATCGCACTCGCTTATACGCGATTAATGAACTGGCATTGCATAGCCATGTGAGTGTTGAAGCAACAATTGAAACAAGCCAAATTACATTTGGTAAAAGGCGCATGCTTGTTTGCCAAATCAATGATGGTACTGGCAGGCTAACACTACGATTTTTTAATTTTACCGCCGCACAAAAAAACGCATTTAGTGCAGGTAAAATAATACGTTGTTTTGGTGAAGTGCGCCGTGGCCGTGTTGGCTTTGAAATGAGCCATCCTGAATACAGCATCAGCGATACTTCCAACGAGCAACCAGTAGCGACAACATTAACGCCCGTTTATTCAACAACCGAAGGTTTAAAGCAACTATCGATTAGAGCTTTAAGCGAACAGGCTATTGATTTACTACATAAATACTCAGTAGAAGAACTACTGCCTTCACAGTGGCAGCCATCAAATATGCCACTAAGTGACGCCTTATTATTACTGCACCGCCCACCAAATGATGTTGATGTAACTGCATTAGAGCAAGGTACTCACCCTGCTCAACAGCGCCTTGTATTTGAGGAGTTACTTGCTCAAAACCTCAGCTTATTGAAAGTAAGAGAGCAAGGGCAACAAGTTAAAGCCGTGGCATTAAATCCGGTAAACACATTAGAAAGCCAATTTTTAGAGCAACTTCCTTTTGCACCCACAAATGCGCAAAGCCGCGTAGTTGCTGAAATTAAAGGTGACATGCAACACGCGTATCCCATGATGCGTTTAGTACAAGGCGATGTAGGCTCAGGTAAAACCCTAGTAGCAGCACTTAGTGCACTAACAGCCATTGCGCAGGGCTTTCAAGTAGCTTTAATGGCTCCTACTGAAATTTTATCAGAGCAACATGGCGTTAATTTTACAACGTGGTTTAATCAACTAGGTATAACCGTTGCTTGGCTTGGCGGTAAAACAAAAGGCAAAGAGCGCGTAGCAACACTTGAAAAAATAGCCTCCGGTGAGGCGCAAATGATTGTAGGTACTCACGCTTTATTTCAAGATGAAGTTAAGTTTAATAACTTAGTGCTTATCGTTATTGATGAACAACACCGCTTTGGTGTCCACCAGCGTTTATCACTGCGTGAAAAAGGTAAGTTTGGTGATTGTTACCCTCATCAACTAGTTATGACCGCAACACCTATCCCACGTACGCTCGCTATGACCGCCTATGCCGACTTAGAAACCTCTGTGATTGACGAGCTACCACCAGGGCGTACGCCAATCACAACAGTGGCACTTCCTGATACTCGCAGAGACGATATTATTGCCCGCGTTAAATTAGCGTGTAACGAGCAAGGCCGTCAAGTTTATTGGGTGTGTACACTTATTGATGAATCTGAAGTACTGCAATGCCAAGCCGCCGAAGACAGCGCACTGCAGTTAAAAGAAGCGCTACCAGAGCTAAACGTAGGCTTAGTACATGGGCGAATGAAGTCAGCCGAAAAACAAGCCATTATGAGCGAGTTTAAAGCAGGTAATATACATGTTTTAGTTGCCACTACGGTTATTGAAGTTGGTGTAGATGTCCCTAATGCGAGTTTAATCATTATAGAAAACCCTGAGCGCTTAGGATTAGCGCAGCTGCATCAGTTACGTGGGCGAGTTGGCCGTGGCGCTACTGCATCGCATTGCGTGCTTTTATATCACGCACCACTGTCTCATACCGCTCAAAAGCGATTAGGTGTACTACGCGATAGTAACGATGGTTTTGTGATAGCAGAGCGCGATTTAGAAATTCGTGGCCCTGGTGAAGTACTCGGTACAAAACAAACTGGGTTAGCCGAGTTTAAAATTGCCGATCTTACCCGCGATAAGCACATACTTAACCAAGTTAGACCGATTGCACAGCAAATGCTTAAGCAACACCCAGAGGTTGTTGACCCACTAATTCAACGTTGGTTGGGTAACAAGAAAAATTACGCGCAAGCGTAACCACTCTATTTTCGATACTTTTGAGTTTACTAAGTTAATTTACTAAATTAGCTTACAAAGGATATAAAAAAGCCAACCCTAAACAATATAGAGCTGACTACTAATATCTAAGCTAAGCAGCATAAAAGCGATTAGCGCCTTTTACTGCTCTTAGTTAAATTTAAGCTTTGTTAAGCTCAAAAATAAGCGATGTTTGCGGGAATGATATTGGCATTTGTAAACCAAACTGCATTAGCGCTTCACCTGTAAATGTTTGACCATTTACCGCAGCAATAGAAGATGGACGATACTCTTCAAATTTTACCGGCCACACTAAGTTAAGTGTGTACTGCGCATCGGCATCTAAGCCAACAAAACGAAGCTTATTAGGCGCTGTACGGGGTGTTTCGCGAACGCTGTTATAGGCAAATAACGCTTTTGTTTTTTGCTCATCGATTAAACCAAAGTTAATTGATAAATCGTCGCTATCAAGGCGGTATAAATCGGCGCTATGAATAAACTCACGATGCTCTTTATGAAGTGATATTGCCGCTTTAAGTGCATTGTATTCGTGATCGTTCAGTTCACGTGGGTCCATTTCGATTCCCATGTGGCCAAACATTGATACCGCAGCACGCATTTCAATACTTACATTACGCCCTGTGATATGACAATCGCGTGGGCCTACGTGTGCACCCATTACCGACGATGGGAAAAAGAACGAACATCCACGCTGTATTTCAAGGCGATCAAGCGCATCGTTTGAATCTGACGTCCATACACGATCTGTGTGTGCAAGTACGCCGTAATCTACACGTGCACCACCTGACGAACAGCTTTCTATTTCAAGCCCTGGGTGCGCACCTTTAATACGATCAATTAAACGATAAAGTGCTAATGTTTGCTGGTGCACTGCTGGCTTACCATCAAAATTACCCGCATGGTTAATATCGCGGTTCATATCCCATTTAATGTACTTAATAGTTGGGTATTCAACTAAAATATCGTCAATCGCCTTGTATAAGTACTCAACAACCTCAGAGCGCGTTAAATCAAGCACAAGCTGATTTCTAAAGCTTAACTGTTCGTTGTTTTGAGAGCCTAAAACCCAATCAGGATGTGCGCGGTATAAATCGCTATCTGGGTTAACCATTTCTGGTTCAAACCAAATACCAAACTCCATACCTAAGCTATTCACATGATCAATGACTGGCGATAAACCATCTGGGTAAATTTTGTAATCTACAGTCCAATCACCTAAACCAGCGTTATCGCCACGGCGGCCTTTAAACCAACCATCATCAAGTACAAAACGTTCAATGCCTAACGGCGCTACTTTGTCGGCTAGTTGCTTAAGCGTATCTACGTCGTGATCAAAGTAAATGCCTTCCCATGTGTTGTAATGCACAGGGCGCGTTTTTTCACGCTGTGCTTGGCTAAGTAAATTAGCTTTAACAAAACGATGAAAATTACGAGAAAGCGCACTAAAACCTTCACTCGAAAACGAGCCATAAATGCTCGGGCTTTGATACGTTTGACCTTTAGCAAGCGTAAGCTCACCAGGAAGTAATAGCTCACCCATTTGTACATAACGACGACCTTCAGCTAGAAGCTCTGCGCGTAGTTTATTGTTGCCGCTCCAACCTAAATGAAAGCCGTAACATTCGCCGTGCTGCTCGCCTGCATTTTCGTTATGCACTAATAAACCAGGAAATACATCGTGTGATGTTTTGCCTTTACGGTTTTCACGTACAAAACTGCCTAAGACTAGATCAACCGATTGACGTTGGAATTCATTTGACCAACGACCTTCAAAACTTACAATTTTGCTTACGCTATCTGGCAATTGAAATGTTGGCGCGGCGCAAAAATTAACGCCCAGTGGTGAGCCGCCTAAATTAGTTAATACGGTATGCGCGCTAAGTACGTCAGTGCTTTTATCAAGTGTAATGCTATGCACGACTTCAATACCACGAAGCTTATCTACGCTTACAAATTCAAGTGTTGCGGCTGAAGGCTGACGAACTTCTTGAAGTTGTGGCCCTACTGACCATGCGATTGAATCATTTACTAGCTCAAGCCCTGGCGCACCAGTAAAGCCTTCGCCTAATAACGGAGATAGAGAAATAGGCGCTTCTTCAACCACGGCACATTTTACTTCTTGACGCGTAGCAAGCTGAGTTAGCATTGTTTCTGTTGTTTGCTCAGATAGGCGTTTACCAAAGTACAGTAACGCCGGTGTTTTGCTCTGGCAGTCGAAAATAACGGTGCTGTTTACACTGTCTAATCGATAAAATGATTTAGTGTCGGCCATGATTTTCCTATCCTCTTGTTCATTGTGTGAGTTATAAATATAACGAAAATTAGTAAGCTACACTATGTACTAAATGTATCTCTTTGCTTGAGCCACAATCTATCAGACAGTGACATTCAATAATAATAGTATATATCATATAAATTAGGTTTTGATAGTCTTTACATCGCAAATAGTCAGATAAACTCACTGGAAGTACCACTGTAATAAAAAGTATTAAACTAACCTTCGCTTTGAAGTTGTCATGTTGCTTTTAATACATATAAAAAAATCGGCCAGAGTTTCCCCATGACCGATTTTGTCAGCTTAAACTATTTATAATCTATTTTTGTACTTGTGCTTGGCCTGCGTCATCAAGTGCCGGTGTTTTACCTGCCCACTGCGCATTCAAACCAAATACCACTTTATTTACTATCAATGCAAAAGCGACACATACAATCAGTGTAATTGGCATTAAGTGAATGTAATGAATATCAGTATGTAGTGGTGAGTTTGCAAATGTAAGCATGCCATACATAACCACACCTAAAATTACCGCTGCAATACCCGCACGTGCATCAACATTTTTAAATAATAAGCCCACTACAAAAATAGAGAATATAGGCATACTTAATAAGCCATTTAATTGCTGTAGTAAGTTAATAATGCTATCTGCTTGCTGGTAAATTGGTACAAGTACCAGTGTTAAGCTTGTTAGTAGCAATGTTACGTAACCACTTAGCTTTACAACACTTGGCTCTTTATTAAAGTACGCTTCGTGAATGTCACACACATATAGTGCTGTAGCTGAATTTAATAAGCTGTTGTAAGTAGAAAGTACAGCTGCTGCCATTGCCGCTGCGAACACACCGGTTAACCATGCTGGCATTACATCACCCACAATTCGACCATAAGCAGCGTCACCAATATCGCCATAAAGTTTAAACGAAATAATACCCGGTAAAACCACAATTGCAGGGACGATTAAAAAACGAATACCCGCAGCTGCAAATATACCTTTTTGCGCTTCTTTAACATTAGGTGCTGCCATTGCTCGCTGTGTGATTGTTTGGTTAGTACCCCAGTAATACATTTGAATAAAGATCATACCGGTTAAAAGTGTTGGCCAAGGAATAGGTGAGTCAGCATCGCCTATGAGTGTTAAGCGCTCCTCAGGAATACCCGTAAAGTCATAATCAATCGCATTAAGTGCTAAAAACACGACTAAAACAGCCATGCCTAGTACAAGTATGCCATTGTAGGTATCCGATACAGCAACTGCTCGCAGACCGCCAAAAAACGCATAAACAGCACCAATAATGGCAAATGCGGTGGCGATATACATTAGCGGAATATCAACCTTAAACATGGTTTGCATAAATAGCGCGCCAGAATAAATAACCGCTGGCATATAAATAAGTGCATTACCTAAAAAGAATAAACCACCAATCACAGCGCGAATATGTTTGTTGTTATAGCGCTTTTCTAAAAGCTCTGTGGTCGTTGTACAGTTGTATTTGTAATAAACAGGAATGAACACTTTGGCTAAAATAATCAAACCTATAATTGCTGCAAGCTCCCACCAAACCAGTAAAGCCATTTGGTTACCATTCATACCTACAAGCTGATCAGTACTTAAATTAGTTAATGTGATTGAACCTGCAACAAACATCCAAGTAAGGCCACCGCCCGCTAAAAAATACTCTTTGGTTTGGCTTTGTCCGTTATTGCGATTTTGGCCTCGGCATTTCCAATAAGTAAGGCCACCAATTAAAGCGGTGACAAAAACAAAAACCACCAGCTGTAAAATGTTATCTGACATGTGTGTGTCTCCTGCGCGTTATGCGCAATGTCTGTGTAATAAAAAAGTGTACGCTACAGCGCGTGCGCATCTCGACTTAGTTCTAACTTAATCTGCTTTAAAGGCATAAGTTCGGGACGTTGGTTATGCAGTTTTACCAATGCATTTAACTGAAACAGAGAAATAAGCATACTGTTAAGCACACTTAAGTAACCCTGCTTTTGTAGTTCTGCAATGGTATTGCTATCTAATGTTTGCAGTTTGTCTTCATCAACGGTGCTCAAACCTTGAATAGTTTGGGTTTCGCCTTGTTCAAACTGCAATACAATATCTATGTTTTTAATGAGCCCTAACCGCGCAACTTCTTGGGTAAATTGATACGTTTGATAGTCATTTTTTAAGTCGCTTTCTAACAGTTTTTGCTGTGCACTTAAAAATAAACTCGGATTACCTTTAGCATCAAATAGTGCCTCACCTTGCTGCGTGTTTACGGCTGAGCTTTGATCATCAATAGCGATAAAATAATCGCTACTATTTGCTTCTCGGGTCATTAAATAAAGAGGCTGGGTTTGCATACATACCGGTGTGTAAAGTGCCTGCCATTGGTTGTTATTAACCAATAAACTTTGACCTGCACTAAAGCTGGTTAACGCTGATACGGTATAACTACCATTTTGTGTATTACGTGCTAAAAAAATAGGTAAGTCGCAGGCTGCTTTTGCTATTTCATTTGCTCTTAAATTAACTAAATGCTGCGTTTTTGCGTATTCAACGGCTGCATTAGGGTTAATTTTTAATGTTTGGTGTTTGGTGTTTACTAGTTCACTAATAGCCATAGTTACACATCCTTAAACTGGGTTAGCTGCTAACCACTGCTCTATAAAAGCACGGTGAGGCGGCAAAGTTTGCAACATCTGCTGTGTAAGCTGGCTGTTACGTTCAATTATTTGTTTGGCTTGCACATGCTGTGAATACAAATATGCTTGTTTAGTAAAGTCAGGCTTAAAGCCCATACCGTACAAAACATACTGATAACTGGCGGCAGGGAATAACTCTAATGCGCCATGAAAATCTTGAATAAGCGGGCCACGGCTTCCCCAAAGAAGTAAATCTTCTTGCAGGGTTTGTGGAATAGTATTGGGCTGTACATGTGCTTGCCAGTAAGGTTCTGGGCGCTTGGTTAGCATGTAATGCAGCTTTAAAAAGTCGATAATACGCTGCCAGCGGTAATCCATCTGCTCGTTAAAGCGTTTAGCTACTATAGGCATTACTTGTGTATCTGCTGGCATGTGCTCTGCTACAAAGCGTGCTGAAATTTCAACAAGCATAATAGCGGTTGCTTCAAGCGGCTCTACAAACCCTGCTGACATACCAATAGCAACACAATTTTTATGCCAAAACTTCTCACGGTATCCTGATTCAAAACTAATTTTACGGGCAGTTAAACCGTTTGCTGCATCGCCTAAATAGTCTCTTAGGTTTTGCTCTGCTTCATCGTCTGATAAAAATTTGCTTGAATATACATGTCCTACACCTCGGCGGTGCGTTAAACCTATATCCCAAATCCATCCAGCGTTTTGCGCTGTTGCTATGGTATGGCTGGCTAAGGAGTCATCGTTTTCATCGTAAGGGACTTGCATAGCCAGTGCGCTGTCGTTAAATAGCACGTGGTCCATTTTTTTAAACGGTACGTTGAGCGCTTGGCCTAATAACAATGATGAAAAACCAGTACAGTCTATAAATAAGTCGGCGTTTATAGTGCGGGTTTGATCTTTTAGAGTAAGCACATTTATTGCACCATCGTCATCAAGCTTTACTTGATCAACAGTACCAATAATATGCTCTACGCCAAGCTTACTTTTACAATGCTGTTTAAGCATTTCTGCAAAAGCGCCGGCATCTAAGTGATAAGCGTAATTACAATTACCTTGATATTCACCTTGCGCTATACCTCTTGGGGCTAAGCTTGCTTCGCAAATATCATGTTGAAAATTAGTTTGCTGTGCAAAGTCTTCAACATTATCTAAATATGGGGCTAAATCTATACGGCCGTAGCCTAGCGGTACAGTAAATGGATGGTAGTAAAAGTCATTATTGCCATGAGTCCAATTTACAAACTTCCCGCCTTGTTTGAAGGTAGCATTACAGGCTTTAAACACATCAACTTCACGCAAGCCTATTTGCTGAAGTGTGTTTTTCATCGTGGGCCAGGTACCTTCACCTACGCCAATAGTTGGAATGTCTGATGATTCAACCAACATCACTTTTAAGCCGTCACCATTTTGACCTTGGTGATACGAAGCTATAATTGCAGCGCTCAGCCATCCTGCTGTACCACCGCCAACTACTGCTACTGTTTTTATTGCTTTATTCATAATGGACTACTCTTTGAGTATTTTTGATAACGTTTTATACAACAAATGCCCGTTAGGGCATTTTGATTTAATGTGTATTCATTTTAGCCAATTAGGTTAACTAATATACATTACTGCTAAATTAACCTAATTGGTATTAGCACCTTGGTGCTGTAATGAAAACTAAGAGGCGAAAAATACGCCTCCATCATTAATTAAAACGATCCGCGAATACCAAACGCGTAACGTGAGCCATTATCTTCTACTGAATAGATTTGGTTAGCAAAACGACCTGTTTGTACTAGCTCTTCTTCAGTAATATTGATGCCTTCCGCAAAAATAGTGAAGTTTTCGTTAATATCGTAGCTTGCACTAATATCCCACTGACCGTAAGTTTCTACGTTCACTGGTTCACCGTTAAAGCCGTTATCAACTAAGCGTAAAAAGCCTTCACGGTTGTTAAATGCAACACGTGCTTGCCAGTTATCTTGCTCATAGAAAAATATTAAGTTTTGTGAATCGCCTAAACCTTCAAGTGCAAATGTTTGTGTAGTGTCTGCGCCCACGCTAATGTCGCTGTTTACTACTGTTGCATTGGCAATAAAACCAAAGCCATTTTCAAACATATGAGTTACACCAACTTCGTAACCCGTTACTTTAGCTGATTCGCCATTTTGAGGACGAGTCACTGTGTAAACTTCTGAGCTACCAATAAGTTCGTCATCTGCTTGGTCTGTACATGTAGTACACGCAAAATCAGGACCTGAGCGGTCAGTCATATCGTATGTTTCTGCACCTGTTAGGGTAACAATAAAGTCATCTACTTCTTTGCTAAATACTGCAAAGCTAAATAAGTTAGCATCGTTGTAGTACCACTCGTAAGAGATATCCCAGTTTTCTGATTGGAATGGTTTAAGTGCAGGGTTACCGCCACTTGCGGTTAAGTTTTGACGACGTGGCTCGTTAAAGTTTGTCGCAGGAGATAACTGAGACATCGTTGGACGAGTAATACTGTCGTACGCTGCAAAGCGTAAAATCATGTTATCTTGCAGCTCTAACTTAACATTTAAAGAAGGGAGTAAGTTTGAGTAGCTAGTACCTTGCTCAATGCTTGTAGCCGGGCCAAATACGTTAGCAAACAATGTCGCATCTGACGTTGGTATTACATCGCTAATAAAGCTTTGTATTGCAGCAACTTCAATATCAGTTTCTGAGTAACGCGCGCCAAAGTTAACTGTTACAGGCATATCTGAAAGGTCAAAACCAAGCGTAAAGTCCATGTATAAGCTAGTGATGTCTTCGTTAATTGTGTAACGGTTATTTTGTAGTGTTGGTTCTACTGGGAAACCTTGATCGGCTAAGTAATCAAGCATTTTATCGCCATCGTAGCTATAAAATGTATCGATTAAACCAGGGAAGTAGTTACTCGCTGTATAAGCTTCAAAATCAATTGCATCAAGTGGCGCTTCTGTCCCGTAACCACAAAATTGACATTGGCTACCAAATACTTGGAAGCTTGATTTTTCACGTTCTTGGCGATAAGCACCAAAGTTAATACGCTCTACTGGGCCTTTATCTGGCACATATTCAAAATCAGCTTTTACTTCAGTAATTTCATCTTCATCTGTAAATTGAAGACCAATTTCGTTGTAGTGAAGACGCGCTAGGCTTGGATCAGGCAACGAACCATTTTCAAAACCATCATGCTGTACAGTAGGAATACTGCCAGTACCGTCAAAAGTATAGCTATTAATAATACCTACAACGTTAAAACGGTCAGTACCTGCTCGGTCATTTTCGGCTGTTGAGCGAGATACATCAAATTTTGCTTTTAATGACTCGTTTACTTGCCAGTCAACGTTAATACCGAATGCTTTATTAGTTACATCACGTGAGTTACGTGTATGCGATACAAAGTCACTTGCAGGGTCGCCACTTGGCGCGCCTAAGCCAACTTCTTGAGAGAAAGTTAAAAGAGTACCTGTTTCTGGATCAATCGTTGCACTACCTACGCGGTCTGGTTCAAACCAAGATGCTAAATCGCGTACTGTTGAATCAACTTCAAATTTTGAAATCATGCCATCAACAGTAATCGTAACATCGTCAGACGGTGCATATTGTAGTACTAAACTTGCATTTGTACGCTCGCGGTCTTGCTCATCAACAACTTGATCCCAGTTACGTGGAATGTAGGCATTTTCAAACAATACACCATCCGTTGGATTAGAGATTGTTTGGCCACCGCGCCAACCAGCCGTTAAAATTTGGTTATTCTGAAGTTTACGTTGTTGATTAGTGATGGCAAAAAGCACACCTAGCTTGTCATCGTTAAACGTATTACTTATTAAGAATGATGTTGATGGAGATACTTCTTCAGAAAGGCTTTCGTACATACCTTTAACTGAACCTAAAATATGTAAACCACCAAAATCAAAAGGACGTGCTGTAGTTACGTTAACCGTACCACCAATGCCGCCTTCTTGAAGAGTTGCTGTATTACTTTTATAAATATCAGCACCGGTGATTTGATCCGCCGCCAATACATCAAAATTAAATTCACGACCTGCACTGTCTGTCGCAATTTGACGACCATTAACAAGTACAGTATTAAATTGTGGACCAAAACCACGAATAGTTACCGCTTGGCCTTCACCACCACTACGGTCAATTGCTACACCTGTAATACGTTGCAGAGATTCTGCTACGTTTAAATCAGGAAATTTACCAAGATCTTCTGCTTTAATCCCGTCTGTAACAACATTAGATGCTTTTTTATCTAACATTGATGAACGTAAGCTGCTGCGGATACCCGTTACTGCGATAACTTCAACATCTTCATTTACTACTGTAGGCGTATTGCCTTCAGCGCCTTGAGCTGCAACGTTTCCGCTTGCCAATATGCCTGTGATAGCAATACTGATCGCGGTTTTCTTGTTGAACGATAACTTATTGTTAATTATCATTTTTTAAAAACTCCTGATTGTGTGTAGTCGTTGTGTCGTTGTGGTAGTGCATATAGTTTCAAATACTATTTATATTATAAATACTTTAAACCAGCAAAAAGTGCAACCTTTTCCTGAATTATGGATAGCATTTAATCACTGTATTTTTGCTTTTAATTTTCTTTAAATTAACATTAGAATGCTGTATTCATTCAGAAAAAGAGTAAATAATAACCTGTTCGTAATCCTCTCCCGGTAATAAATTAGCTTTTGGAAAATTTTCACGATTTGGCGCATCTGGCCAATTTTGCGCTTCAAAACACAAAGCTTGTCGTGCTTTAAAAGGCGCACCTACAAAGTTAGCGGTGTATAACTGCATGCCTGGCTGCGTACTTTTAAGGGTTAAACTAACGTTCGTGTGTGGCGAAGTTAATGTAGCCATCGTCTTTAAACTGCTGTCATCATTAAAAATATAGCAGTGATCAAAGCCATTTCCAGCTTCTAGTTGAGGATGAACGGCGCTTAAGGCCTCACCAACTTGAGCTGGCTTAGTAAAGTCAAAGCAGGTACCGGTGACTGATGCAGATTCATTAAGTGGAATACTAGTTGTATCAATAGGAAGATAGTAATTGGCATTAACTTGAACAAGGTGTTCATTAATTGATTCGCTGCCATCAAGATTAAAATAGCAATGGTTGGTAAAGTTAACGAGCGTTTCTTTATTGGTTAGCGCTTTAAAGTGCAGAGTAAGCTCGCCGTTTTTAGCGCTAATCGTTTGCCAAACCTGCAACTCACCGGGGAAACCTTGTTCGCCGTCGGGCGAGCAATAATAAAGTTCAACTTCACTTTCAGTTTGTTTGGTTACTTGCCAAAGTACTTTATTAAAGCCTTTAACGCCGCCGTGCAGGCTATTAGGGCCGTTATTTGCTTCTAGTTGATACTGCGTACCAGATAAGTTAAAACGCCCCTTTGCAATGCGATTAGCGTATCGACCTACTGTAGCGCCAAGATAAAATGGGTTTTCAAGATAGTATTGAGGATCATCGACGCTAAGCGTCATTTCTTGTTTTTTAAATTTAATGCTTTTTATTATTGCGCCAAATGGCAAAATTTCAGCTGTTAAATTTTGACCATCACTGAGCTGAATAACTTGTAAAGGTTGGTTATTGGCAATAGATGTCACACGCATTCTCCAATCAAATTACCGAATTAACATTTCCTGTTATAACGGCGCAACAATATATAATATAAATAGTATATAATTGAAGCCTGTAACTCAATCTAAATACGTTGAAATTTCTCGACAAATATTTACAGCTGCCATCATATATTTACAATAATTCAGCTCAGTATGGGCTTATGTAAAATATAAGCCTCGTAAGGTTAACTGCTTTGGTAAATATGCTCGTTAAGCGCTGCTTTTTCGTCAATGCTAAGCGCTTGTTTTGATTTAGCAATAAAATCATACCTCACCATAACGGCCTTACCTATTGCGCAGCATTTATCGTGTTGCCATGCTTCCTGTCTCAGCGTAAAAGAGCTAGTGCCTATATGCTCTACAGAGGTTTTTACGGTCACTTCGTGGCCATAAAATAATTCGCCTACAAACGACACTTCAACTTTGGCGATAATCAATTTCCAATCATGTGGATTTAAGTCCGGTGTAAAAAACTTAAAAATAGGTCCACGTGCGACTTCAAACCATACAGGTAGTACGGTATTGTTAATGTGTCCGAGTGCATCTGTTTCGCTAAAGCGCGGCATCACTTTTTCAATAAACATAAAAATCCAATAATAATTATATAAAGGTAAACCATGACGGACTTTATACGCGTTGTTGATAACGCATTAAGCGATGAGTTTTGCGATGAATTTATTACCACATTCGCGCAAAGCCCGCATGTAAAACAAGGGGTAACATCGGGCGGTGTCGACTTAAAGAAAAAAGACAGCCACGACCTACACTTAAATAATCACCCCGAATATGCACAACAATTAAAACATATACAACAAACGACTGCACAACATGTTTTTAAGTATGTTGAAGAGCATATTTTTATGATGATTGGGGCATTTGGCTTAAAGGTCTATCACCCAAAAACAGGTGAAGTAGTCGATTTAACCCAAGAGAATTTTGAAGAAGTGGGTAAACCACAATTACCTTTGCTAGTTCAGCAAATTTTTAGACTTGGTAATATTCAAGCGCAAAAATACGAAGTAAATAAAGGTGGCTACCCTTACTGGCATAGTGAAGTTTACCCGCAGCTACAGCACAATGAAGCACTACATCGCGTGTTGTTATTTATGTTTTATTTAAACGATGTTGATGAAGGCGGTGAAACGGAGTTTTACTATCAAAATCGTAAAATAGCACCTAAAAAAGGCACTATGGTAATAGCTCCTGGCTACTTTACACATACCCACAGGGGTAATAAGCCAGTATCAAACGATAAGTATATTTTAACATCGTGGGTATTGTTTAACCGTGCAGAACAAATATATGGTGCGCCAAAGAGTTAGCGCACCAAAATCAGTATTATTTAACCGAGCAGTTCATCAAATAAATTAAACAACTGATCTAGCTCTTCAATCGTGTTGTAGTGCATACAACCAATGCGCACTACACCGCCTTTATCAAGCACATCTAATTGCTTGCACAAACCTTGCGCGTAAAAATTACCATCCCACACACAAATATGCTGCTTACCTAAAAATTCTGAAACGGCGCGAGGCTCAAGCCCTTCAAAAATTAAAGCAAAAGTAGGTGTACGCTCATTTAAGCGATCAAAGTCATCAATACCAAACAACTTAATGCGTGGGTAGTTTACCAAGCGCGTTAAAAAGTGCTCACTAAGCGCCATTTCGTGTTGTTTAGTTTTAGCAAAAGCTATGCTTAACTTTTCGCGGCGTGAATGGCTATCGTCAAGTTCGCTAATTGCTGCAATGTAATCAACAGCAGCAATAAAGCCCGCCATAGCTTCAAAGCTTTGTGTGCCGGTTTCCCAACGACCTGGTGCTACGTCTTTAGCGGGTTCTACTTTATAAGGCGTAAACCCATCTAAATGTTCTTTTTTACCGTAAACCATGCCTAAATGCGGGCCAAAAAACTTATATGCAGAGCAGGCTAAAAAGTCGCAATCAAGCGCTTGCACGTCAACAAGTTCATGCGGTGCGTAATGTACGGCATCAACATAAACAAGTGCGCCTACAGCGTGAGCAAGCTCTACAATACGTTTAATATTATTAATTGAACCTGTGGTATTTGAAGCATACGTTACCGCTACGAGCTTAGTATTACTGTTTAATAGGCTTTCAAATTGCGCCATATCTAAGCTGCAATCTGCTTCGTTAATAAGCGCTGTATTTACCTTTACGCCTTTATCTTCTGCAGCTTGTTGCCACGACGATACATTTGAGAAGTGATCAGCATTGGTTACAATTATTTCATCACCAGCCTGCCAGCCACGTGAAATTGCACGGCTAAAGCTAAATGTTAGGCTGGTCATGTTTGGACCAAACACAATTTGTTGTGAGCTAGGTGCATTAAGTAAATCAGCGGCGGCTTGACGCGCATTCGCCATCAACTCAACCGTTTTATCACTTGAAAAAAACGCGCCACCTAAGTTTGAATTATAATGACCTAAATAAGCTGTCATCGCATTAAGCACCGATGTTGGTACCTGCGAGCCACCTGGTCCGTCTAAAAATATTGGCGATTTACCATCAACGTTTTGCATTAATGCAGGAAACTGCTCACGTAATTGCGTTATGTTCATGCTTATTCCTTAAGACGTTAATACAAAACAATCCAGGTAACCTGGTTTGCTAGCATCAATTTTGTTCATAGGTGTTGCGTTATGCCACACTTGACGGTCGTTTATTAATGCAAACATGCCGTCTTTTATTTCCATTTTAAAACAAGGCTCAGCTTGCTTGTTTTCGTATACAAGTAGCTCGCCGCCTTCTAAGTTTTCATGAGAAACGCCGCATATACATACATGGTCAAAACCATCTTGATGCACGCCTTCTGGCGCTGCAGGTGTATCACTGTTAATTGCAAGCATACGGAACTGATGAATTTCAATATCACGCTGTTCATCAATACCGGTAAGTTGGCGAAACTCATTTACAATGCTTTTCATGCCTTCTGACTCAAGTAAACTTTGCTCTAGGTTTTCGTAAGTACGCTCTACATTACCT
Organism: Pseudoalteromonas sp. NGC95; assembly: GCF_015864705.1. NCBI lineage: Bacteria > Pseudomonadati > Pseudomonadota > Gammaproteobacteria > Alteromonadales > Pseudoalteromonadaceae > Pseudoalteromonas > Pseudoalteromonas sp. NGC95. The sequence continues at coordinate 40,774 of NZ_JADYWR010000021.1, forward strand.
TGAAAAGTATTAATTGAATCGTCTTGAACAAATGCTTTGGTTTGTTGTAACTTTATTTCACCATTTTGCATTTTAACTACTGAGTAACGACGTTTACGAAAGGCACCATCTGCATATGGATTTGCAGGCAGGTTATCAAAAGAAGGCTTAACCAAATCAATATTTGCTTGGTTAACAAAACGTAGTTGCAGTAAATTCTGGTTGTTTAATGCTGTCATAAAATCTCGCCTAAAATAATGAGAATATTGATGAGGATTTTAATGCATTTTGATAGGAATTTTTGCGCGATTAATTACTTTAAAAGTAACTTAAGACTAGATTTAATACAATAATATAAAAAATAAGCATGAACTATCTAATATTTATTTTAGCCAATAAAAAACCCGCCTAAGCGGGTTTTTAAACAAACTCTAAAAATTATACAGCTTGTTGAATAATCACGTTGTCTGCTTTTTTAGTGTAAGCAGGCATACGGTGGAAGTTCAAGTAACGGTATGTATCTGACGCCGTTGCATTGATCTTCGCAGCATATTCTTGGTACTCAGCAACTGTTGGTAATTTACCAATGATTGCAGCAATTGCAGCAAGCTCAGATGATGCTAAGAATACGTTTGCGCCATTACCTAAACGGTTAGGGAAGTTACGTGTAGAGGTAGACACAACCGTTGCTTTATCTGCAACACGTGCTTGGTTACCCATACATAGTGAACAACCTGGAGTTTCGATACGTGCGCCAACACGACCAAAAATACCGTAGTAACCTTCTTCTGTAAGTTGGTCTTTGTCCATCTTAGTAGGTGGAGCAACCCAAAGCTGAGTCGGAAGTTGACCTTTAAAGCCATCAAGCAACTTACCAGCAGCACGGAAGTGACCAATGTTAGTCATACAAGAACCGATGAATACTTCATCAATTTTCTCGCCAGCAACATCAGAAAGGAGACGCGCATCATCTGGGTCATTTGGAGCACAAAGAACAGGTTCTTTAATCTCAGCTAAATCAATTTCAACGATATGCTTGTACTCTGCATCAGCGTCAGCTTCCATTAGTTCTGGGTTAGCTAACCAATCTTGCATTGCAGTAATACGACGTTCAATCGTACGTACATCGCCGTAACCTTCAGAAATCATCCACTTAAGCATAACAATGTTTGATTCTAGGTATTCAGAGATAGACTCTTTAGATAACTTAACAGTACAACCTGCTGCCGAACGCTCTGCAGATGCATCTGATAATTCAAACGCTTGCTCAACAGTTAGGTGCTCAACGCCTTCAATTTCTAGTACGCGACCAGAGAATTCGTTAATTTTACCTTTTTTCTCAACTGTTAATAAACCTTGTTTGATACCGTAGTAAGGGATTGCATGAACAAGGTCACGTAGAGTGATACCTGGTTGCATTTCGCCTTTAAAACGAACCAAAATAGATTCAGGCATATCAAGCGGCATAACACCCGTTGCTGCTGCGAATGCTACTGCACCCGAACCGGCTGGGAATGAAATACCTAATGGGAAACGTGTATGTGAATCACCACCAGTACCTACGGTATCTGGTAATAACATACGGTTTAACCACGAGTGAATAATACCATCACCTGGACGAAGTGAAACACCGCCACGGTTCATGATGAAATCAGGAAGCGTATGGTGAGTGCTTACATCGATAGGCTTAGGATAAGCTGATGTATGACAGAAAGACTGCATTGTTAAATCTGCAGAGAAACCTAAACATGCTAGATCTTTAAGTTCGTCACGTGTCATAGGACCTGTTGTATCTTGCGAACCAACAGTTGTCATTTTAGGCTCACAGTACTGACCTGGGCGAATACCTGCAACGTTACATGCTTTACCAACCATTTTTTGCGCTAGTGTGAAGCCTTTATCAGAAACTTCTGTTGCTGTTGGTACTTTAAATGTATCAGTTGCGCCTAAGCCAAGAGATGTACGCGCTTTATCAGTTAAACCACGACCGATGATTAGTGGAATACGACCACCAGCACGAACTTCATCTAAAATCACATCAGATTTAAGCTCAAAAGTAGAAATCACTTTATCAGTACCATGTTGCTTAACAACACCTTCGTACGGATAAATATCGATTTGCTCGCCCATGTTGAGTTCATCAACATTTAATTCGATTGGTAATGCGCCTGAATCTTCCATTGTGTTGAAGAAGATTGGAGCAATTTTATTACCTAGACATACACCGCCAACACGCTTGTTTGGTACAAACGGGATATCATCGCCCATAAACCAAAGTACAGAGTTAGTTGCAGACTTACGAGAAGAACCCGTACCAACAACATCACCTACGTAAGCAAGTGGTAAACCTTTAGTTTTTAATTCTTCAATCTGAGTAATTGGACCAACTTCGCCCGCTTTATCAGGTGTAATACCATCGCGTTCAATTTTTAGCATTGCTAAAGCATGAAGTGGGATATCTGGACGAGACCATGCATCTGGTGCAGGAGACAAGTCATCAGTATTTGTTTCGCCAGTTACTTTAAATACAGTAACTGAAATCTTTTCAGCAACAGCTGGTTTATTAGTAAACCATTCTGCATTTGCCCAAGACTCAATAATTTGCTTAGCGAATGTATTACCTGCTTTTGCTTTTTCTTCTACATCGTAAAACGCATCAAACATAAGTAATGTATTTGAAAGGCCTTTAACTACGATTGGTGCAAGTGTTTCGTCATCAAGTAGGTCAATCATTGGTGCGATATTGTAACCGCCCAACATTGTACCTAATAATTCTGCCGCTTTTTCTTTAGAAACAAGTGGAGAATTAGTTTCACCTTTAGCTACAGCTGCTAAGAAGCCCGCTTTAATATAAGCAGCATCATCAACACCTGCTGGTATACGCTGAATGAACAAATCTAAAATGAATTCTTCTTCACCTGCAGGTGGAGTTTTTATTAATTCAATAAGATCAGCAGTTTGCTGAGCATCTAATGGCGCTGGTACGATACCTAACGCGGCACGTTCTTCTACGTGTTTACGATATTCTTGTAGCACAATATTGCCCTCTTGGTGACGTGAAAGTATCCGGTAGCGCTTCAAGCGCAAATAAGTTACCCAATACTTATAGTATTCTAACGCGTAATTATAAAGCTTTTATGGATAGATGAAAATCCATCCAGTTACGCAACTGATTATACCGATTATAAATACTATGAATAGTGGTTGTAGTAAAAACTATTTTCATGAATACTTGTTAAGTAAGAATCATTACCATTAACCAATATTAATTTATTACAGACATAAAAAAACCCAGCACTTGGCTGGGTTTTTATTACAAACTATTTAATTAACGTAAAACTTTAACGTTTTTGATAGTTTTGATATGCGCTTCTACACGGCGGTTTTCTGCGTTTGCAGCTTTAGTGTTTGCATCATTTTTAAGACGCTCTTCACCTAAACCAACTGTAGTAATACGGTCTTTAGCAATGCCATCAGAAACTAATTGCTTAGCTACTGCATCAGCACGTTTTTTAGATAACCATTTGTTGTAAGTTGCTTTACCTACAGAAGAAGTGTGACCTTCTAAAAGTACTGTTGTATCTGGGTACTCTTTTAAGAATGCAGATACTTTTTCAATATCGTTTAAGTACTGAGTAGATACTGCTGAAGCATTGTTAGGGAAAGTCACTAATAAGCTTACAGTTACTTCTTTATCTTCATATAAAGTACAACCAGTGCCATCAACTGCATCAGTCATAGGTGTGTTAGCACACTTATCATCTGCATCAGCAATGTTGTCGTTGTCGCTATCTGTAGGAGCTACAGCTACTTCAACAATTTCTGGAGCTGGTTTAACTGGCTCTACAGGAGCTGAATTTTGGCCGAATAAGTAGTTAATACCAATTTTAGCGCCTACATCTGTGTAGCCACGGTCAAGACCTTGGTATACAGCTGTTTCAGCATTTACAAATAAGCCATCTGTAATGAAATGTTGGTAACCAACACCTGCATTTAAGAATGTGTTGTCATCTACTACGTCCATTTCTTTAATACCGAAAAGACCGTAGAAAGGACCACCATTTAAATGGTAAAGAGCATCAATACCGTAACGCTCGCCATCAATACTGTTGCGGTTGCCAGCAACTTTATCAAAAGCATTAAAGTCCATATCTGCATATTCAAGACGTGCGCTCCAGTAATCACTGAAACGGTAACCGGCTTCAACACCCCAGCCAGTTGATTCATTTACGTCAAGACCAGCTTGAGCACGCATGTTTTTCCAAGATGCGTCATAGTAGTCGCCAAATGCGCCAATGTAGAAACCTTCTTCTTTATCAGCAGCGAATGTAGATGCGCTAGTTGCAGCCAACGCGATTGCAATTGTAAGTGATTTTAATTTCATTGTTTTCTTCCCATTTGAACAATTTTAAATTGTAGCTAATCGATACTAGCTCAATCAGTTTTATATAGACTAACTGAGCCTTTGTTAATCAATACTTAACGAAAAATAAAGTTTATAACTTTTTTCTATGCCCAGTCACAACACACATCCACTTACTATAGGCGAAATTAAAACTTTATTGAAAAATAAATATAGTAGTTTTTTGTAAATTAGTACTTAGCAAGGAATGTAAGAGCAATTAAATTAAATGCACTTATAAATGTAAATGCAAAGAAACATTGCTTGGCTTTAATTCGGCGCATAATACCACCAGAATTAACATTCCCCTAGATATATGCGCATGTTTGATTAAAAAATGACTCTTTTTAATCATGTGGTTATATTTAAAGTTAAGAGTTAAGTACCACAAAAAGTCTGGTAATCATTCTCATTTATCGGCGTAGCTTGAAATTCTGATAATTTTTCACTGTCAGAATACGGGTTACTGGCTATTTTTATAAAGCGCTGTAGCAACTCACTAGACCCAGTAGCGTTATATTGTGCAATTATTTCTTCGATCACATGATTACGCGGTATTACACGAGGATTTGCAGTTCTCATTACTTCATAACTATTATCGTCGGTTAAGCTTACCCACTTAGCTCTCCATTCAATTAGCGACTCTGGTATTACTACTTCTTCTTTTAAGGATTCAGTAAGCGCATCAAAAGTATTGGTGTAATCGAGCTGGTTATCTTTTAATAGTGTTAACAACTCTGCGATTAACTCGCCACTACTATTGAAAGATTCATTTAAACCCAGTTTTTGTGCCCACATAGCCGTAAACTCAGTATTAAACTGATCTGCAAAGCTATTAATAAATGGCGTCATTAATGAAACCGCTTGCTCGTCATCATCGCTAATAAGTGGTATTAAACTCTCAGCTAAGCGAGCACAGTTCCAGTTAGCTATATTAGGTTGATTACCAAATGCATACCGACCTTGTTTGTCGATAGAGCTAAATACGGTATCAAAGTCAAAGCTATTCATCATGGCACACGGGCCGTAATCAATGGTTTCTCCGTTTACTAGCGTATTATCGGTATTCATTACTCCATGAATAAAGCCAACACGCATCCAGCTCACAACTAGCTTAACTTGGTTTTTAATCACAGCGCCTAAAAATGCTAAATAACGCTGCGATCCTGTATCCGTTATTTCTGGGTAGTGTCGCTCTATAGCTAAATCGGCTAAATTTTTAAGTCCTTCAACATCGCCTTGCGTCGCTAAATATTGAAACGAGCCAACACGAATATGGCTCGTTGCTAAACGAGTAACTATAGCACCTGCTTGTGGCGGATTACGATAAACCGTTTCGCCACTACCAACAACCGCTAAGCAGCGTGTGGTTTTAATGCCTAGTGCATGCATTGCCTCGCTCATTACGTATTCACGAATAGCAGGACCAAGAGCACAACGCCCATCCCCCCCTCTTGAGTAAGGAGTAGCACCAGAGCCTTTTAATTGAATATCCCACAACTGGTTTTTATCATCATTAATAGCGCCCAATAAATGCGCTCGCCCATCGCCTAAACGTGGTGAAAAATGCCCAAATTGGTGCCCAGAGTAACCAAGTGCTACTGCCGGAATCGCCTGTTTCTCGTTACCGCTAAAAGTGCTAGCACGCAAATCAGCTGCAACGTTAATATTAAACTCTTTTGCTAAGCTCTCATTCCACAGCAATACCTGAGGAGAGGCAACACTTGCAGGGAAATCTTCTATCGCAAAGTTTTCCGTAATGTCTGTGTATCTTGGCACTAATTTCATGGTAATTCCTATTATTGCTGACTTATACCAACACGGTTGTCACCAACGCCATAAGCAACAATTAAACTTAACTCTTGCATACTTAAGCCGCTTTGCTTTTGCATTTCATTAAAAAAAGCTTGGGCAGCACTCAGTGATTTTTTAGTTTGTAAGCCGCCGTCTATAATTTTATGAGCACGTAAGTAATTCTCTACATCGCGTGATAGTAAAAAAGTATCTTTACCAAGTGCTCGTAGCGCATAAGGTCCTGTATTTCCGCCTAAACGCGAACCATGTTTTTTTAAATACGCCCATAAACCAATAATATCGTCTGCTGGCCAATTAGCGACAAACTGGCTAAAACTGCCATGTTCTCCTGCTATTTCGTGGATCATGTAAGCATTTTCGGTAATTGTTTTTACTTTTTTATAGTTACGAACGATTCGCTCATCCGTTGCTTTTTGTTCCAGCATATCAGGTGGCATCATTAATAACTTATCAACGCTAAAATCCCAAAAAACCTCTCTAAAGCCTGGCCACTTATTATTAATGACTGACCAATAAAAGCCGCTTTGAAATACTTTTCGAGTAAATTCCTCAAGCCAATCGTCGTCACTTAACGTGCTTAGTTGTTTTTTAGATAGCGGTTTTGCAAGTAATAACTTAAGCATTTTTTCGGAGCCTTTTCGCTCTACCGCTCGCTTATAAATATCGCTAAATTTTTCCATACTAATTAAATACCTCACTACTTATATTGCTAGTGTACGAGAAAAGCACCCAATACGTAACCACTCCCATTATGGATGAATGAATATGCATTTAGTCGCTTGACACCTAGACGGCTAAAATGCTTTAATCGCCGTAATTACCCTATTTAAATTGCTCCGGTTTGTAAGTTTTTACTCTACAAACAGGTGCAAAGGGCTAGAAGAGGTGCGTTATTCAGGTAGCGTATGTTAGGAGCGCAAACTCCAGTGAGCATACGTGAGGGGAATTAACGCCGAGAAGTAATCACTTTTGCGAGGTGTTTATTTCGGGCGACTAGGTTGAACCCTAGCGACTGTCACCAATAGCTGCTTGTAACAAGCAGCTTATTAGTTTGGTGGAGAGCTTCTGGTCTTAAATATTAAGGCCGTGCGCCCTATTATTTTAAGCCCATTCGCTCTTCGAATTATTAGTTCGAACGACGTTAATGCGGCTCCTTCCATAAAGCTTTTTAACTCTTCGAATAATACCAACTGCATTAAATTAGTTATCGCTAAAATGATCACGTTTTTAATAGCGTTGGTACAAATTATAAGTTCGTGAGAGATGATCAATAACTTCAATTTAAATGACTACTCATTGTGGACCGCGCTCGTAACGCCATTTGATCAACACGGCGATGTTGACTACAACACGTTAACTAAACTGGTTAGCGATCAAGAAGCGGCACATAACGGTATTTTACTACTTGGCAGTACGGGCGAAGGTTTAGCACTAACGCTAAAAGAGCAACAAGCCATTGTTGAACACGTATGCCAGCTAAAACCAGCAGTACCACTCATGGTTGCTGTGGGCGGTAGTAACTTAAAGCAACAAGTTGAGTGGGTTAACTACTGTAATACACTCCCAATTCATAGCTTTTTACTTGGCTCACCGCTTTATGCAAAGCCTGGCGCTATAGGTCAAACTCATTGGTTTGAAAGCCTACTTAATGCAAGTGTTCACCCGTGTATGCTTTATAACGTACCGGGTCGAAGTGCTGTTAGCATCCCAACGGCAACAATTCAAAACTTACAAAATAATAAAAATTTTTGGGCGTTAAAAGAAGCGAGCGGCAGCATTGCTCAGTTTGAAGCTTATCGCCAAGCTGCGCCTAATTTAGCTATTTTTAGTGGCGACGATGCGCTAATGCCTTATTTTGCTCAAGCTGGCGCAAAAGGTTTGGTGTCGGTAGCTGCAAATGCATGGCCCGCACAAACTCACGAGTTTGTTAAACGCAGCTTAAGTGGTCAACACCCTAATTTATTTGCCCAGTGGTCAAGCGCTATTAATAGCCTATTTGCTGTTGCAAACCCTATTCCCGTAAAGGTATTGATGCATTTGCAAGGTCGCTTAAGCAGCCCGCAACTTCGTCCACCTTTAACACACCTTGAGTTAACTCAAACCGATTGCATCACAACTGCAAACAACACCATTTTATCTTGGCATTAAATACAGGTTTTTATAATGAGCTGGTTAGAACTATTAAATAATTTAGAATCGGGCGCAGTACGCGCAGCATCACAAAACGAAAGCGGCCAATGGCAAGCTAACGTAGAAGTAAAACAAGGCATTTTGGATGCCTTCAAAAATGGCACTAATACTGAGTTTGCAGGTGGTTTTGTTGATAAACATAACTTAGCTCCGCAAGAATTTAGTACTGACGATGGCGTACGTATGGTGCCGGGTGGCTCTAGTGTTCGCCGTGGTGCTTATGTTGCTAAAGGCACGATTATTATGCCACCAGCGTATGTAAACATTGGTGCATACATCGACGAAGGCACAATGGTAGATAGCCACGCATTAGTTGGCTCGTGTGCACAAGTAGGTAAAAACGTACATTTAAGTGCTGCAGTGCAGCTTGGTGGTGTACTTGAGCCAATTGGTGCAAGCCCAGTAGTTGTAGAAGACGACGCCTTTATTGGCGCTGGCTGTATTATTGTTGAAGGTGTAGTCATTAAAAAAGGTGCAGTACTTGCCCCAGGCGTGCGTTTATCGGCGACTATTCCGGTATACGACTGCGTAAACGAGCGCCAACTAGATAAAGGCGAGCCAATCCCAGAATACGCGATTGTAATACCAGGCTCTCGCCCTGCGTCAAACGAGTGGGCGCGCGAGCAAGGCTTAAGCATGTCGTGTGCGTTAATTGTTAAATACCGCGACGAGAAAAGCGATGCATCGTTATTGCTTGAAGAGGTTTTACGATAATGAGCTTTTTGAGCACGCCTATCAAAACCGCTGTAAATACAATTACACAACAACTTGATACACCTTTTTTTGTTTACGACCTAGATCAACTAAACGCGCATCTTGCACGTTTAGTTGCGCAAACCGATGTAAAACTGTGGTACGCGGTAAAAGCAAATCCACTGTCTAAAATTATTCAAAGCTTAGACAACGCTGGTTTTAATTTTGACGTAGCAAGTAAAGGTGAGCTTGAGCAAGTGCTAGCACAAGGTATTAGCTCACAGCGCGTGCTCAACACAGGGCCTGCAAAAAGCCCTAAACAAATTAAACACTTTATTGAGCGCGGAGTACGTATATTCGTAGCCGAAAGCCTCAATCAAGTACGTTGGTTAAACCAACAAGCGCAACTACAAAATACGCAGTTGCAAGTGTTACTGCGAGTGCAATTACGCTGGCCTGAAGGTGAAAAAAATCCACTGGGCGGCGACAGCCTTACGCCGTTTGGTTTGGGTTGTGATGAGTGGCAAGCGCTCAATGTAGCCGACTACCCTGCACTTAAGTTTGACGGCTTACATATTTTTCAGTGGGGCAACATGCTTAGCACGCAAAAGCTAAGCGAATTGTGGTCACAAATGATTGCACCACTTAGCCAACTTGCCAGCGATTTAAATATTAGCCTTAAAATTCTCGATTTAGGTGGCGGTTTAGGTATTCCTTATACACAAAATGAAGCAACGCTTGATTGGGATGACTTAATAGCTGCGCTCGCTAAAATTAAAAATGATGCTGGCGTAGAAGAATTATGGATGGAACTTGGTCGTTATGCCGTTGGCGAATGTGGTCATTACGCAAACCCAGTAATAGAGCGCAAACAAAACTATAATCAACAACAAGTCATTTTAAGCGGCGGTATAAATCACTTATTACGCCCTGCTGTTACCAGCCAAGATTTTCCTGCTGCGTTACTGCGTGAATCCAGTGCTAAAACTCAAGCGGTCACTTTATACGGCCCACTTTGTACAGCGCTTGATTGCTTGGGTGAGCATAACCTGCCAAGCGATTTAAATGAGCACGACTGGCTAGTGTTTAGCCAATGCGGTGCTTACGGCTTTACCGAAAGTATGCCGTATTTTTTATGCCACGAGCTCGCCGCCGAGTACACATTGCAAAACGGTGAACTTACCTGTGTTCGCCAAGCCGAAAATGCCAGCCACTACTTAAGGTAATAAGCATGAGTAATACAACACACATCAGCCAAGAGAACATTGTAGTAGGGGAAGTTGCAAACGGCTTACCGCTTACAATTCCGGTGTATCGTTTAAAAGGCGATGGCACAGGGCCTAGTGTTTATGTTCAGGCCAATATGCATGGCGCTGAAGTGCAAGGTAACGCAGTTATTTTTCAGCTACTTGAGCAATTAAAACACCTTAATCTTAATGGCGATATTACATTAGTGCCTTATGCTAACCCAATTGGTTGTAATCAAAAATCTGGCGAGTTTACCCTTGGCAGGTTCGATCCAATTACAGGCACTAATTGGAACCGCATGTACCACTACAATAGAAATTTAGTGGCACAGTTTGCAAAAAATCATACCCAGTATGACGACGCTACATTAAAAAGTAACTTCAAACAGGCACTTATTGACGAGGTAGACAGCAAACTTAACGGCCCGGCTTATTTACTTAATACGGGTAAACGCATTGCACTTAACTTACAAAAGCTCGCTCATCAGGCTGATATAGTACTCGATTTACACACAGGTCCTATTTCAAGCAAGCATTTGTACTGCCCAACCTATGCAACCGACAGCGCGCGTTACTTTAATATTGAACATGTATTGCTTATTCCTAGTGATTTTGACGGCGCTATGGATGAAGCTAACTTTTGCCCATGGTGGCATTTGAGTGATGCACTTAGCGAGCAAGGCCGCGAATTATCAATACCTGTAGAAGCATTTACAGTAGAGCTAGGCAGCCAAGAAAAAATAGACTTAAAAGAAGCACTAAACGATGCTAACAGCATTTTAAGTTACTTAAATCACAAAGGCGTATTACAAAACGCACCGCATACGCCAGCCAATATGACTCGCTATGCATGTAATTTAGATGACTACTTTGCTTATTACGCCCCTATTGGCGGCATGGTTGAATACTTAGCCCCACTTGGTGGGCACATTAAAGCCGGTGAGCCTATTGCTAATATTTTACGCATGGAGCGCTACTTAAGCGAGCAACCACTGCAAACACTTACTCTCGATTGCGATGCAATTGCCATTTTGCACTTTGCCTCGGCGAGTGTTAACCAAGGCACCGAACTTTATAAGTTTTTTACTAACATATTTGAGCTTTAGCTCACCCTTCTCATTGCGTGAGAGTAATACCAATTGCATTAAATTAGTGATCTATTATAGCGATAAGGAAATAGCTTAATAACAAGGCTAAAATTATGGTACATAGTTGTTCTATATAAATAATTTTTAACGTAGTTAGTGAGTTATTTAATACGCTAGAATGATCATGTTTTTAATAAAGTTGGTATAAATTAACTAAAATAGTTAATGTGCATTAAAAAAGCGGCCTAGGCCGCTTTTTTTTCTGATCTATATTTACTTTGTATACGTAGTGTTCTCGTTATAAATACAAATTCAGTAAAAGTTCACCGTTACATATGTAAAAAGACGTTATAATTAAATTAACGCATACAACACAACCCGAACCCACAAGGAATTACAATGAGCTGGCGCCACTGGATCACACTTTCTGCCTTAATAAGTACAGCTACCTTCGCACAAGAAGAAGTTGCTACAAATGAGCAAGACAACGACATCGAACTTGTAAAGCAGTGTATTTTAAATGAAGTAATTGGCGGGGATGGTAAACAAACATTAGACGATCTTCGTAAAAAGTGTTCAGCTCTTGAAGAAAACAAACAACTTACCGCGCTTGATAAACGCCAAGCTCGTGAAGAAGTAGGTAAAAAAAATAGAAATGTAATTACGCCACATAAACGTAACTACATTTTGCCTCTTTCGTACGTATCACACCCAAACGATCGCCCTTTTGATGGCTTTGATGCACTAACCGACGACAACGACGGTGAACCGCTCGACAACTTAGAAGCAAAATACCAGCTATCGATAAAAGTGCCTCTTTACGATGATTTTTCGGATAAAGACCAAGCCATATTTTTTGGCTTTACACTGCAATCATATTGGCAGATTTATAACTCAGAAATTTCTTCTCCATTTCGTGAGACCAACTACGAACCAGAGATATTTTGGATAAATTACCTCGACCCAGAAAACGTATTATGGGGCGACGAAATGGCAATTGCTTTAGGTATTTCGCATCAGTCAAATGGTCGAAGCCAACCAAACTCACGTTCGTGGAACCGTATTTATGCAGATTTTATCTGGGAAAACAGAGGCTTTGTTTTTAGCTTTAAACCTTGGTACCGAATAGCTGAGGACGAAAAAGAAGATATTTTAGAAGCCAATGGCGACGACAACCCAGACATATACAAATACATGGGTTACTTTGAATTTAGCGGCGCGTATCGTTTTCATGACCATGAATTTAGCTTTATGACACGTAACAATTTAAATTCAGATAATCGTGGTGCAATTCAACTCGACTGGTCGTTTCCTTTATGGGGCCGCGTTCGTGGTTATGCACAATACTTTAACGGTTATGGCGAAAGCTTAATTGATTACAATGCGGATGTAGAACGTATTGGTGTAGGTATATTATTAACCGATCTGCTGTGATACTTCCCTAAGTTTTACGCACAAAAAAGCCAAGCATCGCTTGGCTTTTTTGTGTTTTGAACAGCTAAACAGTTATTTTTTTACTACAAACTGCCCTTCAAATTCTGCAACCACGTTATCACCATCGTAAATAGTTACAGGCACTACGTAACTTGCTTTACCGTCGGTTTCTAAATCGCTTAACTTACCCTTACAGATTTGTATATCAACACACCCACGTGGGTCAGTAGTAAGCGGTTTTAAGTACTTAATGTTAGCATCGGCTAATACAATATTACCTTCAAGCCCAGCTTCTTTAAGTGCTAAGTACGTAGCACCCCAACCTGTTAGCGTGGCCAAGCTATAAATAGAACCTGCAAACATGGTGTTATGTAGGTTTAAGTTAGCGTCTAGGTCGGCGCTGGTTGTAAATTGCCAATCGGTATAGCTTTCTACCTTAATCCCCATCGCATCACTAATTGGAATAGACTCACGCCACGTATTTTGTAGCACTTGCGTCCAATTAGGATGGCGGAACCAGCCTGGCTCACACGGTTTTTGCTTTACCATTTTAAAATGTTGCACATCGCCATACGCTAAGTGCGCTTTTTCTTTTAATTCGTAACCGTGGCGTTTATAAAACTCAAGCGCTCGTTCGCGTGCAAACAAAACCAGTTCATCGGCATTTTGTGTCCATGCTATTTTTTCAAGCTCATGAAGCAAACGACTACCAATATGCTGATTACGGTTCCCCTCTGCAACTGCCATGTAGCGCACTTGTGCTTGCTCATGACTGTTAAAGTGCAAACGTGCTACACCTAGCACTTCGCCTTCTTTATTTTTTATAAAGCGGTGCTCAGAGTCTTGTTCCATATCGTCTTGTTCAGAGCCTCGAGGCTCGCCCCAAGGCGCGCGTAATACCTGCCAACGCAATTGGTAATACGCTTGCCAATCTTCGCTACTTTGTGGGATGCTTACCTGAAACATACATACTCCTGTTGTTATATAAGCCGTAAATAAAAGTCAAAAAAAAGGCTACGGCGCTATACTAATAGTATTGGTTATCTACCAAGCTAAAAAAATAAAATAATTAAATTGATTAGCATTATTATGGCAAATACCATACTCCATCTTAAAAAAACTGCAAATACGACTTTGGTGATGGCTGTAAAATAACGTAAAAAAATAATGACAAAGGCCATTGCGCTTTAACGTTGCTAGTTTATGCTGAGAATATGACTGAAAAAATCAATTATATAAATTCACTGACGGGTTTGCTGAGCGATCAATTTATTGAAAATAGCCACAGCATTGGTCAGTTAATCTATTGGCATAAATGCAGTGGCGATCACATTCAAGTACGTGAGCACGAGCAGTTACGCTGGTTACTTATTAACGACACTCTTCAATCTGTTATTGATTTAAATAACCCGGATTTATTACTTTTTCCACACTTATTGTACCTAGATAAGCACTGGCAAGCTCTTAGCGCGCCACAAAAAGTGTTAGAACTCGGCCTTGGCGGCGGTGCAATTCGTAACTATTTACAACACAAATACCCTAAAGCACAAATAACATCGGTTGAAAAAAACGCCGATATTATTGATTGCTATACCCAGTTTTTTTCGTCAAATAAGAATGAGCAACTGCTGTGCGCCGATGCGCAACAGATTTTAGAAAGTGTGCAAAATATTGATTGGATTATTCTAGATTTATTTAGCCAAATAGACGCGCCTCGATTTTTATTTGAAGAGGCATTTTATAAAAAAATCTACTCGGCTTTAAATAACAACGGCGTGCTATTTATTAACTTTTTATCGCAGCATGAGTCGCAATTAAAGCAACTTCAGCAGCTATTACTCGATGTATTTGGTTGTAATGTTAGCCCGCAAAAAATTACGGGCTATGTAAATCATATTGTCGTGGTAACCAAAAACTTAAACAGATAAGTTAAACGTAACGGGCCCATCGTTACACAAGCTTACTTGCATATCGGCACCAAACTCACCTGTGGCTATTGTAAGCCCCAACTCTTTAGCTTGAGCTACAAAGTATTCGTAAAGCTCGTTAGCTTGGCTTGGCGTTGCCGCAGATGAAAAACTAGGGCGCATACCCTTTTTAGTATCAGCCGCTAGCGTAAATTGCGAAACAACAAGTAACTCACCTTTAATATCTTTAAGGCTTAAGTTCATTTTGTCGTTTTCGTCAGTAAAAATACGATAATTACTTACCTTGTGTAAAAGCTTATCGGCCGTTTGTTTGTCGTCGTGTTTTTCAACGCCCAGCAACAACAATATACCTTGGCTAATTTCGCCTACCACGTGGTTGTTAATTTCTACTTTGGCATGCTTTACACGTTGTATTAAACCTTGCATTTAAACTGTGTCCTTTACTGCTGGTTCATCATCTTCTAGTTCAAGCTCTGGTGTTTCTGGAATATCATTTGGGCTAATGCACGCAGTAAATTCAGCGCCAAGCAAAACAACGACCCACGACAAATACACCCATACAAATAAAATAGGAATGGTTGCTACTGCGCCATAAATAACTTCGTACGACGGAAAATGGCTAATATAAAGAGCAAACCCTTTTTTAGTTAACTCAAACAAAAGTGCCGCAAAAAAAGCGCCAGGTATTGCCGCTCTAAACGACACGCGCGTATTAGGCACTAAGGTGTAGAGCATAATAAAGCCCACCATCGAAATCCCATACGGCAATAGCTTTAACAAAAACCCGCTAAACCCCGGAATTCCCTGATCAGCAAACGACACCAAAGATACAATATAAGAGGTAACACCAATACTGGCACCGAGCAACATAGGCCCTAAGCTCAAAACCATCCAATACACAGCAAATGAGATCATCATTGGGCGCTTTTTCTTAATTCGCCAAATTCGGTTCAATGTGGCATCTACATTACGTATTAACAGCAATGCAATTGCAGCTAAAAAGCCAATACCTACCGCCGTCATTTGGTTGGCATTGCCCGCAAAGGAGCTAATGTGCTCTCTAATAACATCGGTAGAGGTAGGGACAAAGTTGGTAAACAAAAAGCTCTCAATTTCCATACGAGTAGATTCAAAGCCCGGAAAAGCTGAAAATATAGCAACACCCACTGCAATTAATGGCACTAACGACAGAAGGGTTACGTAAGCAAGGTAACCTGCATTAACCGTTATTTGATCGTCTATACACCGATTAAAATACTGCATCCACCAACCAGGTTGCTGGCGTATAAAGGACTTAACTTGCTGTTTGTAATGTGAGAGCTTATCATTCATACAATTGACTTGTGCTTATATAGTTTTGATTATAATAACAATCAGCGCCATAATTTACAGCACTAACGCTCGTAAACAGGAATTCAAATGAAAAAACAAACATTACTCAGTGTTTCAATGCTTGTAGTAACACTTACTTTAACTGGCTGCCAATCAGCTTATTATTCTGCGATGGAAAAAGTGGGTGTTCACAAACGCGATATTCTAATTGACCGCGTAGAAGAAACCAAAGACTCGCAACAAGAGTCACAAGAAGAATTTAAATCGGCACTAGAGCGCTTAACTACTCTAATCGATTTTAATGGTGGCGAACTACAAGACACTTACAATCAACTAAACGATGATTACGAGTCGAGCTTAAATGCCGCTAACGAAGTGTCAACTAACATCAATAAAGTAGAAGACGTGGCAGAAGCGCTATTTGATGAGTGGGGCGATGAGCTAGAGCAATACAAAAGCGCATCACTTAAGCGTGAAAGCAGCAAAAAGCTAGCCGCGACTAAGCGTCAATTTGATCAGCTATTACGCTCAATGCGCAGCGCAGAGAGTAAAATGGAGCCAGTATTAACCTCGCTTCATGATAACGTTTTATACCTAAAGCATAACTTAAATGCACAAGCGGTATCGGCTATTAAAGGTGAATTCACTAACCTTAAGCGCGATATTCAATTGTTGATGAACGACATGAACAAATCGATTGCCGATTCAAACAAATTTATTGAACAAATGAATAGCGCTGGCTAATTATTTGTTACTTTAACAAGCCTGCTTAATTGCAGGCTTTTTTATGTTAAAGGGAATGCTAAAAGGGATTTACAATGAAACGCTTTTTAATCGCAACAACGCTCTTATGTATATTAACGGCCTGCGGTGCCCCTAATAATATTAATCGTATTACCAGCCCTGACTCAGTTGTTGTTATTAATGATAAGAACGGTCGTTATAAAAATTTATACACAGGTGAAAAAACATATCCCACTACCTGTACTGAAAACTGCTACCCAGCCGACCCAGACTTACTATGCAAAACCGGCAGCGAAAACTGCCAGTACCAAGGCCAGCAAACTAAACCACAACTTAGCACCGGTTATACCGTACGCTGGCTTGGCCACGCTAGTTTTGTAATTAACACCCCAAATGGTCAAAGTGTGCTGTTTGATCCGGTAAAAAATCAGTTTGATTCTCCAGTCGCACTTGGCTTTAAACTCGGCGGTGGTATTTATCGTAAAGCCGGCGCTTGGCCTAGTGAGCAAGAACTGGAAAATATTGATGCTGTAATGTATTCGCATATTCATTACGATCACTTTAATAAGGCCGACATACAAAGCATTGGCAATAAACCTCGCTATTTAACACCACTCGGTATGGCCGACAACTTCCCCACCGGCGGTTTTAATATTAGCGAAATGCCATGGTACTCAACAACCAACATTGACGACTTAGTTATTAATGCCGTGCCAGCTCATCATTTTAGCGCTCGTGTATTGGTGCCCTTTATTTACGAAGATAACAATAAAGACTTATGGAATGGCTGGCTGCTTGAACAAAACGGCAGTACCTTATTTTTTGCAGGCGATACGGGCTACTCAAAACACTTTAAAGACATACAGCAAAAATATGGCGATATAGATGTGTGCTTAATACCAATCGCATCTTACTACAGTAAAGAAAGTGGTAAATTTTATCGCTACGTTCACACCACACCAGAAGACGCGCTCAACGCAGCACAAGAACTTAACTGCAAAGTAATGATACCGTGGGGGTATGGTAACTCAAGTTGGAAAATGGGCGACCATACTAGCCACTCTGCTTTGCTACGTTTATTACACATGGTTAAAAAAATGGATGCTAAAACACCGCTGTATATTTTAAACGAAGGCGAAAGTATTTCACTGTAACTATTTACTTAGCTGTTTTAAGATTGTTATTACATTAAGACAAATCCACAATAAAATTGAGAAATTAATGAAAAAATTAGCACTCGCCTTAAGCTTTTTATTAAGCACGCCTGCAATGGCCATTGATGTTGAACATACATCAACTCCAATTACTATTGATGGCCTATCAGAAAGTGCGTGGGATAAAGCCGCTTGGCACGATATGCCTTATTTAATGGATGGCACACTGCCATCAAACGATGCCGACTTTAAAGGGCGTTATCGCTTACTGTGGGATCAAAACTACTTATACCTACAAGCCGATATTGTGGATGATGTTTTAATAGATACACACGCCGATCCAACGTATAAATATTGGGATGACGATGCGCTTGAAGTATTTATTGATAGCGATGCATCAGGTGGTAATCATCAATTTAATCACACCGCTTTGGCATACCATATTGGCCTTGATAACCAAGCCGCCGATTACGGACCTGATAAAAAAGCCCATTTGTATACCGACCACCTAGTTAGTAACTGGAAGCGCAATACCACCGCACCTTTTAACATTACCTGGGAAGTAGCAATAAAACTCTACCCTAACGATTATAAAGAAGGAGCTAATAACACCCCACTTACACTTAGCGAAAAACAAGTAATAGGCTTTATGTTAGCGTATTGTGATAACGATGGCAGCGACGTGCGCGAGCATTTTATGGGCTCACACGAAGTACAACCAGTAAATGGCGACAGAAATCGTGGCTTTATAGATGCCGACGTCTTTGGCAAAATAACCCTACTCCCTAAAAAGTAAGTAGCTACCAACTACCACCAACAAAATAATTAAGTAGGTTGGGTTGAGCGAAGCTAAACCCAACGAAAAAAGCCCACCAAAAAACACTGATACTTCGCATTATCAGCTGTTTCAGCTCTCTCTTTCTCTTCTCATTCCCTTCTCCTTGTGCAAAAGATCTTTAAGTAAATTATTCACAAAGAGGTTAAGAGGCGCTGCGCTTTTAGAGGAAGCAAGAAAAATTTATAGCAACGATAGCTTAGCTAATTGATGTTATACATCGCTTAGAATACGGTTTTAATTATTTTTTCTACCCCTTCTACCAATTCCAGCACATCAACTTGCGTAGGTTCCCTATCTTTTGGGTGGTCACATAGGTTTCTTAAATCACCAAGATGTTGAATAAACCTCCATTTAGGAGTATCAATAATCTCATTTTCTTTTAATAATTGATAAAAGTCCGAAATAGAGGGATGTTTTTTTCTAGATTTTAAACTATGGATTTTACAAACGTGGCCTAAGTGTTTTTCAAGAACGACCCCTGCAATTGCACCTGCACCTCGAATAAAGCCTTTTTTTGATAATTCCCTTGCGGCATCAAGTTCGCTATCAAATATATCAGACTGTAATACTTCCTGAATATCAAAGAGCTTACTTTCAAATCGTTTACTAACCGCGGAAAGAATTGTAGTCTGCACTTCCATTTTACTTAAAGCCGCAGATTGGTCGGCTATAACTTTTTGTTCATAACCCTGTGTTGTTCTAAGACCGAGAATATAATCAGAGATGCTATAAGTTAAAAAACTTATTTCTTTACGTTTTTCCTGTTTATATTGTTTAATAAAGTCATCAACTCGATCTGGTAACATTTGCTTAATAATGACTAAAGCCTCGGAATACCACGAGTCATAACACGAATTAAAATTAGGTAGTTTTACCCCATCGTCTTCAAGTTTTTTCTTAAAATCTTCAGGTAATCCTTGAACATTATCAATCATAGCTAAATATAAATGCTTGCCTTGCTGTATTAGTTCTTTTAGTTCTTCTTTCATTAAATCTATATTTGATTTCAATTGATCTCTCCCTTAGCTTATAGCTACGTACAATAAAGAATACAGATGAAAATATGCAGTGCTTCCACTAACAAAATTCTTGTTAATATGTAACAACTTTTATTAATACAAAAAACTTACCAGCACTATTACCCAATAACAATACATATTTATAAGTCGACATATATACATAGCAGCGCCTCGATGAACTCGGTAGTAAAAACTTCTTCACGCTTGACCCGTTATATTACATTAGCCCTCAAGCGCAAAAAAGCCGCTATATTTTGCAATACAGCGGCTTTTAAAATCATTATTCTAAATTAATAGATTATGACTTAGGTGCACGACCCGCACGTTTACGTTCGTTTTCTGTAAGGTAACGCTTACGAATACGAATGTTTAGTGGAGTTACTTCAACTAGCTCGTCATCATCGATGAACTCAAGCGCTTGCTCAAGTGAGTAGTTAAGGTGTGGAGAAAGCGTTTGCGCTTCATCAGTACCAGATGCACGTACGTTAGTTAACTGCTTGCCTTTAAGGGCGTTAACTGTAAGGTCGTTATCACGGTTATGAATACCGATAACCATACCTTCGTATACTTCAACACCGTGACCGATGAATAAACGGCCGCGTTCTTGTAAGTTGAATAATGCGTTAGTAAGTGCTTTACCCGTTGCGTTTGCAATCATTACGCCGTTCTTACGAACACCGATGTCGCCACCTTTGTGAGGACCGTAATGATCGAACGTATGGTACATAAGACCAGAACCCGAAGTAAGCGTCATGAAATCAGTTTGGAAACCAATTAAACCACGGCTAGGGATCATGAAATCTAAACGCATACGGCCTTTGCCATCTGGAGTCATGTTAGTAAGTTCACCTTTACGTAGGCCAACTTGTTCCATAACAGAACCTTGGTGCTCGTCTTGACAGTCAATAGTCACTGTTTCAAACGGTTCTTCTAGAACGCCATCTACAGTACGTAAGATAACTTCTGGACGAGAAACTGAAAGCTCGTAACCTTCACGACGCATGTTCTCGATTAAGATACCTAGGTGTAATTCACCACGACCAGAAACACGGAAGCTATCTGGGCTACCAGTATCTTCAACGCGAAGTGCTACGTTGTGTACTAATTCTTTGTCTAAACGTTCACGGATATTACGTGACGTTACAAACTTACCTTCTTTACCACAGAAAGGTGAGTTATTTACAGAGAATGTCATTGTTACAGTTGGCTCATCAACACTTAGTGGTGGTAATGCTTCAACGTTTCCTGGGAAACAAACTGTATCAGAAATCTTAAGCTCACCAATACCTGTTACAGTTACGATGTTACCAGCGTAAGCTCTATCAGTTTCGATACGTTCAAGACCTAGGTAGCTTTGTACTGCGCCAATTTTACCATTACGTGTAGTGCCATCAGCACTGATAATAGTAACTTGTTGGTTAGGAGCAACAGAACCACGTTTAATACGACCAATACCAACTACACCAACATAAGAGTTGTAATCTAGTTGAGAAATTTGCATTTGGAAGTCACCTTCAGGATCTGCATCCGGTGGTGATACTTCGTCAACGATCATCTTGAACATAGGTTCCATGTTGTCTGATGGCTCGTCTAAATCTAGTGTTGCCCAGCCGTTGATAGCTGAAGCGTAGATTACTTTAAAGTCTAACTGTTCGTCAGTTGCGCCAAGGTTGTCGAATAAATCAAAGATTTGATCCATAACCCAATCAGGACGTGAACCTGGCTTATCAATTTTATTGATAACTACGATTGGCTTTAAGCCTTGCGCGAATGCCTTTTGCGTAACGAAACGCGTTTGTGGCATTGGACCTTCTTGAGCATCAACAAGTAATAATACTGAGTCAGCCATCGAAAGTACGCGTTCAACTTCACCACCGAAATCGGCGTGTCCCGGAGTATCTACGATATTGATATGGTAGTCGTTCCAAGAGATGGCTGTGTTTTTAGCCAAAATGGTAATACCACGTTCTTTCTCAATGTCGTTTGAGTCCATCACGCGCTCTTCGTTACCGCCGCGTGTTTCTAATGTACCTGATTGCTCAAGTAGTTTGTCAACCAGAGTTGTTTTACCGTGGTCAACGTGCGCGATAATCGCTATATTTCTTAACTTTTCGATGCTCATATATTTACTCAGAGAAATTAAATTCTCAATGATCCTGCAAGATCTACGCACTCATCCACGCTTTCGCGAGATGTCCCAGCATAGGATTTAAAAGGGCGCATATTATCCCTCATTAATGACATGGATGAAAGTTTATCCAATACATATTTTAAAACTTTCTCAATACTTTTACTAAGTATCTGTTTTATATATGACAATTATATGAATTAAATTTCAATATTTTTTTGAAAAACAGTCTTTTTGACTATTTTTCCGATCTTTTTGTTACTCTTTTGCATTTAGGTTATGCTAATTTCAGCTGATTAAATTAACAACAAATTACGCTCTGTAAATTTTGCACTAAAATGGAATATTTACGCACCAATATGGTGCGTTTATATATTCCATTTTGATGCAATGATATTTTTTTAATTTATAAACAGCCAGTTACAATAATGGCACAAAATCAGCTTAGTAAATACCAAAGCAATTATGCAGCAATAACAAAACCCAATAGTTGGAGGACACATGTCACAATCGGTTTTAGATTTTATTAAAGAAAATGACGTCAAGTTCATTGATTTACGCTTTACTGACACTAAGGGTAAAGAGCAACATGTATCGATTCCTCATCACCAAGTTGATGAAGATTTTTTCGAAGACGGTAAAATGTTCGACGGTTCTTCAATTGCAGGCTGGAAAGGCATAAACGAATCAGACATGGTATTAATGCCAGTTCCTGAGTCAATCAAACTAGACCCTTTCACTGAAGAAGCGACATTAATTTTACGTTGTGACGTAGTAGAGCCTTCTACACTACAAGGCTATGAGCGCGACCCGCGTTCTGTTGCTAAGCGTGCTGAAGATTACATGCGTTCTACAGGCATTGCAGACACTGTTTTATTTGGCCCTGAGCCAGAATTTTTCGTATTTGACGATGTTAAATACAAATCAGATATGTCTGGTTCTATGTACAAAATTGATTCTAAGCAAGCTGCTTGGAACTCAGATAAAGAATATGCAGATGGCAACACTGGTCACCGTCCAGGTGTTAAAGGCGGTTACTTCCCAGTTGCTCCAGTTGATGACTTCCAAGATTGGCGTTCAGCTACGTGTCTAGTTCTAGAAGAAATGGGCCAAGTAGTAGAAGCACATCACCACGAAGTAGCAACAGCAGGTCAAAACGAAATCGCTACTCGCTTTAATACAATGGTATTAAAAGCTGATGAAATTCAAGAAATGAAATATGTTATCCATAACATGGCTCACTTATACGGTAAAACAGCAACGTTTATGCCTAAGCCAGTTGTTGGTGATAACGGTTCTGGTATGCATTGTCACCAGTCACTTGCTAAAGATGGTGTAAACCTTTTTGCTGGTGATAAGTACGGCGGTCTTTCTGAAGATGCACTTTACTACATTGGCGGCATCATCAAGCATGCTAAAGCAATTAACGCTTTTGCAAATGCGTCTACTAACTCGTACAAACGTTTAGTACCAGGTTTTGAAGCACCAGTTATGCTTGCATACTCTGCACGTAACCGTTCTGCATCAATCCGTATCCCAGTGGTTCCATCTGAAAAAGGTCGTCGTATTGAAGTACGCTTCCCGGATCCAACTGCTAACCCATACCTTGCTTTCTCAGCAATGCTTATGGCTGGCCTTGATGGTATCAAAAACAAGATCCACCCTGGCGATGCTATGGATAAAGATTTATACGACTTACCAGCTGAAGAAGCAGCAGAAATTCCAACTGTTGCAGCATCACTTGACGAAGCACTATCTGCACTTAGCGCAGACCGTGAATTCTTAACTCAAGGTGGTGTATTCACTGATGACTTAATCGATGCTTACATCGAACTTAAGTCTAAAGAAGTTGAAAAACTTAACATGACAACTCACCCAGTTGAGTTTGAAATGTACTACAGCTGTTAATTAAGCTGTAAAAAATATGTGTGTTCTCAAGCCCGCTTTGCGGGCTTTTTTAATGGTAAAATTAGTCAATCTCCACTAAAGTTAAGTTACCGATAAAAATGCAGGGCTGCAGAGTGAATAACAAGATTTTATTACTATTAATTACTTTAGGATTAAGTAATTATGGTTATGCCGGTGAAACAAAAATATACGCTTGGAAAGATAAAAATGGCGTATTAGTGTTCTCAGACACCCCCCATAAAGGGGCTCAAGAGGTAAAGCTCACCAGCCAAGATCTTAATATGCCTGCAACAAATACTGACATTTTTGACGAGCAACCTCAGCCTCAACAAGCGGCCTTTAGTATTGCTATTTCCTCACCTGATCATAACCAGACTATTCGTGAAAATACCGGCACTGTTTATGTAACTAGCCGAATAAAACCACGCTTTGAAACTGGTTTTACTATACAACTTTTTATTGATGGTAAAGCACACGGCCCAGCCAGTGACAGCTCAACCTTTGCAATTAGAGATGTAGAACGTGGTCAGCACACACTACAATTAAAGCTTTTTAATAGTAAAAACCAAGTTATTGCTACAAGCGAACCCTGCATATTTTTTATGCACCGAAAAGGGCTAAACCTAGGTAACTAAATTGGGGCATTACTAAACGTGCAGCAGTGTATTTAACCATATAACTTGCTTGCAAACATCCACGCACTAAAATGGTGCAGCTATGATTAATAATAAAAACTTTAGCCCTGAGCTACTCGATGCCATTTGGCAAAATCAAACAACCGCTATCATGTTACTTGATAAAAACTTCACCGTTGTATATGCCAATACTAGTACTAGCGAGCTGCTTGGCCTTGGTAATAAGCGCCTATTAGATCAACCGTTTGATAGCCTTTTTAACTACCATTCAATCGATTTACAGCGTATAGAACAATACTCATTAGTTGAAGGCGTAGATTGCCAGCAGCATAGAGCTGACGTGGTTTTTAGCGATTCTCGCCATGCAAAAGTAGCCGTAAGTACACGACAAATTAAGTTTAATGGCTCGCTTTATATTTTATTTGAGTGGCGCCAAACCGATGACGAAATTAAGCACGACCAAGCGTCTAATCAAATGCATCAATATCAAGCTGCCCGAAACCTAATTAGAGGCTTAGCTCACGAAATTAAAAATCCTTTAGGTGGAATTCGCGGAGCGGCGCAGTTATTGCAGTATGAGGTTGATCAACAAGAAAGAGATCAATGTGCTGAGCTCATCATTGAGCAAGCCGACCGATTACGCGAACTAGTAGATAGGCTTTTGGGGCCCAATCAACTTCCGCAAAAATCGTATGGCAATATACATCAATCACTTGAATCAGTTGCAAGGCTAAGTACGTTAGATAATTGTTCTAACATTAGCTTAGTTAAAGATTACGACCCAAGTATTCCTGATGTATACATTGATCAAGGCAAAATTCAGCAAGTGGTATTAAACATTGTTCGAAATGCCCAACAGGCGCTTGTAGATGGCGGTGAAATAACAATAAAAACCCGCATTAATCATCAGCATCGTCGCCCAGGTAAAGCACCTAAAAAAGCCTTGTTGATCCAAATATCTGATAACGGACCAGGTATTGATCCCAGTGTACGCGAAACACTGTTCTACCCTATGATCACCAATAAAGAAGGTGGCTCTGGGTTAGGACTCTCAATAGCGCAAACACTGATAGATCAACATGATGGCTATATAGAATGTGATAGCTGGCCTGGACATACTGAATTTAATATCTATCTGCCCTTTGCAGATTAATGTTTGGAGTTTGCATGAAAACAGTTTGGCTTGTAGATGATGATGCTTCTATTCGATTTGTACTTGAAAAAGCACTAACCCGTGCAGGGTTTAACACAGAGAGCTTTGCTAATGCGCAAGATGTACTAAGCGCACTAAAGTTTAGCCAACCTACTGTTTTAGTTTCTGACGTACGAATGCCTGGTATGGATGGTATGGCGTTGCTTGAACTTATTGCAGAGCAAAACCCTGGGCTGCCGGTTATTATAATGACTGCGCACTCAGATTTAGACTCAGCTGTAAATGCATTCCAAAAAGGTGCTTTTGAATACCTCGCTAAGCCGTTTGATTTAAATGAAGCAGTGACGCTAGTCGAAAGCGCATGCAGAGCAAACTCCACTAAAAAAACTAAACGCAAGCAAGCTCCACCAAAAAGTGCCCACATAATTGGTGAAGCGCCCGCAATGCAAGAAGTGTTTAGAGCGATAGGTAAACTATCGGCCTCTAGCATGAGCGTATTAATAAATGGTGAATCTGGAACAGGTAAAGAACTGGTTGCCAGTGCTTTGCACAATCATAGCCCACGTAAAGAAAACCAATTTATTGCACTTAACATGGCAGCCATTCCAAAAGAGCTTGTTGAGTCAGAGTTATTTGGCCACGAAAAAGGCGCATTTACGGGCGCCGACAGCGTGCGTAAAGGCCGTTTTGAGCAAGCCAATGGCGGCACACTATTTTTAGATGAAATTGGTGATATGCCACTTGATGTACAAACACGTTTATTACGCGTTCTTGCCGATGGTGAGTTTTATCGCGTTGGTGGCCATCAAAGTATAAAAGTAGATGTGCGTATTATTGCGGCTACGCACCAAAACCTTGAAGATTTAGTTAAACAGGGCAAGTTTAGGGATGATTTATTCCATCGTCTTAATGTTGTGCGCCTACGTTTACCTGCTCTTCGAGAGCGCACTGAAGATATAGAAAGCTTATCGCAACACTTTTTACATAAAAGCGCTAAAGAGCTACAAGTAGAAAGCAAAGTGCTGAGCCCTAAGGCAACTGAGCAATTACGCTTATTTAATTGGCCAGGCAATGTACGCCAATTAGAAAACACCTGTCGCTGGCTTACTGTAATGGCACCGGGTGAGCTTGTAAGCGAGCAAGACTTACCGCCGGAAATTCTGGATGCTTCGCCAACCCAGGAAGAAGGTGATTGGCTAGATGCGTTTCAGCAATGGCTTAATCAAGAACTTAAACAAGGCAAAGAAAATATTTGGCCTGACATTCAAGCCCAGCTAGAAACTCGCTTAATTAAAACCGCACTGGCTAATTGTTCTGGTCATAAGCAAGATGCTGCTATAAAAATTGGTTGGGGACGCAACACGTTGACCCGAAAATTAAAAGAGCGCAATATTAGCTGATTAAACGCTTTTAACACATTTGGTTATTGATGAAGCTAATCGAACATATTCCATTATTCAAACAAATGGAAATTATAAACAGGCTGCACTTTTTTAAAGAATTTACGCTCAGCGAGCGCCAAGTCTTATTAGAGTCGTTCGGCCTGTTGTATTTAGTAAGCCAGCATCAATTTTTATTTAAGCAATACGATAACGACAAACGTTTGTACATTGTACTTAGCGGCGCGTTATTAGTATTTAAACATAATCATTTGCTAGAACTAGGTACTATTGAGCCCGGTGAATTTATAGGTGAAGGCGCTTTTATAAATAACCGAGAACGCAGCACCAGTGCTCGCGCTAAAACCGACAGTATAGTCCTCGCTATTACCCCTGAAGCACTCACCCGTTTGCCTAATGTTATCCGCGAAAAAATTAAAGACCGAATTATAGAAGGTATGAGTCTGCGTATTGCAAAACTTAGCGAGCATATAGAAACTCACGGTTAGTTCAGTCCATATAAATAATTTGTAGTGAGCAATCAAGCCAGCTGGGGTTATTAACGTGAGCTGTAAATCTGTAAGTATCGGATGGTTTGGCGCCAAAGGGCGTATTTATAAGTGGTTGTGAGTGACTGTATGTTTGCGAATAATTTTTGTAATAAATGACAACGTAACCATATGAAAACTCCCAACCTAACCTTACAACAGCGCCACTGGGTAGGGTAAAGTCAGCATATTTATCTGTAAATGTGACGAGTAAATCATTGTACTTGTCTTCGCTGCATTGAGTTGTTCGTAACTTTTTAGGCATAACAAAGGTTGTACCCGCCACTGCATTTTTTAGATAAAAGCCTATATTGCCATCACCATAAAAATGATTTGAACGCGTTGTATAGTTAACTTGTGGCTCGTAACCTAGCCCCTGCATAATAGTAGCTAACTGCTCAGTCTCTTTTGGGTAAATTTTGTCACTTGATAAGAGTAATGTAGCCTCACCAAACTCTGATGGGATTGCCAGCGGTACATATTCATAAGGGAGCGATTGTGCTTTTAGCGCAGCATCGAGCTGATTGCTCTGTTCATCTTGCAAGTTTTCACTAAATACATACACGGTAGGTTGTTGGCACGCAGCTAATGGTAATGCCAACACACACATTAAAATTCCATTTTTCATAGTTACCCCTTTTGATTACGCTTGTAGTCTATTAAAGGTAACTATTTATAGCAATTTAATTTGTTTGGCTATCTAACCAAGCATCAACACTTTTGCGAGTATATAAAACTTCTTTAAATAAACGATGACGTTCAAACTCGAGTTTTGTTTTTCTCGTGGCATCACCACTAACTAAACGGCTATGGGTATCATTGAACTTTGAAATTACAGAAAAACCGCGCTCATCTTGATCAGCTTGCTTTTTTACAGAATTAGCAAGGTGCTCTCTAACATCGTCAGCAGTTAACATACCTGAATTGTCTAATCCCATTAGCTCTTTTTTCATTGCCAATCTTACGCCCATTTCCTACTCCATTTAATGAAAACTATTTAATCCGCCAAAGTTTTAGCAATTAGCAGGCCATACGTAAAATTAACTGCTTCAAAGGTTACTCTTCAATTGCTTCAGTTTTTTTAAAGACAGATAAAATACATAAAAAATTTCATAGCTATTTACGTATTACAATTAGCGAAAGTCACTTGCTTTGGTGCAAAAGTAGCTGCAAGCCTTTATACTACAGCTTGTGCGTTACCCCACCGAGAGCAAATATGAACGAAGAATACATAGAAATAGAATTAGAAGAAGAGCCGATTGAGCTCTGTAAATTATTAAAAGTACTAAACTTAGTTGAAGGTGGCGGCCAAGCTAAAAACCTAATTACCGAAGGCTATGTGGGTGTTAACCATGAAATTTGTACAATAAAGCGGAAAAAATTATACAGTGGCGATGTATTAGAATTTGATGGTGAATTTTTTAAACTTGCGCTAAGTGAAGATGCAACCCCTGCAGAAAAACCTGCGGTACAAACTCAAGCAGAGTCAAAGCAAGCTGCACCACAACCAACAAATCAGCCAGCTAAAAGTAAGCGTAAGCGAACTAAAAAACCAAAAGTAGATGATAAAACAGGTCGTCGTCCCATTTCATTTGGTTAAGCATTTAAAAGCCCTCTTTTTATATAAAAAGGTCAACTTGTATAGTTGGCCTTTTTACTCTTTAATAACCTAGGGCCTGTTGACCTTTCAGGATTAAAATTTGTTCAATCTAGGGGCAATTTAATCGCGGCGCGAGGTTTGTAACCTAGTGGGCTAAGTAAAAACCGAGCAACAAAGAGTAAATTGCCCCTAGGCAGAACCCTTCGGGCAGCGCATGTTTGGAATCTATGCTGCGTTATCGCCCATTTATGGGGAGTACCACACTACATAGGCTCTGCCTTGCCTAAATACCAAACATACTGCTGCAAATTTAACCTCGAAAGATAAACAGGCCCTGATTAATAATAAAAACAAGGTTATAAAATGTCTGTCAAAACACCTAAAAATTGGTTTAAGCCCGTTGTATGGGCGGCACTCGTATGGAACTTACTTGGCGTTATTGCATTTGCTATGCACATGATGATGACACCCGAAATGATAGGTAAACTTCCGCTAGATCAACAAGTTGCCTACTCTAACGTTCCTATTTGGTCAACCATTGCATTTGCTATAGCTGTATTTGGAAGCACTTTTGGTTGTCTGTTTTTACTTGCTAAAAACGCGCTGGCAACACCTACTTTTGCGCTATCGCTCGGCGCTATTTTAATTCAGCAATATTATAATTTTGTGGTCATAAACAGTATTGAGCTACTTGGTGCAAGTGCTGTATTTATGCCTATATTTGTAATCGTTATTGCCATAGCTTTACTTTGTTTGAGTATTAAGGGTAAGCAACAAGGTTGGTTACAGTAATTGATAAGGGTCGAAATAACTTTTGACCCTACCTCTTTCAAATCATCTCTTGAAATTAAACTTTTCAGCATCATCTCTACTATATTAACTGTATAAAATTCGTTCTCTAAACACGATTTTTTACACTGGTATGTACTTTGCAACTCGAACACTACAGAGGTCACTCTTCAAAATATTTTTCTAATTCATAAAGGGGCAAATAATGAATAATAGTTTCGATACCCAACATCAGCTCACAATAAATGGTGAGCAATATCATATTCATTCTCTAAAAGGACTTGGCGACAAAGCGAAACGACTGCCCTTTTCCTTAAAAGTATTACTTGAAAACCTTCTTCGTAACGAAGATGGCGCAAATATAAAAGAACAAGATATTCAAGCTCTCCTTAATTGGGATCCTCAAGCAAAGCCTGCATCTGAAGTTGCCTTTACACCTGCCCGTGTAGTTATGCAAGACTTTACCGGCGTACCTGCTATTGTAGATTTAGCCGCGATGCGTGACGCAATGGAAAAACTAGGTGGCGATCCTGCAAAAATAAACCCGTTATCACCTGCTGAACTTGTTATTGACCATTCGGTACAAGTAGATGGCTACGGAAATGATGGTGCATTTGATTTAAATGCAAAACTTGAATATGACCGAAATAAAGAACGTTATGAATTTTTACGCTGGGGACAAACCGCTTTTGATAATTTAAAAGTAGTGCCACCAGCAACCGGTATTGTTCACCAAGTAAACCTAGAATACTTAGCGCGCGTTGTTTTTAATGAAGAGCGCGACGGCAAAAAATTCGCTTACCCAGATACGCTTGTAGGGACTGACTCTCACACCACCATGATTAATGGCTTAGGTGTGCTTGGTTGGGGTGTAGGCGGTATTGAAGCCGAAGCAGCCATGCTTGGTCAGCCAATTAGCTTACTCATTCCACAAGTAGTCGGTATGAAGCTAAGCGGCCGCTTACCTGAAGGTACTACCGCTACAGATTTAGTGTTAACGGTAACCGAAATACTGCGTAACCATGGTGTAGTGGGTAAATTTGTAGAGTTTTATGGTGATGGCCTTGCCGACTTACCACTTGCTGATAGAGCAACCATAGCGAATATGGCACCAGAATACGGCGCTACGTGTGGTATTTTCCCAATTGATGATGAAACCATTAACTACCTTCGCTTAACAAACCGCGACGAAAGTCACCTAAAGGTAATTGAGGATTACGCAAAACACCAAGGTTTATGGCGTAACGATGGTGACGAAGCTAGCTATACCGATACACTCGAGCTTAAACTAGGTGATGTTGTACCAAGCCTTGCAGGCCCTAAACGACCACAGGATAGAATTTCCCTAGACAAGGCTGGTGAAGTGATTAGCCAGCATTTAAAAAACTTTCAAGATGAACGTATGGCTCGTCGTGATAATAGCGACGAAGAACAAGCTCGTATTGAAAGTGAAGGGCCAACAACAAATCCAGATGAACCAGTTAACGAAGCGCAGTTTATGGGCGCCGCCAAGGTTAAATTTAAAGGGCAAGAGTTTGAGTTAAACGATGGCGCTTGTGTTATTGCCGCAATTACCAGCTGTACTAATACTTCTAACCCAAGTGTTATTTTAGCTGCTGGTTTGGTTGCCAAAAAAGCAAAACAGTTAGGCATTAATGTAAAACCTTGGGTTAAAACATCACTTGCACCAGGCTCTAAAGTAGTTACCGACTACCTAGAAAAAGCAGGCCTGATGGATGACCTAGAAAGCCTAGGCTTTAACTTAGTTGGCTACGGCTGTACTACGTGTATTGGTAACTCAGGGCCGCTTGCAACTGAAATATCAGACGCAATTCAAAAACATAAATTAGTAGTGAGCTCTATTTTATCGGGTAACCGTAACTTTGAAGGGCGTATTCACCAAGATGTTAAAATGAACTTTTTAGCATCCCCTCCGCTTGTTGTTGCTTACGCCATTGCGGGCAGAACCGATATTGACGTATACAACGAACCCCTGGCTCAAGATGCTAACGGTAACGATATTTACCTTAAAAACATTTGGCCAAGCGTTAAAGAAGTAAGTGACCTAGTTAAAGAAACAGTAACTAAAGAAATGTTCGAAAAAAGCTACGCTAACGTTTACGAAGGCGATAGCCGTTGGCAGCAAATTAAAATACCAGATGGCAAACTTTACGATTGGGATGACGCATCTACCTACATTAAAAAAGCACCATTTTTTGATGGTATGAAAGTAGAACCACCAGGTATCCCCACTATCGAAGGCGCACGTTGTTTAGCTAAACTTGGGGATTCAGTAACCACTGACCATATTTCTCCAGCAGGTGCTATTAAAGCAGATGCACCAGCAGGTTTATACTTGCAAGAAAATGGCGTAGATAAAGCGCAGTTTAACTCGTACGGTTCACGCCGTGGTAATCACGAAGTAATGATGCGTGGTACGTTTGCTAATGTTCGTCTTAAAAACTTACTAGCACCAGGTACTGAAGGTGGCGTAACACGTACTCAGCCTGGCGATACGCTAGAGAGTATTTATGATGCAGCAATGGAGTATCAAAAAAATAATACTCCACTCATTATTTTAGCGGGTAAGGAATACGGTACGGGCTCATCTCGTGACTGGGCTGCTAAAGGCTCACTTTTATTAGGCGTTAAAGCCGTTGTAGCACAAAGCTATGAACGTATTCATCGCTCTAACTTAATTGGTATGGGTGTATTACCTCTGCAATTTAAAGAAGGTGAAAGCTACGAGTCACATGGGTTAACAGGGCAAGAACAATTTGATATTGATGGCCTGTACGATAAAACCGATGAAGTAACCGTTATTGCTACAAATGCCGAAGGTAAAAAAGTAACCTTGAGTGCTGATGTACGTATTGATACCCCTAAAGAGTGGGATTACTACAAACACGGCGGTATTTTACAATATGTACTGCGTAATATGCTCGACTAACAAAGACAGTAGTTAATACATTTAAAAGCCCAGTTTAGTAATAAGCTGGGCTTTTTTATGTATGCTGTTTGTTGTCTTAAATCAATGCTAAGCATTTAAAGCGTGCCTACACTAGGGCCTGTTGACCTTTCAGGATTAAAATTTGTTCAACCTAGGGGCTATTTAATCGCGGCGTGAGGTTTGTAACCTAGTGGGCTAAGTAAAAACCGAGCAACAAAGAGTAAATAGCCCCTAGGCAGAACCCTTCGGGCAGCGCATGTTTGGCATTTATTCCACGTTATCGCCTATTCATGGGGAATAACCACACTACATAGGCTCTGCCTTGCCTAAATACCAAACACACTGCTGCAAATTTAACCTCGATAGATAAACAGGCCCTAGGGCGACTATTAGTGAGGTAACTATGTCGCAAACGATGATAATTAGGCTGCTTAAAACATCAATAGTGCTTGGGTTGTGCCTCATTGTGACTGGCCACACTTTAATTGTGTCGAGTTACTTCACTGTTAATCATGGTATTAAAGGAATAATTATAGCCGCGGCATGCATTGCTGTAGGTGTACTGCTGTCGCTTCCCACTAAAATATATTTAACCGTATTATTGATGGAAGCCGAAAAACGTTATTTAAAAAACCATAAAAGCACTCACTCTAAATAATTAAAGTGCACTTAAATTATTAATTTCTTTATTACGTTTTTCTAGTTTGTCTTTTACATTTTCGGCATCATTAAATAACTTTTTAACAGAGTCTGGGTTCAAAATACTGATCCCCTCTGGTGCAGCCGACATTGTATTTGTACTTGGAGAGGTATTTAAAATAGACGTGTCTTCTGCAGCAATAACAGTAATATCTTTAGGATCGAGTTTTACTTCAATACTTTTTGCATGCGGGCTAGGTGTATCAGAAAAGTGCCATTGGCCTGTTTCATCTTGCCACTTAAAAATTTTGCTGCTTGAGGTAGTACTTTCAGGCATTGGTTCATCAGAAATACTGCTCGCAATTTTATCGCCAGCTTGCTTAACGCCCTGCACTGCTTGGTCCAAAGTATTGCTAGATAGCGCAACCATTTTTTCTTTAATTTGCTGAGATTCACTGCTAATTGATGATGCAGAAAGCCATGTTTGACCATCGGGCTTTTTTAAATAAAACAAAGAGATGACTGCAATAGCCATGATTGATATAGCTAAGTAGGTAAAGTATTTCATAGCGTTCCTGCTTTAATTAATCCTTTATTGCCTTGAGTCTAATAAAAAATACTTAATTAGGCAATTTTTTGTACCCTAATAAAAGAAAATAAAAACGCAGCCGAAGCTGTAATGCCGATCATTTAAGAATTAGTTAATAGAACTTGAACGATCTTCTAGGTATGTAAGAATCCGAATTCTTTTGTAGAATTCGGATTTTTTTATGCAACTTTCTAATGCTCTCGATATTA